>JAGVJN010000027.1 GCA_020051095.1 Pseudomonadota bacterium | reverse complement strand
TGGATGCGAGCGAATCATGTCCAATCTTGCTAGCCCCCGCGGCAATGAGCGGATCAAAACCTGCGCCATTTATACGCGCTTTTACATCGCCGTTAACACCAAGCTTTTTCAACCTTTGCCTATGCAGTACTGTACTCCTCACTCTCTCTGTATTTGACCAAGCAACTAGGGCTTTCTAGTATAGTTTCCAATACCATTGTAGGCATATTTTTAGCCTTTAATTACGCTCTGCATCTACTAGGTGGAGTGATGGGTGGGCAGTATCTAAGTAACCGTGTTTTGTTTCTAATTACAACAGTCATGCAGAGCATCGGTATTCTATTTTTGGCATGGGCACACACTACCTTTCTTTACATTGGTTTAGGTTTCTTTTTAATTGGATGTGGCATCAATACTACCTGTTACAACACTTTGCTGACACAACGTTTTCAGGCAGACGATTCTCGCAGAGATAAGGCCTTTTTCTGGAGTTACTCCGCAATGAATATCGGCTTTTTTGCTGGTTATATTATTAGCGGATTTTACGATCATTCAAATCAGTATGAGCATTTATTCTTTGTCAGTGCGGTGATTAATATGATGACAGTCTTGTTTTTAGCCTATAGCTGGAAAGAGCTAAATGATCACCAGACCACATTAAGCCTATTGAAAGGTAAGGCTGAAAAGCGAACTAAAAATTTGATTGGACTCGTTGGGATATTACTATTAATTCCTGCCTTGATTTTTTGTTTTTATTCAGCAAAATTGAGCAATTATCTAGTTACGGTGCTGAGTATAGTCATGTTTTTTGTGATTTTATTACTTGGTTTTAAGCAAAGGCAAAAAACCGATCAGCAAAAAATTATGGCCTATCTTGTCCTTACGGTGACCTCTATAGTTTTCTGGATGATCTATTTTACTGGCCCAATGGGCGTAACTTTATTTATCAAGCATAATGTAGACAAACAGTTTCTTGGCTATGATTTACCGACTCAATGGATTTTAAATATTAATTCAATACTTATTATCCTAGGAGGGCCATTGATGGTATTTGTCCTTAATAAATTACAGTCTTTGGGATACAAGATATCGGTTACAACCCAATTTGTATGGGCCTTCCTAATTTTAGCACTGTCTTTCCAATTTCTAGCTTGTGCTGCTAATTTTTCAAATGGGCAAGGTTACAGTAATTTATTCTGGATAGTACTACATTTTGTCACGCAGTCCATCGCTGAGTTGCTGATTGGCCCAGTGGGGTATGCAATGATAGGTCGAATAGCGCCTGTAAAACTTCAGGGAATCCTGATGGGTACTTGGATGATGGTTTCTGGGGTATCGGCTTCCCTATCTCATTTTTTTTCTAATGCCATGGTTAAATCTAACACCACGGATCCCTTACTAACGAATCCTGATTATTTGCATGTGTTTAATCAATTGTGTGTTTGGGCATTAGTTGGTGCGGGATTTTTGTATTTTATTTCAGGGAAAATTAGAGTGTTAATTGATGATGAGAGTGAAAGAGAAGCCAGTAAAGTGATGGCTTGAGAAGATCTTTAATAATTTGAATTCAATTCTATTCTGAGCTGTTTGGATTATCCTATGACAGGTGAAGGTAAAAAATATTTCTAATCCGGATTTGCCCAGTTGTGATTCATTCAACACAGAGCAAAAATTCATTGATCAATTGTTAAAATATTTAAAACCAGGAGCAAGCATCCTAGATGTTGGCTGTGGCTCAGGCTACTTGTGACGGTATCCATAGACACCAGATAGAGTTTTTATTTCAATTCAGATAGTTCTTTCCAACAATTCTTTTTAACAATACTGCAGGCGAATTAATTGACATATACCTATATAGGGTATATACCTATAGGGGTATAGGAGAGCAAATGAATTATCACACAACCCATGAAAAAGAATTACATCGCTTAAATCGTGCAATTGGCCAACTTGAAGGCATTAAACGCATGATTGAAGAGAAGCGCTATTGTATTGACGTCTTAACGCAAATTCGAGCGGCTCGCAGTGCTTTAAAAACCATTGAGCTAAGTGTCTTAGATACTCACATTAAGGGTTGCTTGGGTCATATTGCCACATTAAGTGATGAGGTAATGCGTGACCAAAAATTGAATGAAATCATTGAATTATTAAAAAAATACGAATAGGTGCATTATGGATAACCATCATCCGCATCATACAAAACATCACGTGTCAGAAACAGAGCCTGCTTCTTGCTGCAATAGGGCTAAAACACCAAAAGATGCACAGCTAAGAGAGTCGAGTGGTTTTTATATTTGTCCAATGCATCCAGAGGTGCGCCAAAATCGACCTGGTAATTGCCCTATTTGTGGAATGGCTTTAGAGCGAGAAACGGTGAGCCTTGAGGAGGAAGTCAGTTCAGAGTATCTGGATATGAGGCGCCGTTTTTGGATAGCACTAATTTTGACGTTACCCTTGTTTCTCTTAGAGATGGGCGGTCATTTTCTAGCACATACTATTCCTGCAGGATTATCTACTTGGTTGCAACTTATCTTAGCGACACCGGTAGTTTTATGGTGTGGCTGGCCTTTTTTTCAACGTGGATATTATTCCCTTAAAACACGTCAACTGAATATGTTTACCTTAATTGCTATGGGTATTGGCGTGTCTTGGATTTATAGCTTGGTTGCAACCATAGCACCTGGCTTGTTTCCAGTCGCATTTCAATCAGCAAAGGGACATGTTGCTGTTTATTTTGAAGCCGCTGTAGTTATTACGACCTTAGTTCTGTTGGGACAGGTTCTTGAGCTAAAAGCCCGGGAGCAAACTGGAAGTGCAATTCGTGCCTTACTGAGTTTATCTCCGGAAACAGCCCATCGCATTGGAAAAGAGGGTACTGAAGAAGATATTTCACTGGAAAAAGTTCAAGTGGGTGATTTATTGCGCGTACGCCCTGGCGAAAAAGTACCAGTAGATGGTGAAGTGATGGAGGGGCAAAGCTACATTGATGAATCGATGGTGACGGGTGAGCCGATGCCCGTTAGCAAAGAGGTGGGTGCCAAAGTCATCGGTGCTACGATGAACCAAACGGGAAGCTTTGTAATGAAAGCCTTGCATGTGGGAAGCGATACCATGCTCTCACGGATAGTGCAGATGGTTAGTGAATCACAACGAAGCCGTGCACCAATTGCCCGTTTAGCTGATCATGTTTCGGGTTGGTTTGTACCTATAGTTATCTTGATTGCTATTTTAGCATTTATCATTTGGGCTTTAGTTGGACCACAACCCTCATTCAGTTATGGTTTGATTGCTGCAGTATCGGTCCTTATTATTGCATGTCCTTGTGCTCTAGGTTTAGCAACACCGATGTCGATTATGATTGGCGTGGGACAAGGCGCACGAGAAGGAGTCTTGATTAAAAATGCCCAAGGCTTGGAACAGATAGAGAAAGTCAATGTGCTGGTTGTGGATAAAACAGGAACATTAACTGAGGGGCGTCCCACACTGGCTCGTATTGTCACCACTGACGCATTCAATGAACAAGACGTACTCGCAATGGCTGCCTCTCTTGAGCATCAGAGCGAGCATCCACTAGCCCAAGCAATTGTTGCTGCCGCAAAAAAGCAGAAATTATCTTTTGCCCCTGTAGATGAGTTTAATGCGCCTACCGGCAAAGGGGTTACCGGTAAAGTGAGTAATCATCAAATAGCCATTGGTTCTCTTCGTTTCATGCATGAATCTGGAATAAAGGATAATCCCGAGCTAATCAGGCTTGCAGATCAAGAACGGGCTGAAGGTGCAACGGTGATATTTGTAGCAATAGATAGAGCACTTGCTTCGATTTTAATCGTTAAAGACCCTATTAAATCAAATACTCCAATGGTTATTGATGAGCTACATCGATATGGGATAGAACTTTACATGTTAACCGGAGACAGTAAAAAAACAGCCCTGAGTGTGGCAAATAGGCTCGGCATCAGGAATGTGATTGCAGATGTAATGCCTGAAGACAAGAGCAGACATGTGCGTGAATTAAAAAACAAAGGCTTTGTGGTGGCAATGGCAGGTGATGGGGTTAACGATGCACCAGCACTTGCTGAGGCAGACATTGGTATAGCGATGGGAACCGGCACTGATGTTGCTATTGAAAGTGCAGGTATTACCTTGTTGCATGGTGATTTAGGAGGCATTCTTAAAGCACGTCATTTATCGGTAGCGACTATGCGAAATATTCGTCAGAATTTATTTTTTGCTTTTGTTTATAACGGACTAGGTGTTCCCTTGGCAGCTGGGATATTGTATCCAATGACAGGATTGCTATTAAGTCCCATGATTGCAGCGGCTGCAATGTCGTTAAGTTCTGTTTCAGTAATTGGTAATGCACTGCGATTGCGCAGGCTTAAACTCAACGTCACCAGTGAAAAAAAATGATAAAAAAATATATTATATTTTATTTTCTTTGTTTTTATTCTCATGCCCAAGCAAATTCATTGAGTATTGGGGAGGCAGAATTTTTAGCACTGAATTTGTCTCCAGAAATCCAGCAACTTAAAGCAAAAGCATGCGGATTACAGCAGCAAGCTATTGCCGATGGACAACTTTTAGATCCGCAATTAATGGCTGGTGCTATTAATGTTCCAACCAACTCCTTCAGTTTTACACAAGATGAGATGACTATGCTGGCGGTGGGTGTGCAGCAACAGTTACCACGAGGACGCTCTTTGACGATTAAGTCCAAACAAACACAAGCCTTGGCTACTGCAGAGCAAAGAAAAATAAAAGAGCAAGTATCTCTTTTACTTCGCAGTGTGCGTGAAACCTGGCTTGAGTTGTATTATTGGAATCAGGCGTTAAAAATTATTCATGACAACCAAAAAATCTATCGCAGCTTACTCAAAGTGAGTGAGTCCCAATACAGTACTGGGAAAGGCAATCAATCGGATGTTTTGCAGGTGCAAGTAGAATTATCGCGTTTGGCCAATCAATCACTGCAAATCGAACAACAAATTGATTTATTACGGGCGCAGCTTGGTCGTTTCATTGGTCAAGAACAGGCGAAACGCAATTTATCGGAACACTTACCTTCCTGGCTAAAACCACCCTCACGTCTTGTCCTGCAACATCGTTTAAAAAGCCATCCATTAATTTTGATTGATGGGGCTACCATTGAGGCGGCACGTCAAGAGGTTGCCTTAGCCAAAGAGCAATATAAGCCAGGCTGGTTATTAGGTGCCAGTTATGGTTTTCGTCAGGGTCAGATGCCCAATGGTATGCCGCGCTCAGATATGCTCACAGCGCAAGTTACAGTGGATTTACCTCTTTTTCCAGGGAAACGCCAAGACAGGCAATTCCAGGCAAGTGTGTATAAGTTACAGGCATCTCACATGGACCGCGCGATTCATTATCGAGATTTATTAAAAGAGCTTCAAGCTCAGTATGCAATTTGGGAGAAATTGTCACAGCGTGAGCGCATTTATCAAGGGCAATTACTTCCTGAAGCAAAGCAAAATGCTAAGGCCTCATTGCTTGCTTATCAAAATACTACGGTTGAGATGAACACAGTATTGCGTGCTTACAGTAATGAATTGGATATTCGGCAAGAACAATTGCAAGTGCTGATTGAGAAAATGAAAGCACGTGTGGTCTTGCTGTATTTGGAAGGATTAACTGCATGAATAAAAATAAGTTTCTCATTGCTGGATTCATTTTAATTTCAATAATCCTTGGGGTGTTTATCGGGCGATATTCACTCGTTCCTGGTACAGCTCAAAAGCAACCTTTGTATTGGATTGATCCCATGGAGCCGCAAGTCCATTATTCAAAACCAGGTAAATCACGTATGGGAATGGAACTTATTCCTGTCATGAGTCAAGAAGGTAAAGAGACTGATGAAGCAGGGGTTCGCATTTCGCCAACGGTGGTTAATAATTTAGGAGTACGGACTGCGAAGGTAGTGCAAGGCCCATTAAGTAGGCACATTGAAACGGTGGGGTATGTGACACCGAACGAAAATGAAATCAGCCACATTCACACCTATGCCAATGGATGGATAAAAAAATTGTTTGTTAAAGCGGTAGGGGATGTGGTTAATAATCATCAAGTCGTGATGCAATTGTACTCTCCTCAACTGATTAATGCTCAAGAAGAATTCATAATAGCCTTGGACAGTCAAAATAAGGCACTTATTGATGCATCTTATAAAAAATTACAAACGTTTCATATACCTGAAGAGCAAATTCAACAATTAAAAAACACAGGTAAAGCCAATCAATTGATTGATATTTATCCGCATCAAAGTGGTGTGGTTGTTGACCTAAATGTTAGGGAGGGCATGTATGTGACTCCGGATACGGAGATGATGAATATTGTTGATTTATCTAATGTGTGGATTATTGCTGAGGTTTTTGAGGAAGAAGCCAATAGTGTGAAGGTAGGGGAGAGTGCAGTGGCACTATTACCTGCGTTTCCAGGAACATCTTGGAAAGGTCAAGTACAATACATTTATCCTCAAGTTGACCCAACCACTCGTACCCTTAAAATACGCTTTCTTTTTGCCAATCCAAACACTCTGTTAAAGCCTAATATGTATGCTACAGTCTCATTACAGGTTAATCCTAAACGTAATGTCCTTAGTATTCCCATTGAAGCATTGATCCGCAGCTCCAAAGGAGATCGCGTTATTGTTTCACTGGCGGAAGGGAGTTTTCAGGTTCGTCAAGTGACTGTGGGAATTGAATCCGATGGACGTATTGAAGTGTTATCGGGACTTAAAGTCGGTGAATGTGTCGTTATATCAGGGCAATTTTTAATTGATTCAGAAAGTAATTTGAAAGCAGAGCTGGGGCGTCTTGACAGCAAAAAAGAGGCAAAATCTCAACAAGGTAATACGATTCAAGGACGAGGAGTGATTCAATCTATCGAACTTACCAAAAGAGTGATTACATTAAGTCATGAAGCCATTGCTGAATTAGGGTGGCCGGCGATGCGTATGGATTTTTTAGTCGATAAAGAAGTTGATCTACAACAATTTAAAGTCAACGATAAAGTGGTCTTTTCTCTCAGAAAAGAGGGACAACAGTTTGTCATTGTTACCATGAGCAAAATGAACTAGGGAAATGAGATGATCGCAGGGATTATTCGTTGGTCCATCAACAATCGATTTTTGGTTCTTTTAACCACTGCACTGATTCTACTGTTTAGCTCATACATTATTAAGAATACACCGGTCGACGCTATTCCTGATTTATCGGATGTGCAAGTGATCATTAAAACAGATTATCCAGGGCAAGCACCGCAAGTGGTGGAAGATCAAGTAACCTACCCTTTAACTACGGCCATGCTTGCTGTTCCTGGAGCGCTCACGGTGCGTGGGGAGTCTGGTTTTGGGGTTTCTTATGTGTACATTATCTTTAAAGACGGCACCGATCTTTATTGGGCGCGTTCTCGTGTTTTGGAATATTTAAGCCAAATTGCTAACCGCCTGCCAATTGGTGCGCAAACGGCTTTGGGACCTGATGCTACAGGGGTGGGGTGGGTTTATGAATACGCGTTGGTTGATAAAACAGGCCAACATGATTTGGCGCAATTAACGAGCCTGCAAAACTGGTTTCTAAAATATGAATTGCAAAAAGTGCCTGGTGTTTCCGAAGTCGCAACGGCTGGTGGAATGGTAAAACAATATCAAATCATATTAGATCCTAATCGATTGCGCGCCTTTGGGTTAACTTTAGAACAAGTAAAAAAGGCCATTCAACAAGGTAATAGGGAAGCCGGTGGTTCTTCAATTGAAATGGGGGAAGCCGAATACATGCTTCGGGCTAAAGGATACATTCAATCCATAAAAGATATTGAAGCAATACCTGTTGGTTTAGGAAAAAAGGGTATTCCCATTTTGTTAAAAGATGTCGCTTTTGTGCAGCTAGGACCACAAATGCGTCGAGGGTTGACCGAATTAAATGGCGAAGGGGAGGTGGTTGGCGGCATTATTGTCATGCGCCAGGGACAAAACGCTATGAATACGATTGCCGAGGTGAAGAAGAAGCTTGCGCAATTGAAATCGAGTTTGCCCAAAGGGGTTGAGCTTGTCACTACTTACGATCGCTCAAGCCTCATCACACGGGCTATTAATACCCTTTATGATAAATTAATTGAAGAATTTATCGTGGTATCCCTTATTTGTATTGTGTTTTTATTTCATTTTCGCTCCTCCCTTATCATCATTGTGAGTTTGCCTATTGGTATTTTGATTGCATTTGCAGTGATGTATTTACAAGGGATTAATGCCAACATCATGTCCTTAGGAGGGATTGCCATTGCCATAGGTGCGATGGTTGATGCGGCTATTGTCATGATTGAGAATGCCCATAAGCATTTAGAACATCAAAGTAATACGGACAATCAAACACGGTGGCAACTCATCGAGAAAGCCGCACTGGAAGTAGGTCCCCCCTTATTTTTCTCATTACTGATTATCACCTTCAGTTTCTTACCGGTTTTTACTTTGCAAGCACAAGAAGGGCGTTTATTTACGCCTCTTGCCTATACAAAAACGTATGCAATGGCGGCGTCTGCATTTTTATCGATTACCTTAGTTCCAGTGTTAATGGGCTATTTGATTCGTGGCAAAATAAAAAAAGAAGAAGAAAACCCCTTGAATCGGTTTTTCGCAGCAGTGTATCGTCCTGCAATTCATGCAGTTCTTACCCGGCCTAAAACTATTTTAGCTATTGCTTTTGTGGTACTACTCATAGGGCTTTGGCCGATTAACCGCTTAGGCGGGGAATTTATGCCGGATTTAGATGAGGGTGATTTGTTATACATGCCGACTACCTTTCCTGGCATCTCGATTGGCAAAGCCCAAGAATTATTGCAGCAAACCGATAAGCTCATCCGTAGCGTGCCTGAAGTAGAGACTGTATTTGGTAAGATAGGGCGCGCAGAGACTGCAACCGATCCCGCCCCTTTATCTATGGTTGAAACCATCATCCAATTTAAACCCAAGGCAGCATGGCGAGAGGGCATGACCCTTGAAAAAATCAAGGAAGAGTTAAAGAGTCGCTTGCAATTACCAGGATTATCCAATGCCTGGGTTATGCCTATTAGAACCCGTATTGATATGCTGGCAACAGGAATTAAAACACCTGTAGGAATAAAGGTAGCAGGACCGGATTTAAATACCATTCAGATGCTTGGTGAGCAAATAGAACGTATCCTTAAAACCCTTCCTGGAACTACTTCAGTGTTTGCTGAACGGGTTTCTTCCAGTCGTTATGTGACTATTGATATTAATCGACTAAAGGCTGCTCGCTATGGATTAAATATTGCAGACGTGCAAGAGCTCATTGAAACCGCAGTCGGAGGACTTAATGTGTCACAAACGGTGGAGGGACGCGAGCGCTACCCGATTAATTTACGTTATCCACGAGATATTCGCGACTCATTACAAAAATTACGCTTACTACCTATTGTGACAGCTACGGGTGCAACCATTCCACTGAATGAAATCGCACGTGTTGATATTACAGAAGGGCCTGACATGATACGAAGCGAAAATGCGCGTTTAAATGGCTGGATCTATGTTGATATTACCGGAACAGATTTAACCTCCTATGTGAAAGAAGCACAAGCTATCTTAGCAAAAAAGCTTAAATTACCGGCAGGTTATTCCTTAAGCTTTGCAGGGCAGTATGAATATTTGGAGCGAGCGAAGGAGCGTTTGCAATTAGTAGCCCCTGTGACATTGTTTATCATTGCTCTTTTGCTCTTCCTTAATTTTAGACGCATGGCTGAGGTCTTAATCATTCTTGCAACCTTACCCTTTGCCTTAATCGGGGGGATTTGGTTGTTGTACTTATTAGGCTATCATTTATCTGTTGCGGTGGGTGTTGGTTTTATCGCCCTTGCTGGGGTGGCCGCAGAAACAGCTGTAGTGATGCTTGTGTTTCTCAATCATGCACTGGCACGTCATGAAGCATTAGCTTCTCAAGAACAACGTCCATTCAGTATAAAAGACCTACATGATGCGGTGATTGAAGGGGCTTTATTGCGATTGCGCCCTAAGCTTATGACTGTAGCGGCAATCATTGGGGGATTGTTACCCATCATGTTATTTGGGGGGACGGGCTCTGAAGTCATGCGCCGTATTGCAGCTCCAATGATTGGAGGTATGGTCAGTGCAACCATACTGACTTTAATTCTTATTCCAGCCGTGTATTTATTATGGCAAGAATATCGAATTTCAAAAAATCATTGAGTTAAATAACATGCAATTTAAATTTCAACTGGTGAAATTAAAAATCTAAGCCTATGTAATTGTTGTAAATTAAGTTAAATTTAAAGAGTAGATTGAGACAAAAATTTATATAAGGGAAAGGATGCATTATTTTTTAAGATTAATCACGGCAGTCTTAATACCATTTGTTTTTAACGAAACATGGGCTGCTACTGTGCTTACCTTTAAACAGGCACTGGAGATTGCTTATCGCAATAATCCTGAGCTGCAGGCAGAACTAGATAAAGCGCAAGCCATGAGAGGCGCTTTTATTCAAAGTGGTCTATATCCTAATCCGCAACTGACTTTAACGGGTGAAAACTTTGGTGGTTCTGGCAGTTACTCAGGTTATGAATCTGCAGAAACCACGGCTTCAATAACGCAACCTATCCCACTAGGCGGCCGTCTAAAATATTTAAAAACAGCAACCTATGCAGATTACTTAGCCTCTTTAGCACAGATTAATGTTCAAAAAACAATACTTTATATGGCAGTAGGTTCTGCATATGTTGATGCTCTTTATGCAGGACAATGGCATCAAGTAACCAAAAAACTCATTCGCTTGAATCAAGATATTGTATCGGCGATTGAACGTCGGGTTAGGGCAGGTGCGGGAGCTGAGTTGGATTTGCGATTGGCACAGGTACGGTTAGGCGAAGCACGTATTCAGGAAAAAAGAGCAGAGCGAGATGCCTTATCTCAACGCGCAAAATTGGCACGTTTATTAGGTGATGGTTTAAGAGTTGAGCAACCTTTAATAGACAAGGGCTTGCCTGGCCTCACGCTGAACTGGTCTGATTTATTAAAAAAACTACCTCAAAGCCCACAGCTGATGCAACTGCAACTGCAGTTGAAGGCCAAGCGTGCAACCATCACCGCTGTTAAAAAGTCAGTCTGGCCTGATTTAAACATTCAATTGGGCGGGCGTCATTTTTCTGATGATGGCAGTAATGCGGCTGTAATGTCGGCTTTTGCAGAAGTTCCCGTTTATAACCGCAATCAAGGTAAAATTATGACTGCAGAAGCACAATACACGCAGACTGCTCATGAGCTTCAAGGAACTCGCCTTGATGTGCGTCAAAATGCCTATAATGCCTTTTTGCAAGCGCAACAAAGTAATTATGAGGCGAATTTGGTCACGGGCTCCTTATTACCCTGGGCGCAAAAATCCATCAAATTAGCCCAAGATGGCTATCAAATGGGGCGTTACACCTATATTGAACTATCAACAGCTCTCAATACGTTATATGAGGAAGAGCGGCACTACCAACAAGCTCATGCCGATTATCATAAATCGCTAATTCAACTCATAGGGCAATTGGGATTACATCCTTCGAAGGAGAGTAAATGAGATTACTAAAATCAACTTTTTCTTTAATTCCATTGATTATACTTTTATTGGGATTGAATTGTTCTGCTCTTTGGGCAGGTGAGGAATCGCATGCTACCGAAGAAGTGGGGCATCAAGAACTGATTGCCAAAGGCCCTCAAGGTGGACGATTGTTAAAAGACAGCGATATTGCCCTGGAACTTTTAATTTTTGAAAGAGAAATGCCTCCTCATTTTCGTGCTTTTCTTTATCAGAATGGCGCAATTATTTCACCAGAAGCAGCTCGATTAACGGTGCAATTGACGCGATTTAACGGGAAAAAAGAGACGATTACCTTTAACCGAATTGAAGATTTTTTGCAAAGCAATCAGGTTATTCAAGAGCCTCATTCATTTGATGTAAGCATCCAATTGGAGTTTCAGGGAAAACCATATCAATGGCATTACTCAACTTATGAAGGACGTATAAAAATTGTGGCGGGTATTCTTAAATCGGCTGATATTCAAGTAGCAACAGCCCAAAGCCAAACGATAAAAACTCAATTAAAAGTGGTTGGAAAAATTGTACCCAATCGTGATACTTTGGCGCCCATCTATGCTCGCTATTCAGGCATTATCAAATCATTAACCAAAAACCTTGGTGAAGAGATCACTAAAGGTGAGGTGCTAGCCACCATTGAAAGCAATGAAAGCCTGCAAAATTACACCATCACAGCGCCCATTAGCGGAACCATTGTGCAGAAATACGCAACCAATGGAGAGCTTGCGCAAAATACCAAACCAATTTATGAGGTAGCTAACTTGTCTACTGTTTGGGCTGATTTTACTTTATATCGCAAAGAAGTACCCCTTGTAAAACAAGGCATGGAAGTTATTGTGACTGGGGATGGGGGAAAGCCCGAATCGAAAGCTACCATATCTTATATAGCGCCTTTAGGTATAGAGGATAGTCAAACTACTTTGGCGCGTGCTGTTCTCTCAAATACCGACCGTATTTGGTTGCCCGGTATGTATGTGAATGGCGCTGTGATTATTAAAGAGAAAACTGCACTGGTGGCAGTCTTAACTTCTGCCATACAAAGGCTCAACGATACGGATGTAGTCTTTATCCAACAGGGAGATTATTTTGAAGCTAGTCCTGTTATTTTAGGCGAAAAGGATGACCAATGGGTCGAGGTGGTTTCGGGGCTTGATGCGGGTCAGCGTTATGTGAGCAAAAACAGCTTTTTTATGAAAGCGGAGCTTGGTAAAGAAGGTGCGAGCCATGAGCACTAAGGAATAGAGATGCTGGAACATATTATTCGTTTTTCGTTAAAACATCGCTGGTTTGTGTTGTTATTCACGCTGATTATCGCCCTTTTTGGGGTGTATAATTTTCAACGCCTCCCTATTGATGCAGTACCTGATATCACCAACGTACAGGTACAAATCAATACACAAGCCTCAGGGTACTCTCCTTATGAAGTGGAACAGCGCATTACCTTTCCAATTGAGTTGGCCATGAGTGGTTTGCCCAATTTGGATTATACTCGTTCTTTATCACGCTATGGCTTATCGCAAGTCACGGTGGTGTTTAAAGATGGAACCAATATTTACTTTGCTCGTCAATTGATTAATGAACGTTTACAAGAGGTAAAAGATAAATTACCTCCGGAAGCTGAAACTACCTTAGGTCCCATCTCAACCGGTCTTGGTGAGATTTTTATGTACACGGTCACCAATAAGCTTAATGTACCCGAAAGCCAGCGCTATAATCCAACCGAACTTCGTACCATCCAAGATTGGATTATTAAACCGCAATTACGTAATGTAGAAGGCGTTGCTGAGGTCAATACTATTGGGGGTTATGAAAAACAATTTCATATTACACCCGACCCTATGAAGTTGGTGCGTTACAGATTAAGCATGGATAATGTGGTGGAGGCATTAAAACGCAATAATGCGAATGTAGGTGCGGGTTATATTGAGACCAATGGGGAACAAAACTTAATCCGGGTTCCTGGGCAGGTGCAAAATATTCCGGATATTGAAAACATTGTCATTGCCAGTTTTGAAGGAACCCCGGTTCGTATTCGTGATGTGGCCGACGTAGCTTTAGGTAAAGAATTACGAACGGGTGCTGCTACCGAGAACAGTAAAGAAGTGGTATTAGGTACTGTTTTTATGTTGATGGGTGAAAACAGTCGCACTGTCTCTCAGCGTGTTGCCGCACAAATGAAGGAAATTAATAAATCACTTCCGGAAGGGGTTGAGGCGGTTACCGTGTACAACCGAACCCTATTGGTCAATGCCACCATCCATACGGTGACTAAGAATCTTCTGGAAGGCGCGCTTCTGGTTTGTATCATTTTATTCTTGTTTCTGGGAAATATACGAGCGGCACTTATTACTGCTATGGTCATTCCCTTGTCGATGTTATTGACCATTACTGGCATGGTAACAAATCAAATCAGTGCCAATTTAATGAGTTTGGGGGCTTTGGATTTTGGTTTGATAGTCGATGGAGCGGCCATTATTGTTGAAAACTGCATCAAACACTTGGGCGAGAAACAGCACGCGCTCAAGCGCGTTTTAAATCTGGAGGAGCGGTTAAAGGTTATCTCTCATGCAACCACTGAAGTGATTAGACCCAGTATCTTTGGTGTGTTTATTATTACGGTGGTTTATTTGCCCATTCTCACCTTGACTGGTGTTGAGGGGAAAATGTTCTTACCCATGGCAGAAACAGTGATTCTTGCGTTATTAGCCTCGATGCTTTTTGCATTAACCTTTGTGCCAGCTGCTATTGCTATTTTTTTACGTGGACACTTACAAGAAAAAGAAAATGCTTTAGTGCATTTCCTCTCCTTAGGTTATGCCAAAGTATTACGTCGATGTTTTCATGCGCGAAAAACGGTCATCGGTGTGGCTCTTGGTTTGGTGGTTATTAGTTTATTAATTGCCTTTCGTTTAGGCGGGGAGTTTATTCCAAGCCTTGATGAAGGCGACATTGCCATGCATGCGATGCGAATTCCAGGAACAAGCCTCACACAGGCAATTGCCATGCAGGATTTAGTCGAAAAACGCGTCAGAGAGTTTCCTGAAGTAAAAATTGTTTTTGCCAAATTAGGGACTGCGGAAGTGGCCACTGATCCCATGCCGCCGAATGTGGCTGATACGTTTATTATGTTAAAACCACGCAAAGACTGGCCTAATCCTAAAAAAACAAAACAGGAATTAGTACAAGAAATTGAAAACGCTGTAAAACAAATTCCTGGGAATAATTATGAGTTTACCCAGCCCATTCAAATGCGCTTTAATGAGCTCATTTCAGGGGTTCGTAGTGATGTGGCAGTAAAAGTCTTTGGTGATAATATGGATACGTTGCTCAAAACAGCAGAGGCGATTAGTACTCAATTAAAACAAATACCAGGATCTGCTGATGTGAAAGTGGAACAAGTCAGTGGATTGCCCCTTTTAACTATTGAAATTAATCGCGATTCCCTGGCGCGATATGGGTTACAAATTGGTACGGTTCAAGATGCGATTGTCATTGCTACTGGAGGAAAGAAGGGCGGGGAGCTCTTTGAGGGGGATAAGCGTTTTGATATTGTGGTGCGTTTGCCTGAATCGTTACGAACCGATCCGAACGTATTGCGTCAAATCTTCATTCCACTCCCTATTGCTAAAGATGGGGAGCAGCACTTTATTCCACTCAGTGAGGTCGCATCAATGGTACGTAGCGAAAGTCCAAACCAAATCAGTCGAGAGGTTGGCAAGCGTCGAGTGGTGGTTACGTCAAACGTGAGAAACCGGGATTTAAGCTCATTTGTGAATGAAGCTAAGCTTCGTATTGATAAAAACGTTAAAATACCCTCTGGTTATTGGATCACTTGGGGCGGCCAGTTTGAACAGCTGCAATCCGCCTCTCAGCGATTACAAATCGTAGTCCCCATCACGCTAGTGGGCATCTTCTTACTACTTTTTATGAGTTTTGGCAGGGTAAGGGATGCACTCTTGGTGTTTAGTGGAATTCCTCTTGCACTAACCGGTGGTGTTTTTGCTTTGTGGTTGCGTGGGATCCCATTATCTATTTCTGCAGGTGTTGGATTTATTGCCTTATCGGGTGTTGCCGTACTCAATGGCTTGGTGATGATTACCTTTATTAATAAGCTCCATGACGAGAAGAAGTTCTATTTAAAAGATGCGGTGTTGCAAGGATCATTAGCGCGCTTAAGACCGGTATTAATGACCGCTTTAGTCGCCTCATTAGGTTTTGTGCCTATGGCACTTGCAACAGGCACTGGAGCTGAAGTACAAAGACCCCTTGCAACTGTGGTAATTGGCGGGATTATCTCTTCTACTTTTCTGACCTTATTGGTATTACCGGGTTTATATTATGTCTTTCATGAGCGTCGAAAAAAGGGTGAGCCGAGGAAAGAGATAAAAGAATAGTGCTTCGTTTTCTTCTTTTTAAAAGCAAACAACATCATGGTTTGTTTCATGTTTAACAGGGTGTTTATTGACAAATACTATTCTTTATCTATATTTATAGTTAAATACTTATTTAACTATTGAACTAATCATGCTAACGCAAGACCAAATCATTGCCTTAAGTGACACCCTACACCTGATGGGCGAGGCCAATCGTTTAAAACTTCTTTTAGCCTGTCTTGATGGGCCAAAATCAGTGTCTGAATTGGCTGAGCAATTACACCTTTCAGTTCCCTTGACCAGTCATCATTTAAGCCTTTTGCGCTCGGCTCGTCTTGTTGAGGCTCAGCGGGAAGGAAAGCATATCTATCATCGCATTTTTGATACACACGTGCGTTGTATTCTCGATGATTTGTTAAAGCATTTTACTGAAGATGAAGAGATGGAGAATTAACATGAGCTTTTTAAAACGAATTTTTGGAACTGTTATCAATAGTCATCATGGCGGTTACCGCAACTCGCATCGTGGCCAAAAGAACCATGATACGATTCAATCGCCCAACAATGAATCTCAAGGAATTCGCTGTCCCCAATGCCAAAACTATAATGCCCCAGGGTCTCGTTTTTGCAGCCAGTGCGGCCAAGGAATACAAAATACCCTATGTGCCTGTGGCGCTCTAGTTGCAGCGGGCGCTAAATTTTGTGGACAATGTGGGAAATTACGATGACAACTCCATTAACAGCAACCACCTTTTTTGTGGCTGGCCTTGATTGTCCAGCAGAAGAGCAGCTTATCCGAAAACAATTAAAAGACATGCCTGAAATTGAACATTTGGAATTTAACTTTATAGCAGAAGAAGTCACCATACATCATCGGCTTTCTGCTGTTGATTCGTTGCAGCAGCACATTGAAGCCTTAGGGATGAGTGTACGTACTAAAGGCAGTGCTCATTTAACCAAAGAAGGAGCACTGCCTGTTTCTGATGTTTCTTGGAAAATCATTTTATTAGCCGGCATTTTGGCACTTTTTTCAGAGTTGGCGGCTTATTACCTGGATTCTGAATTTTCAACCTGGACTATTATCCCTGCCTTACTGGCCATTGCATTAAGTGGGCCTCCTACTTTTAAAAAGGGCTGGTTGGCACTGCGTACTAAGGCAATGAATATCAACAGCTTGATGCTGATTGCTATAGTCGGTGCGGTGTTCATTGGTGCTTGGCCTGAGGCTGCCATGGTGACTGTGTTGTTTGCGCTGGCGGAACGTATTGAGCGCTATTCTTTAGACAAAGCACGGCTTGCTATTCGCAGTTTAATGCAAATTGCACCAGAGGTTGCGCTTATAAAACAGGATAATGGGCAATGGCTTTCTTTACCTATAGAAAAAGTGCAACCAGGAGCTGTTTTTAAAGTAAAACCTGGAGAGCGTATTCCGCTGGATGGAGTAGTGGTTTCAGGACAGAGCACCGTGAATCAAGCACCCATTACAGGTGAGTCCATGCCAGTGACGAAACAAATTGATGATGCTGTGTTTGCAGGTACTCTAAATGAGCATGGTGCACTCGAGGTGAAAGTCACTAAAGCATCTGGAGATACACTGCTTGCGAAAATTGGAAAGGCTATTGAGCAAGCGCAAGCAGAACGTGCACCTACGCAACGTTTTGTTGACCAATTTGCACGCTATTATACGCCGATTATGGTCCTCATCGCGGTTCTTATCGCGCTCATTCCTCCTTTGGTATTTAGTTATCCTTTTTATGATTGGCTCTATAAAGCGCTCACTTTATTGGTGATTGCATGCCCCTGCGCTTTGGTCATTTCAACTCCTGTCACGGTGGTCAGTGGATTAGCTTCTGCTGCGAAACACGGGCTTTTGATTAAGGGGGGAAGCTATTTAGAGACGGGCTATCGCTTAAAATTAATTGCTTTGGATAAAACCGGTACCTTAACCGAAGGTAAACCTGTGGTTACTGATTTTATTATTTATGATAAGAGTAAAACTGAGGAGGAGTTACTTTTATTGGCTGCAAGCCTTGATAGTCACTCAGAACATCCTGTGGCCCATGCTTTAGTATCGTATTGGCAACAAGAACAACCCAATGCCCCACTGTTGGAGGTGGAACAATTCTCAGCACTACCGGGACGCGGTGTAAAAGGCTTAGTGCAACAGAAATTGTATTTTGTGGGCAACCACCAACTTGCTGAAGACAATCGAGTCTGTTCGCTTGAGATAGAACAAATTCTTAAACAATTGGAAGAAGAGGGAAAAACTACGGTTATTTTAAGTAATAATACGACTGTACTTGCCCTTTTTGCAGTAGCCGATACGCTTCGTAAGACGAGTCAATGGGCCATCGCAAAACTCCATGAGCAAGGCATAAAAACTGCGATGCTAACGGGTGATAATGCAGTAACCGCTCACGCGATTGCCAAACAAGTGGGTATTGATGAGGTGAAAACCAATGTGTTGCCCACCGATAAATTACAAGCCATTAATCACTTATTGGAACAATATAAAAATGTGGGGATGGTCGGGGACGGCATTAATGATGCGCCTGCGTTAGCGAAAGCAAGTATTAGCTTTGCTATGGGTAAGGGAACCGATACTGCTTTAGAAACAGCGGATGTGGCATTAATGAATGATAATTTAGCCATGCTTCCTCTATACATCGAGTTAAGCCGCAATACCGCCCGAGTTCTTCGCCAAAACATCAGCTTATCCATTGCCATTAAAGGGGTATTTTTTATTTTAGCGCTTGCGGGAGTCGCAACCCTTTGGATGGCCGTTTTTGCTGATATGGGGGCTAGTTTAATTGTGGTAGCTAATGGATTGCGACTGTTGAATTCTCATAAAGGCCATTCTGAGATTCAGGAGGCCTAGTGATTAGAAGAGATAGTGAGTCGATTCATAGAGTAAGGTTAAACATGGATAATTCTTTATCATTATTGATTGTGAATGATTCGCTTGGCGAGCGAATATGTATTCGTGCCCAACTGCAGCAATTAAACCACAGTGTCGATATGGCCTGGGATGCTCATTCTGGGTTAGAATTGTCATTAATGAGACGTTATGATTTTATTTTAATTGATAGAAATTTGGCTGGCGGGTTTAATTATCGAGAGCTCGTATCGCGCATCCAAAGTGATTCAGAGCTCAATAAATCAACACCTATAATCATTCTTGCTAAAGAGATTCACGGAGACAAAATGAATCACGGTCCAGAAACATATGCAGTAAAACCAATTACCCAAAATGATGCCTTAAAATTAATGGAATTATTAAAACAATTAAAATCAAGCGAAGAGGGAGAGCATAATGAACAATTTTAGATTATTCTTTTTAATAAGCATTTGTTGTTTAGGATTGGGACTAATATCTTGTGCATCTACACAATCCACATCCACAGAAAATCATCCAGAAAGTGGATATAATGGAGGTTTTGGAGGAGATGGTGGTCATAATCATCAGCCATCGGAATAAATAATCAAGCCAAACCCGGGTGGGTTTTTATAAGAAAGAATATTATCAAACACTGCTTGCCTTACCTAAAAATATAATTCAAGAAGAGCGTGTTAGGCTGGGTTTCGGAGAGAGGGGGTTCGTCGTTATTAAAGCGACTAAAGGAAAATAGCATAAATTAGGGTTAGGCTTTGTACCTAATAAGACCAGATTTTTATAAATATTTGCAGGAAATTAAATGGATAACTTGAATAATAAACAGCATTGGGACGATATTTATACAAATAAAAGCCCAGAAAGCGTGAGTTGGTTTCAAAGAGAACCTACTTTGTCAATAAAACTCATTCAGAGTTTCTGTGGTCTTCAATCCCGAATTATTGATGTAGGAGGAGGTGCTTCTTTACTGGTCGATCACTTATTGAACTTAGGATGCTCCAAAGTTGCGGTTCTTGATGTTTCAGATAGAGCAATTGAGTATGTAAAAAAAAGACTTGCAAACCGGGCTACCCAAGTGGAGTGGTATGTAAATGATATTACTCAGTTTACACCTGGCCATACTTATGATATTTGGCATGATAGGGCTGTTTTCCATTTCCTTAACGAAGAAAAATCAAGAAAATCATATTTAAGCGTTTTGAAAAATACTATAAAACCAAGGGGCTATGTCATTATTGCATCTTTTTCAAAAGATGGTCCTAAAAAATGCAGTGGTCTTGATATTGTGCAATATGATACTGTCTCCATACAGAAGGAATTTGGTGACGAGTTCATTTTACTAGAAAACCAACTTGAAAATCATGTGACTCCTGCAGGGAATGAACAACAGTTTATTTATTTTATTTTTCAGCGTAAGTAAAAAAGTGTTTATACCAAATCACTTACTTATAATCGTGTCTGTGGTGAGTATCTGGGTAAGAGATGTGAGTGTTTTAGAGTATCGTGGTGGACACGAGCATGAGGTTCTTCACCCCCCCCAAGAAAAATCATGCTTATGTTGATGGCCTCGTAAAGCTAGAACAAATAAGACCAGACTTACTCCATAACCTATATAGCCAACTAATAATGCATAACTGATAGGTAGCCATGAGGGTGATGTTGCCCCTAAGAAAAGAGCCGCACTGATATTTACAACTCCTGAAACAAGTCCTTTGCCTCCAGCAATAAATAGAGGCTCACCGGCAGATACTTGACGAGTCAGGTTATTATCAATAGCCCAACATAGGCAAGCCCCAGAATCAAAATCGGACCGTGCATGGTTTGCTCCACTGAGTTGGCATGCGGCCAAGACAGCACAACTCCTCCTGCACAATTAAGATCATACCAAGTGCTGTGTTGTATTTTCTTTAAAAATAATCCACGCAAATAGGGCTATAAGTTTGTTTGGGGGATTGTTGTAAGATGCAGAATTAAGACATGTAGAAACTCATTCCTATGATTTGGGTTTGTGCAGGTGAAATACAAAATTGGATGAGGATTTTATCTGATTTTGTTGTCAATTGTTTGACCAAAAATGCATTTTAGTTAAGAAATTTATAGAAGAAATTTGCAGAGAAAAAAACTAATTTTTTAGTTTGATCCCATGTGATTTACTGCTTACGTCGTTAATTTTAGATCAGGTTGGAGCATTTACATGGGATGTTTGGTAGTTTTTAAAATATCTGAAGTTGATTTACAGGTTGGTTGTAACAAGAAAGCACAAAAGCACTTGATTGAATTCCTGCTGACCTATAGTGAGTATGATTTAAGGTCTTTGGCAGAACTTTTAGAAGTTAGTCCTTTGTTTTTATTAAGGGTGATAAAGGGGGAGATCTATCTTAATGATACTAATTCTCATAAGTTATGGGATTGGTTTTTGATGTTTATAAGTAATGAATAATGATAATCAATAATTAACTCATCCAGATATACCGATTATTTAGGTGTTAATTCTAGTAAGCCACTACTGTCATGTAATTTTCCCTTTGATGCTGAGAATATAATTTAGGATAATCAATTAGATTTATTCTTTTCAATTATTCAATACCTTTTAGCTCACGCATCAAATAAACAACTGTACCAACCAATTTATCACTTACATCAGCATGAAGTTTCACTCCTGCCCAGTCGTGATTTAAGGCAATCAACTCAATTTCTGGGTTAGATTTGGAGGCAGACAATTGCTTATATTTACGAACAATCACATGTTCATCACTATCAAGCTTGGCGACCAAAATATCACCAGGATTAGGGATGGTATCGGGATCGATAATAAGAATATCATGGAGTCTGAACTCAGGAACCATGCTCTCATCTTTAGCAATTAAAGCAAATGCATTGGGTCCAATACGCTCTTGCAGTGCAGAACCAACAGGAACTAAATCGACTTTCTCCGAATAGTCCTCTTCTTTCATCTTCTGAATGGTTAACACCGGATTACAAGCTTGCTTATAATCAAGAACAGGTATTAATCCGCCTAAGCCTGGAGTTTTAGAAGGTTTCCCCTGACGGTCATCAGACAGGCACATTAAAAACGAAGGAGATACTTCCAAGGCCTTGGCCAATAATTTGATTTCTTCAGGTCCAGGAGCTCTGTCACCGCGCTCATAATTATTAATGCGGGAAACATTAAGTTGCTCGGTTAGCTCAGCCAAAGCCTTTCTCGTGAGTCCCTTTGCAGTTCGTTCCTGCCTAATCCTTAATCCAATTTTCTCTTTAATACTCATCTTCGTTGACGTTTAAAAATTACTTAAAAACTATGATATCAGATATTGACAGGATATCAAAATGTGTTAATCTGCTATTTAAGTTACTCGATTAGAGCATTAAGACTCAATTCGAGCATTCTTGTTATATTGAACCTGATTCAACATAACACAAAACAGTTGGGAGAAAAAAGAAGAAATGATGGATTTTCGCATTAATGAATATGAGTTAAATGCTCTTTATGGACTACCTCATGTTCAACAACTGACTTACTTAAGAGCAGTAAAGCCTTATATGAATATCAAAACAGGTATGGTTGGCATAGACAGAGGTATTAGTTACCAATCTATCGCTGAGCAGCTGTTCATTGAGCCGCATCCAGGTATTAAGAGCCTTACTCTTTCACGACAACAACTGCGAAGAGCGATTGCAGGGCTTGAACGAGCTGGGCTTATTCAAGTTCAATCCAGTGCTCATCATTTAATTTTAAAATGTTCTTTAGCTACCTTGGATTATTCTGTCCGAAATAAAGCCGACACAAACCCGACATACCAGGTGGGCAACGTACAAAAGGAGAAACCTCTTGAAAACACAAGAGATTTGGCAGGAAGAAAAGAAAAAGCCAACACAGATGAAAGGGCAAAAGCCGACATACCTCATAAAGAGAATTATTATTTGTTTTTGTTACAGCAATTTGAAATGTTCTGGTCAATGTTTCCCAATAAAAAATCCAAGCAACACGCTTGGGAAGTATTTCAAAAATTAAACCCTGATGAACAATTCTTAGATGTGATCATCAAGGCTCTTAATGCCCAAATTACTCATCATGAAGAACAACTGCTTAGTGGCCGATGGATGCCAGCTTGGAAGTATCCAGCTAACTGGTTGCTTCAAGAGTGCTGGAATGATGAATTACCCACAGTTACAGAGGAGTGTAGTAATGCAAAGTCTAAAGACCGTGTTAGAAAAAAATCCGCAATTGACTTGTTCTGCCAATCCTGTGAAGACACAGATTTCGAGTTTGAAGACGAACCCAAAGCAGCCAGCAATGTCCGCCCATTCAGACATACCTAAATGGGATAAGCGAATTGATACTTTATTCGCGCGTTTAGGTGCGATTTATGGACGCTTATGGGTTGGGCTATACCAAACTGATGTGTTTTTAAATTTAGCAAAACAAGAATGGTCTGAGGGCTTGAAGTTCTTTAACAATCAGATCTTGAAAGAAGCATTACTGAAATTTCGTAACACCAATGATTACCCACCAACTTTGCCTCAATTTATTGAAGAAGGAAAAAGTTTGATGAAACGCAGAGAGCTTACAGGCTCCAGATTTGGTGATATCAAAGTAGCTAATCCTGAAACTGCCAAGAGGCACCTAAAAATCATGATGGCAATGTTAGGTCAAAAATCAAAGAATTATTAACTAGTACTGGGAGAGTAAATATGTTGTGTTTATCAAGACGTGTAGGTGAGACAGTTGTTATCAATGATGGTCAAATCAATATCACAGTGTCTCGAATAAAAGGGAATCAAGTCGTTTTGGCAATAGAGGCCCCGAAATCAATGAGTGTTCATAGGGAGGAAATTTTTAACAGAATTCAAGATGAAAAACTGCAAGCTATTGAAGCTGCTTAATTAAAAATCTAAGCCTGAAAGGAGTTCGGGCTACTTTGAAAGAGGTAGCACTATGAACTTACTAGAGCAAATAAAAACTAAATCGCAAAAAATATTAGACGTACTTCCCCTAAAAACCATTGTATTTCTTAGCATCTTTTTATTGGCAAGGCTTTGTTTTGCTGAAGATGCTTTAGCCGAGGCAGAGCCTATCGTTAAAGACACCTATAACGGATCACTCAAAACCTATCTTTATGTCGGTGAGGCGGTCGCGGCCATTATGGCTTTAATTTTCACTCGTAATATTAAGCATCTTGGTGGGGTCTTGGGCGTAGCATTCTTTATTAACCTAGTAGCTAAACTGGCAGGTTTCTAAAATGGATAATTCAAAATACAAAACGCCACAATACCTAAGTGAACCCTATAGGTTAATTCTTTTTACTTTAGATGAGATATTTGTTGCTTTAAGTACCCTATACCTTGTTGGCTCAGTTTGTGGCTTTATTCTCACCTCCATTGCCTTGGCAAGCCTCTTTATTTTTTTAATGAAGCGGATGAAAGGCAATGAAGGGCCTTCTTTTTACATCCATCTATTTTATTGGTTTTTTTCAATCTCTCCGAAACTACGTGCCACACCGCCTTCGTGGATTCGGGAATTTTTAGGATAACTTATGAATTTAGAACAAAAACAATCTGAATTGAGGCACGAGAAGAGAATTAAAGAATTCTTAATTGGGTTAAGTGTCTTGCTTGTATTTTTAGTATTAGTGCAAGCGATAAGCATGTGGGTATTAATAAATTACGCCCACACAAAGCATGAAGTACATTTTCTACCACCAAAAATAACCCAAGAATTTAGTCTGTCAAATACTGGAGTTTCTGAAGCCTATCTATGGGATATGACTTATTTCCTGACGCAACTTCGTTTTAATGTAACTCCAACTTCTGCAGTCTATCAATTTAAGAGCCTATTGGGCTATGTAGACTCGTCCTTACATGGCGAGATGCATGCCCAATTGGTTAAAGAGATAGAGCAAATTAAACATGAGCATTTATCTACGGTTTTCTATCCCGAAGACAAAGACGTAGATATGAAAAATCTAATAGTCCGAGTTTCAGGTCAAATGAAGCGTCTGGTTGGTGCTGAATTGATGTCTGATAAAAGAGAAACCTATGAAATCCAGTTTAGCTATGACCAAGGTCTTCTGAAAATTATTAATTTAAAGCAGGTGTCCAAATGAATAAGACAATCATTACTTTCTTGTGCCTGGGATTAAGTAGCATCCAAGCAGCGCAAATAAAAACTGTAAAAAATTATGATGAGGTACACGTACAGGCTTCTATTACTGAGCCTAATACTCTGTTGCTAGAGGACGATCGCATTATGCAGATGAAGGCACCTAGCAATACTCTAGTGGATGTTTGTAATGGCAAACCAAATTGCAAACTCATTGATGAAGGTACCGGTGTTTTGACTTTTATGCCAGCGCCTTTATATCACACCAAAACCTTTACTATTAATGTGATTACAGAAAAGGGCAGTTTTTATAGCATGCGAGTGGAGCCTAAACACATATCTTCTCAAACAATTTTATTTAAAACGTATCAAAAGCCAGTCATCAAAGCCCAAGTCCCAGAAAACTCACTCTATGAACAAAACATCATTCATTTTTTTAAAGAAATGATGAACGGTCATGTTCCAGAAGGTTTTACCCAAACAGTTTTACCTAAACCCAAGGTTTATAAAGGAAGGCGAACTGAGCTTAGGTTAGTGCAAACCATGACGGGAAATAATTTGCGAGGAGAAATTTTTGAATTAACCAATACTTCGAATGCCCCTCTCACGGTGAAAGAGGCATGGCTTCAAGGCTTAAAAGTGAAGGGGATAGTGGTGGAATCTCATCATTTAGCACCACGTCAATCAACACGTATTTATAGGGTGAGCAATTATGTCCATTAAAATAAAAAAACAGCAAATGATGGTATTGGGGGTAGTGACGGGAGCCTTAGCTGGTGCAATAGGCTTGTTAGCATACTTTGGTCATGAGATTGTTGAAACTAAATCAGTTAATAAATCGGAATTTAAAAAGCAAAAGCTAGCAAGTCCCATATCTTCTGAAAGTAATGAATCGCATTGGATTGAGAAAACTCAAAATGCATGGCGGGCGCAGCAGCAAAAAAGTGAAAAAATGGATGAGGATTTAAAAGTATTAAGCGATGAAAAGGATAAACAGCAAAAAGAACTTCAATCCCAAAATGATCAAGTGAAAGAACTTAAAGCAGTGATACTTGAGTTGCAAGATGATTTACAAAAACTTAAAACCCAACCTAAAGTAAATCCTCCTGTTACGAAGACTCCTGGGTTGGCTGATCCATTATTTTCAGAAGATTCAGGTTTTATTCAATATTCGGTAAAGCTTAACAATATCAAGCGCCCTCGCATTAAAACCCCAGAAAATTATGTGTTTTCAAATACCTTTGCCAAGGCGGTAGCTTTAGGAGGGGCTGATGTTTCAGCCGGCGTTTTAAGTCAAGCCAATCCTGATGTCATGATTTTTCAAATCATCGAAGATGGAGTAATGCCAAATAAATATCGATCCCCTCTCAATGGATGCTTTTTCAGTGCTTCGGCCATAGGTGATATTTCCAGCGAACGAGGCAAGTTTAGAACCGAACGATTAAGTTGCATTCGTCCCAACGGTAAAAACTTAGACATTCAAATCACAGGCATAGTTTCCGATTCAAAAAATGGGATCAGAGGTCGACCGGTATGGCGCGATGGGCCTATGGTGAAGAAAGCATTTTGGGGTAATTTCTGGGAAAGTATGGGGGAAGTGGGTAAACAATATAGCACCAATTACAGCACATCACCTTTAGGCTCTGTTGCTACTTTAGATCAAGCAAAGATTCCCTTAGCTGCTGTATCCAGTGGTAGTGCCGGTGCTGCCAAGATGTATGCGCAATATACCATCAAACGTGCTGAGATGTATCACCCCATTATTCAATTACCTCCAGCAACTGTTGTCGATGTCACCTTTCTCAAAGGGTTTTGGTTAGACGGAGGCACAGATACAGAAACACCAGAACAATCAGAAACAGCACCTCGGTGTGACCGGTACATAGGTAACAAACTTGACCGGATACATCGGTAACAAAACTGTATCATATTTTATACATTTTTTGTTCCCTATCATTAAATATCG
>JAGVJN010000016.1 GCA_020051095.1 Pseudomonadota bacterium | reverse complement strand
TTTGTACTTCGTCGCACTTTAAAAGTGCCCACACAGTTTGTCTTTATTTTCTTAAGGAACTCGCCCAATCGGCGTAGGGTGCATTCTACGGATTTTTTACCCTTTGTCAAATGATTTTTTGTATTAACCACGCTTAATTAATGACAGCTTCGCCAAACGTCTTTTACCAACTTGGATAATATAAATATTCCCCGGTTCAAGTTGCGCTGCTTGGTCTGATACTTTTTCCTGATTCAATTTAACGGCGCCTTGTTTTATCATTCTTATTGATTCAGATGTGCTTTTTGTTAAATCCAGTTCCTTCATAATATGGATCAATGATTCTGCTTCATCGGATTCCCTTTCAACGGTTGGCAGATCATCGGGGATTTGTCCTTTTTGAAAGCGCTCGATAAAGGCCTGGTGGGCTGTTTCCGCCTGTTCCGAACTATGAAATCGAGCGATTATTTCCATAGCTAGCGCTATTTTTGCATCCCTTGGATTCATACCTGCAGCGACATCTTTTTTAATTTTATTAATATCAGAACTCGATTTTAAACTGATCAAGTCATAATAACGCCACATTAGATCATCGGAAATTGACATCACTTTGCCAAACATGGTCTCAGCTGGCTCATTGATACCGATATAATTATCCAAGGATTTGGACATTTTTTTTACGCCATCTAATCCCTCTAATAAGGGCATTGTCAAAATGGCCTGAGCTGGCATTTGGTAATGCTTTTGTAACTCACGCCCCATTAACAAATTAAATTTTTGGTCCGTCCCACCTAACTCCAAATCAGCCTTTAAGGCAACGGAATCATACCCCTGTATGAGCGGGTATAAAAACTCATGAATGGCGATTGGTTGCTGGTTGTTATATCGCTTATTAAAATCATCTCTTTCTAACATCCTGGCAACAGTATAAGTTGACGCCAGTCTAATCATGTCTGCGGAGCTAAATTTATTAAACCAGGTTGAGTTGTATTCAACGATTGTTTTTTGTGGGTCAAGGATTTTAAATACTTGGGTAGTGTAAGTTTTAGCGTTTTCGATCACTTCTTCCCGAGATAGCGGTTTACGCGTGACGTTCTTGCCCGAAGGGTCACCAATCATTGCCGTGTAATCACCAATGAGAAAAATGACATCATGACCTTGCAATTGGAATTGCCGCAATTTACTTAATAACACGGTATGCCCTAAATGCAGATCCGGCGCTGTGGGATCGAAGCCAGCCTTAATCCTGAGTTTTTTCCCAGATTTTATTTTTTCAAATAATTCTTCCTCCGGAATTATCTCATCGCAACCACGTTTAAGTGTGGCGATATCAATTTCTGACATGTTTTAAACCTATTAATTTATTGACCTATTTACTAAGTGAAGGTATCTTATCGCGGATTGATAAGACTGTCGATAACTTCGGATAAGTCGAATTGATTTGATTTTAACCAAGGAATCATTTTGCACACAGGACTTGCTCCAAAAGGCAACCTGCGTCATTATGAATAAAAAAGAATAATAAATTGTATACCCTTGTTACCTTTGGAAAGTTGGTTTCGACGTTGCAAGGTTATAGATGTTGATTGGAGTGTTCATGCGGGAGCCTAAAAAGCCATCCAGATTAATGGCAATCATGGCATTATGTGTCGCTATATCGCTGCCATTTATTATGGTAAACACGCTTCATCACAAACACAAACCTATCAAAACAAATATCAAATTGCCTGCACAACTGCAGCTGCCACATAGCACCAATTCAACACCTGTTGCGGAAAATAACTGGATCACTATTACCACGAAGGATGGCGACACCTTAACAAGCTTGTTTATACGAAAAAAATTAGATACCCGCCAAATTCCAGCGATCCTCAAATCCAGTCCGACGGCCGAAAGGTTAAATCACATCAAACCTAACCAAAAAATGCAAATACTTCGAGTGGATAACACCCTGCAAAAATTATTGATGCCGGTGACAGCAACCCAATCACTGCTTGTCTACAAAGAAGGAGATGGCTACTTAAGCAAGATGGTCTCCCGGCAAATGAGCAAACACAACCACTATATCACAGCAACTGTTAAAGGCTCTTTATTTGGCACAGCAAAAAAATTGAATATCCCAAGCAAATTAATCAATCAAATGGCGCAACTATTTGCATGGGAAATTGACTTTAGCAGAGAAGTAAGAGACGGTGATCAATTTACCATTATCTATAGTGCTTATTACAGCGAAGATAAAATGGTTGGAACGGGAGATATCATCGCAGTCACTTATACGTCTCATAAAAAGGTGTTCCAAGCATTCCTCAATGTCGACAAAGACGGTAATCATGACTACTTTGATGCTGATGGAAGGAGCTTAAAGAAAGCATTTGATCGTTATCCATTGAGATTTAGCCATATTAGCTCTGGATTTAGTAACAAACGATTTCATCCCGTATTGAACTATAAACGTCCACACAATGGTGTTGATTTAGCCGCACCTTTAGGTAAACCGATTCATGCAACCAGTGATGGTAAAATAGAAAAAATCCAATATTACAATGGCTATGGCAATATGATAAAAATTCGCCATACTGACCGTCAATTCTCAACTATATACGCCCATATGCTACGATTCGCAAAGGGACTGAGTAACGGAAGCCGTGTCAAACAAGGACAAGTGATTGGCTATGTTGGCCAATCAGGGTTAGCAACAGGCCCTCATTGTCATTATGAGTTCCATGTTAACAACCATGCTACCAACCCGACAACCGTAGCATTACCCAGGGCCCCGTCGATCCCCAACAATCAACTTGCTGAATTTAAGACACGCTCCTCAACCTTACTGGCTCAACTTAAACTGTTTGAAGAAGCCAATTCTTTAGATAAGCATGGCCTCCATAAAGCCGTTGTTTAAGTGAATAACCATCGGCAAACGATGACAGAAGCGATTATTCCCGATAAATCTGCTAATAGACCGGCGGCTATGGCATGTCTTGTGCGACGAATACCAACAACACCAAAATAGATGGCGATGACATAAAACGTTGTTTCAGTGCTTCCCATCATGGTCGCAGCCATTTTGCTAATGATCGAATCACCGCCATTTTGTTTAATCAGTTCAGCGGTAACGCCTGTTGCTGCTGCGCCCGAGAAAGGCCTGACTAAGGCTAATGGCAATAACTCAGAAGGCATCCCTATAGCGGATAATAGGCCTCCGAGCAAACGATTCATCAACTCAAAAAATCCCGATGCTCTTAGCATCCCTAATGCCATCAACATACCAACCAAATAGGGAATAATTTTGACACAGGTAGGAAAACCCTCTTTAGCGCCTTCAATAAAACTATCAAATACATTCACTTTTTTGAAAGCTGCATAGACAGGTATGCCGACAACAAACATTAAAAAGATAAAATTGGATATATTAGTCAACATCAAGTATTTTCCGTAGGTTCAGTTTTTACTTTAAAAATTGGCCAAGCCGCTAGATATTTCACACTTATAATAGCAACTGCAGTGGATATTGACGTGGCTATTAATGCTGATATGACCACATCGCTCGGATGAGTTGCATGGTTGATTGCCAAAAAATTAATTGCCGTAATTGGGATAATTTGAACGCTGGAAGTATTGACCGCCAGAAAAGTACACATGGCATCACTGGCCTGATTTTTATATTGATTTAATTTTTGTAATTCTTCCATTGCCTTAAGGCCAAAAGGTGTTGCAGCATTGCCAATACCAAGCATGTTTGCCGCTATATTCATAATCATTGCACCCGTTGCTGGATGATCCGGGGGAACATCCGGGAATAGCCAGCGCATCACAGGTCGAACGGCGCGGGCAAACAAATTGACTAAGCCAGATTGACGAGCCACCTCCATTATCCCTAACCACATTGTCATGATTGCGGCCAAACTCAAGGTAATTTCAAATCCTGTCTGAGCATAGTCGGTACAAGCTTTTACCAACTCGTTTACACGTCCTTCAATAAATGCCACAATAACCGAAACGACGATCATGCCCAACCAGATAAAATTTAACATTTTGTCTTTTAACCTTTGATACTATTCAAAAGAGGAATACCATGCGATTTAGTTTACTAATAATCAACTTGATTGCAGTTATCCTACCGGTCTATTCACAACCAGTCCACCCAATCGAACAAAAAACCGAAACGATACTGGAAAAACTATATCATACTGATGCGTTTAAACAGAAGCAACGAATTGAGGCCCGTCTTCAATGGTTATCCAACAACTATCTCAGCAAACCCTATATCCTATTTCCCCTTGGAGAAGGTATAACTGGTGAATATGATCAGCAACCAAGATACCGTCTAGATGGCTTTGATTGTGAGACATTCGTGACAACCCAACTTGCGCTGGCTCTAAGTAATAGCCCTCAGTCTTTCAAACAATGTATCGATAAAATGCGCTATCATGGGAATACCATATGTTATTTACGTCGTAATCACTTCACGAGTATCGATTGGAATCGGTCAAACCAACGTTTGGGTTTATTGCAGGATATTACCCGCGAGATCCATGGTAACAATCAGCAGAAACTCTATAAAACAGCGGTAGGGTCTATTGATAAAGCAAGTTGGTATCAACACATCTCGTCGGATAGAATTAAGCTATTTGAAACAACCCGTTCAGAAATCAAAGCACGCATGCATGCCTTAAAAAATGCCGGAAAAGTTTTCAAACCCCAAAAGGCAATAGTTGATTATATTCCAACAGAAAGCTTGCTTGATAAAAACGATGAACTCAATATGAAAGTGGTTCGGCAAATTCCAAATGGTGCGATTATGGAGATTGTTCGGCCTAACTGGAATTTGCGTGATAAAATTGGCACCAATTTACATATTTCACATTTAGGTTTTATTTTCTGGCATGATAACCACCCTTATTTCTTGCATGCATCCAGTGAGTCTAAAAAGGTAGTTAAGGTCCCGTTGAAAACCTACTTGCATGAGATGAAAAAAAGCCCAACAATTAAAGGTATCAATCTTCAGGTTGTGCCCTTTTCAAATATCAATGAGTCACCTTGTATCCACTTGTTTAAAAACGAATAATGAACAACGCATAGGTAATAGATTGCGAAATCAATCAAGATGCTTAATAATGTATGAACGGTAAACGATTGGGGGTATCATGGGACGTTGGTTCCGATATATAGTAATTGGATTAATCGGTTTGAATTTGCAAGGTTGCTTCCATCCTCCTTATAACCACTTTAAACTCTACAATCGCACAGCAAAAGATACGCTTGTTGCAGGTAGCGCAGGAGCCGTTGCCGGCGCCTTAGCAGGTTCTACTGTTACTGGATTAGGGTTGGGCATTGCGGCTGGTACCACCTATGGCTTATATCATGAAAGTGAATCTTATATAATCAGACAATTGGAAAATCAAAGCATTCAATATATTCAGTATGGTGATACACATACTTTGATCATACCAACAGACAAATATTTTTTAATTAACTCTGCCAACATCAATGATCTCGCGTATCCAGGATTAAACAACGTCGCCAAATTATTAAACAAATATCCCGATAGTCAAGTTTTTGTGGCTGGATTTACGGATGATATCGGCTCTAAGCTCCATCAACGTAAAATGTCCCAAGCCCAAGCTGAAGCAATGTTGACATTCCTGTGGGCATATGGCATCTCAGCTCAATGCTTAGATGCAGAAGGATATGGGCAAAAATTTGCTGTTGGCGATAATAAACTTATCCATGGAAGCGCCTATAATCGCCGGATTGAAATTCAATGGTATCACAAACCCAATCAACCCAAAAAACTTGCATTCATGGGGTGGAAAAACTAATTAATGAATAGTCGTTTGATAGGAGGAATTCTCCTAATTGTAGGTACATCTATTGGCGGTGGAATGTTAGCTTTACCCATTGCCAATGCGGCAACTGGTTTCTGGCAATCTACGTTTTTTTTGATTCTATGTTGGGCAGCAATGACGGCTGGCGCTTTTTTAATTTTAGAGGCAAACCTCTATCTTAAAAATGGCGGCCATATGGTCTCTATGGCTCTATTGACGCTAGGTAAATGGGGCAGTGCATTTACCTGGCTAATTTATTTAATTCTCTTATACACCCTCCTTTGCGCTTATATTTCTGGCGGCTCAGATGTTCTAAATAGCCTACTTAAAAAAATGGGGTATTCCTTATCCGATACCTATGCATGCCTGTTATTTGTCATCGTTTTTGGGGCCGTGGTATATAGCGGCATACGTCAAGTTGATTGGCTCAATCGTGGTCTCATGTTTGGTAAATTAGGCGCTTTCTTTTTTTTAATTATTTTAATCTCCCCCTATGTTGATGTTAGTCATTTCCAAGGAGGTGATTTTCATAACATTTCCGGCACAATTATGATTCTCATTACTTCCTTTGGCTTTGCCATCATAGTCCCCAATCTGCGGGACTATTTTGAGGATGATATAAAGAAATTAAAACAAGCTATTTTAATTGGCTCTCTCATCCCTTTGTTTTGTTATATTGCCTGGGATGCTGTTATTATGGGGAGTATCGCTAACGAAGGACCCCACAGTTTACAATCCCTCATTAAGAGCGCTCATTCAACCAGTGACCTTGCTCAACAATTATCAGAAACCATTGACAATAGTCTTATTCAGCGGTTATTCCATTTCTTCATTTCCATTAGTATGTTAACCGCTTTTCTAGGTGTATCATTGTGTTTAATCACATTTCTTGCCGACGGCTTCAAATGGCAACAAAAAGGCCTAAAAGGAGGGGTTTTATTTACTCTAACTTACCTTCCCCCGCTGATCATTGTTCTCCACTACCCAGGGGCGTATATCGATGCACTCAACTATGCCGGCATATTTTGTGTTTTATTGCTGTTACTATTGCCAGCCATAATGTGTTGGTCGGGCCGTAGCCGTTATCATAGTGAACCATTAAGATATCGAGTAATGGGTGGGCAATATTTGATCGCTGCTGTGATAATTGTTTCTATTATCTTGTTAACAAATAGCTATGTTCACTTATTATAAGACGACTAATTTGCCTTAGCCTATATTGCGATTGAAAGCAGATATATAGCAACCACACCAACCATGACTAATACCGATTTCCCGCCTGGGACAAGCATGAGTGATTGATTATTATTTTTACGCCCTTGCCAAGCCATGGCGACTGGTAATAATAGGAGTAAGACAACACAGCAAATACCCGCATAACGCATTGCACTCAGGTAAATTCCAGGTTTCACTAAGACGATTAGTAGGGGGGGAAGAAAAGTTAATAAAAACGTTCCCTTTCCTTGAAGGCCGCCTTTTTGCCATTTAAGACCGTCAGCTAAAAAATCAAACAATCCAATTGAAACCCCGAGAAAAGCGGTCAACATGCATATTGATGTGAAAAATGCAAAAAAACCGCTTATCAATTGACTACTCACAGACAAGCTTAGCGCATTGGTTAGACCACTTGTTGCATGACTGCTTTGCATCAATTGCAGCAAACCAAATTCACCATCTCTTTGTATAACGCCCATGATGACGGCATCCCAAAGAATATAGCAGGTTAACGGAATCAATGAACCCCAGAGCACAACTTTGCGTAATTGATTCACATCACTATCGAAGTAGTCACGAAGACTAGGCACAATGGAGGCAAACCCAAACGATGTTACTAATACCATCAAACTACCAACAGCGGCTTGAACTCGTCCGCCGGATAGTAAAGAAACGTTGATGTGTGGACTGATAATGAGAATGAGTAAAATATATATCCCTAGTTTGCCAAACATCAATCCGCGATTGACATAATCAACGGCTTGAATTCCTGCATAAACAATTAACCCAAAAAGACCAGTAAATGCAAGTGCTGCCATTGGTTCACTCAGTGGCAAACCGATATTAGTTAAGACCGAACCCAGCACATCGCTACCACCCGAAATATAACCAGCAAGCAAGGTGTATAAAAGAAACAGATAAGCAATCCAAGCAACGATTTGACCAGGCATACCGAGTGTGTGCCGGGCCATGGAAACCATATTACTTCCTTCTGGCAATCGTAAATTGACCTCTAAAACCAATAAGGCACCTGCAGTCATCACTAGCCATGTCAATACGAGAAAAATTAGGGAGTTAAAAAAGCCAACTTCGGCCGTTACCACAGGCAAAGCCAGCATGCCTCCACCAATTGAGGTGCCAATGATTAATAATATGCCGCCAATTAGTTTACTATTCAAATTCCACGCCAGTTTAAATTTTAAACACTATGTTAATAAATAATGCCGGATTTGTCAATCCCTATTACTATTTTTTTTGTCAATCTGATAGGAACAAGACTTACGAAAAACACCAAGCAGAATCTGCTATACATCAAAAATCATAACTTCGATTCATCACCCCTTCATCCGCCCTTTTGCCACCTATTCCCTATGCCTTGGGAGAAGGAAAGCTGAAGGAAGATATTTAGAGGTCCAGAGGGATACATTATCAGTAATATTCATGGATAAACAGCTTTATGTATAGCATTATTTGTGTTCTTGGGTATACTAACATCTGTGTTAAAATACAAGAATATAGGATGCAAAATCGACCTTTCTTGAAATGGGCTGGGGGGAAGCAGCGTTGTCTACCCCATATTTTACCCAACTTACCCCAAGCCAATCGATTGATAGAGCCTTTCACTGGCGCAGGTGCTATCTTTCTAAACACCAATTATCCAAACTATCTATTAGGTGAGATTAATTTTGACTTAGTCAACTTATTTTCAATATTACGCGACCATCAAACTGATTTTATCAATTACAGTGAAACTTTATTTCGCGATCAACATAATAGCAAAGCCAGCTATTATCAATTAAGAAATCAATTTAATCAATGCACTGACTCTCACCAGCGCGCTGCTTTGTTTGTGTATTTAAATCGCCATGGGTTTAACGGACTATGTCGATATAATTCCAAGGGCATGTATAATGTCCCCTATGGAACCCAAGGGAAGGCTGGCCCGTATTTCCCAAAAAACGAATTAATACAATTTGCTAACAAAGCAAAACATGTTGAGTTTATTTGTCAGGATTTTAGAGACACGTTTGCCCAAGCTATGCCAGGAGATGTGATCTATTGCGACCCACCCTATGTGCCCATTGATATGGAAATTAAATCGTTTTCTTATCACCAAATTCCATTTAACATCGAAGAACAATCCTCACTTGCCTCCCACGCACTTACAGCAAGCAAGCAAGGCATCCCCGTCATTATTTCAAATCACGATACCCCATTCACAAGAATGCTCTATAAAGAGGCTGAAATTATCAGCTTTCCTGTCCAACGGTTCATTAGCTGCAATGGGGCAAAACGCCAACAAGTCAAGGAATTAGTTGCTATTTATCATTCGCAAAAATGAAATTATCCCTTTGCCGTTCTGACATCTTTGAGAAAAAACGCAACAATCGTGACAAGTAACATTGAAATGGGTAAAACGGATAATGCAATTTGAAAATCAGGCACGGAATATTGATGTATTGGCAACGTAAAACGCTGTTCTTCAAGCATATCAAGAATTTTGCCAACAAGCGGTTGAAAAATAACCCCTCCTAAAGTCACAATCAAGTTGGTGACAGCGAATACTGTCCCGGATAACTCAGCGCCAGAATTCTCTTTTGCCATAATGAAGACAATAATTTCAACCGCACTAAAAAGTCCATAAAAAAACAATAAAATATTTAAGGTCATGTAAGACAAGTTTGGGAAATATAAAACGAGTGAAATACAAACACACGCACCGATAGCTCCTAAAGCAAGCGGCATGACACGTCTACCCGAATTATCCGAGAAGAATCCCGCTAAAGGTGCACCGATAGCCCACCCAAAAAAAACGGATGACACCGTCTTTGCTGCTTCCATGTTACTGAGATGGTGCGCCTGCATTAGATAGGTTTTACCCCACATTTCGCCGAAAACAGATAAAGAGGTATAGAGGCAAGCTCCAACAACGCCTATCAGCCATACTTCATAACTAGTGACCACTTTAAACACTTGATAAAAAAACTGAGGCCAAGGCTGGACATCTGGAGAGTGGCCAGCAGGGCCATCTCGTACTAAAAGGAAAATTAATATCGATAGGCCCGCGCCCAAAAAAATCATTAGATACAGGACATATTCCCAGCCGAGATTAGCGCTCCATTGAGAGATTTTAATTTCCCCATACACTAAACCTAACATGCCCATGGTTGTAATTAAACCGACGACAAAGGAAAAATAGCGACGTGGAAGCCAATTTGTGGTTAACGTTAATACGCCAACAAAGGCAAATGAAGAACCAAAACCAACCAGGAATCGACCACTAGCGGCAAGCCACATCGTGTCGGTAAAGGTATATAAATACGAACCCACCGTACAACTAAAGCAAGCAAATGTTAATAGCCGCCTGGGCCCATATCGATCCATGAGCATTCCCACAGGTAACTGCATTGGTGAATAGGCAAAATAATAGAAAGCTGAAATTTGTCCGAACGTTCCTGCTGTCACATGGCCATAGGCCTCACTTAACTCACTTTCCAATGCCCCGGGAATAATTCGCAAAAGAAACTCATAACAATAGAAGACGCCGCCGATAGAAATGATCAAAACAGCTAATAAATTGATTGTTTTACTAGAATCACTTATTTTGGGGTGCATGGGCATGAGTTTCTTTGAGGAAAAAGGTCAATATAGCTGCAATGAAAATTCCTACTGGGATGATAATCATGGCAAATTGATAGTCACCAATACTATACATGTCCCTAACTGCATCCTCTGGCATCGCAGATAAATTCATATGCGGTAACCGGCTTTGTAAGCTCCAATCAAGCAGACGCCCTATTAACGGTTGTATAAAGGTGGCTCCAAGCATCACAATCGTATTCGTTGTCGCCATCGCTGTTCCAGCTGCTTCTCCGGGGCTTAACTCACGACCAACAGCAAACACAATTGCTTGGGCACTATACATCATGCCTAATAGAAAGACTAGGCCATAAATTCTTTGATAATCGAGTCCTGGCATATAAATGATAATGCTCATTATGATGCCTGACATGACTGCACCAAAAAGCATAGGCAATTTCCGTCGATGCAACTTATCTGAGATAAACCCCATAATGGGTGCGCCGATGGTGAATCCTAAAAATATCAAGGAATTTGCAAAGTCGGCTTGTCCAGATGTTAATTTTTGACCATGCTCAAAATAGGGGATACCCCATAACTCAGCAAATACAGTTGTTGGCAAGTAGACCAAGCACCCATACATGCCGTTAATCCAAATTTGTTTATTAGTTAAAATTTTCTTTAAATCAACCAGGCTTTGTCGAAAGCTATCGATAGTCCCGGAAATTTCCTCTGCATTTGGATGGTCTTTAACACCTAACCATAAGGCAGCAATGATAAATAGCCCAGCAATGGCAGTGTAATAGACAGTATCTTGCCAGCCTACCATAGACACTAAATATCCTAATAAATTATCGCCAAGCATTGCACCTAGCGTACCTAAAGCGGCGGCGAGGCCAGAAACCATCGCCAATTTATCTTCGGGTAGCCAAAGTGTTGCAAGCTTCAAAACGCCTACGAAGGCAAACGCTGAGCCAAACCCTACTAAAAAACGGCCAAATGCTGCAACCCAAAAGGAATAGGTTGATGCGAAAATAATTGTGCCAACGACACACAATAAACAGGCGAGTGTCAGTAACCGCCTAGGACCATATCGGTCCATTAAAATACCAACGGGAATTTGCATTGGCACGTAAGCATAATAGTAGAATGCAGAGAGGAAACCAAAACCAGTTTTATTCAATCCAAAATGAGCCTGCAGCTGGGCTTCCATAACACTTGGAGATATTCTCAGTAAATACTCATAGCTATAAAAAATGGCGCCCAATGCACAAACAAACCATGCATATGAGATATGAAGATTTTGTTTTTTCTGCAAAATCAGCTCCTTAATGTTATTATCTAACCAACTTACCGGAAATTCTGACTTTCAGCAACACCACTATCAATTGCTGCTTGAGCGACAGCCTTCGAAACCGCATTTAGAAGACGCGGATCGGTTGGCTTTGGAATGATATAGTCTGGACCAAAAGTCCAGCTTTCAAATCCCGAATAATCTCTTTTAACCTGCTCCGGCACTGGTTCGTGCACTAGCTGCCTTATCGCTTTGACAGCTGCAATTTGCATTGCTTGATTAATGCAGGTTGCCCTTACATCCAGGGCTCCACGAAAGATGTAAGGAAAACATAATACATTGTTCACTTGATTTGGATAATCACTGCGCCCTGTTGCCAATATTAAATCATTTCGAGCACGATTTGCAACATCAGGTCTTACTTCAGGGTTTGGGTTTGATAAAGCAAAGATAATCGGTCTGTCAGCCATGGATTGGATCAAGGCCTCATCGAGCAAATCAGGTTTAGCAACACCAATAAAGACATCAGCTCCCTGCAAAGCTTCTGGTAAATGGCGAGCGTCGGTTTCACGAGCAAAGGCGAACTTGTAAGCATTTAAATCTTCCCGACCTGTATGCACTACGCCCTTTGAGTCCAGTAGTAGAATATTGCTTTTTGAAGCCCCCAATGCTACCAACAAACGCATCGAGGCAATTCCAGCCGCTCCTGCTCCTACGCAAACGATCTTAACATCACTGATGCTTTTCTTTTGCAGATCTAAGGCATTGAGTAACCCAGCCGCGACGACTATCGCCGTTCCATGCTGATCGTCATGAAAAACGGGGATATTTAGTTGATCAATCAGAACTTGTTCGATTTCAAAACACTCTGGGGCTTTGATATCTTCTAAATTGATGCCACCGAATGTCGGTGCTATTCGCTTAGCGGTTGCGATGAAGGCGGCAGAATCCTCTGCGGCAATCTCAATATCAAACACATCAATATCGGCAAATCGCTTAAATAAAACCGCTTTCCCCTCCATGACCGGCTTGCTGGCTAGCGGTCCAACATCTCCGAGCCCCAAAACAGCTGATCCATTGGTCATCACGGCAACCAAATTTCCTTTCGCCGTATAGAGATAGGCCGCTTTTTCCTCTTTGGCAATTGCAAGCACAGGCTCAGCAACACCTGGGGTGTAAGCTAATGATAAATCATCTTGCGTATTGGTTGGCTTTGTAAGCGTTATCCCCAGTTTACCTGGCTTTGGATCAGCATGATAGGCTAATGCCCGCTCTTTTAATGTATCTCTATCCACAGACCACTGTTCCTACTGTAATTTTCGGTTTATATTCAAGCAGAATGTAGCGCATTTCAATAAATGTAATGCCGTATTTCCGCAAAAAGTGCAGTCATTGCTCAATAAGATAATTCAGATCCTTTAGTCTTTAGAATTTCTTTGATACCGGTCTTTAAAACGCTTCACCCTACCACCAGTATCAACAACTTTTTGCTGACCTGTATAGAAAGGATGGCAATTTGAACATACTTCAATGGGTAGATCATCCTCTAAGGTTGATCGTGTTTCGAAGATATTCCCGCAACTACAAGTCACCTTAATAGTTTTGTAATCAGGATGAATTGACGTTTTCATAGTTCATTCTCACTTAGTAAACATGGATATCGCCACCCAATATGTCTTGCATTTGGGCACCATATCAATCAAAAATGACGCAGAACAATAACAGAATATGGCGAATAAATCAATTATTCCATTCACGAAAACAATTATATTTTTGTCCTGTACAATGATCTACAAAATATCAAGGCGCTTTGTAATGGACAATTCCTAAAAATAGCCGTCTTTGCTAACGTAGTGATGCAATCCAGAAAGGATTTCTGTTCGGATATCGAACTGGATTGCTGCGCAAAGCTCGCAACGACAGGGCTTTTAAGAATTGTCCAGTACAAAGACCAAGGAGCGTCCCTAATGTTTCGCTAATATTCTCTTAAGGTTATGGAATTATACTAACTTCCTTTTAATTTGTAGTTGATTTTTTAGTATGCCAATCAATCGAAATACAATTGCATCGGAATTATTGCAAAACGCCTTGCGAGGCATCAATTCAACTAATCAGGAAGATATTAATACACAGCCTGCTAAATTATCTGACTTTGCCTTATTTACTAAAACTAACGAACCATTAAATCAAATTTCGCTGCAATCCTATAATCTTCAATTAATGAAAGAATGGCGATCGTTCTTGACTAACAAAGCAATCCAACCCACAACGCCTCACTCAAAATCAAGCCAATTTAAATTAGCGCTGCTAACTTTCTTGGGCACACTCTATTTTGCCTGTGAAGGGTTTGATGGCATAACAGCTTTGCTTACCACACTAGCCGGTATCATCACTCTCCCAGCTTCCTTACTCATATTCTTTGGCATCCTATTTTCTATTTTATCCGTCATTATTTTTTATAGCTTCGACTTAGTAGAAATATCGAAAAATCTCAATATTTCGTGGCGTCATACACCAAAATTGGTCGATCTGTATGTTGAACAATTTGATGAAATGAAATCGATCATTCGTGATATGAGGTCTGAACTAAACCTTGGCAACCTGGAGAGTCTAGATAAAGATCAATGCATTATTTGGCTTAACCAGCTCGAGGAACATTATCAAACTATTCGACAACAAAGTATCGTTTTAAATCAGCAACTTGACCGACCCGTGATGAATCATATCCAAAATGCCATAACCTTTCTCGCTGGCTTGATCCATTTTAGTAGCGGTTTTTTTGCGGGACAGACCGTGATGATGTATATTTGTGCAGGACTATCACTGACAGCTGCCCCAACGGCTTTACCGATCCTTGCTTTCTCTTTGTTCATCGGTATTGCCGCCGTATCGATTTATTGGTATGTTGAAAAGCCTGGCATTGAAAAATTTGTTAGCCGTTGGATTGGCATCGATAAAGACAAATTAGAAAAGATAGACAAACCAGGGCGAATTGATCATAAAATTGATGAAATTAAGACGCTAAAAACTGCTCTCGGCATGTTCCGAAGCGCTGCTAACGATACTAGACTCCGAGAGACTTCGGTGGATGAACTTCCCCAATGTCATCATATCCAAGGACAAGTAGGCGAAAAAGCTATCGCCTGATAAGTACCCTGGGTTAAGTTGCAAAAACTCATCCCTATCTTTGAGGTGATATTGGCTCCAAATTGGCTTTAATGGGACTAGGCCTTTCACCAGCTGTGGATTGCTTGGATCAAATTGCCAGTCATGTATTTGACATAACTGCTTCATCAAATGCTTTACTAATCCATTGCCACGCCCATCTTTTTTGAAATCCGACATACCCATCATTTCACGGATATAAGCATAACGCTCCGGATTATTAATATTTGCAAAATACACTAGCTGCTGATGAGGCTGAAATAATTTATACCTCAGGGCATCCATGAGACAAATTCGTGAAGCATGGCCATTAATCTGCAACATCGGATGATGATAAGACCCACCATAATTGACAGCGTATTCGAGGTTATTGACGGTTAAAATGCGTCGGATCAATCTGGTAAAGCCTACAATTTTCTCATTCGAATGATAAACGACTAAGATTCCAGGTAACTGCAGACATAATATTCTATCTTTAAATGACTGATAGTTATCAAAAAAATAAAACTGATCAACGAGCTCATAAAGCTGGTTGCTTAGCCGTTCAACTGCTATGTCTGATTTAGACTGTAAGTCAACTTGTTCACAGCTAAGTCCAATATTGGGGTTCATTCCTCGACCCTGAAAAGTGACGATCTATTGTTAATATATAGAAGAAATTCTATTAAAGTCAAATAGATATCATTTTTTAAAGATTTAGGGTCTGTTTCACAAAGGGGACTGTTAATTTGCGTTTTGCTGCCAGTGATGCTCTATCCAGTGTATGTAGATGTTGGGCTAAGTCATGCATGTTTCGTGAAGTTCGAGCCATTAAAAAATGGGCTACTTTTTCTGGCAAATCAATCCCTTGGCACCATGCCATTTTACGAATAGCAGCAACTTTATGCTCATCGGATAACGGTTTGATGGGTAAAGACAACCCCCAGCTTAAACGTGAGCGAAGATCTGGCAACTGTATGGTTAACAAATTCGGCGCGACAGCTGCACTGATTATTAAGCGTGTTGTTTGATTATCTCGGACTCGATTATATAAGTGAAATAAAGCCTCTTCCCAAGGTGGGTCTCCGGCAATGATGTCTATATCATCAATAGCTATCAAGTGAAAGTGGTCCAAATCTTCCAGACAATCAGGCCCAGTCATTTTAAGAATGTGTAAAGGGAGGTATATGGCATGTCGTTGATTTAAGTTTTCCGCTTGACAACATGCTTGCAATAAATGGGATTTACCAACCCCCATTTCACCCCATACATAGAGAAACTGCTCGCTCCCTTCTAACAATTTATTCACTGCCTGCTGAAGAATCGCGTTATCACCCCAACAAAAATTGTCAATTGTTAGTTGATTATTTAGATGGATACTTAATGGAATTTGTTCAGTCATACCGTTTTACTGCTACGTACCAAGTATGCTTTTTTGCCCCACGTCCAAGCATAATCTACGAAACTAGTGAGCGTCGTTGCCGCTGTTAATAAGATTAAACCTTCAAGAAAATACCCTCTCAGCGGGAAAAACGCTTGCTCAAATAAACATGCCGTCACCAACACCAATTGAAAACAGGTATTCCATTTACTAATAAAACTGGGAGGAAAGTTAGATTTTCTATCAATGAGGTATGCCCACAAAAAAGCACCAACGGAAATGGTTAAGTCACGCAGAAAAACCAAAACCACTAACCACCATGGCAGGATATTTAGCACACCAAGTGCGATGAAACTGGTGGCAACAAGCAATTTGTCAGCAAGTGGGTCTAAGAATTGTCCCATCGGGGTTTGCCAATTGAAGCGTCGCGCTAGCCATCCATCTAACCCATCGGTCATGCCAGCTAGGATATAGACATATAGCGCTGGTTTATACGCATGGTGAGATAAATACCACACAAATGGAATGATCATTATCAGTCGAAATAGCGTCAGTATATTTGGTAGTTGTCTTAGCATATTGTTCTACATGAAATGGATAACCCACCCCCCTCTATCAAAGGCTAGTCTAAGCAAACCAATCAATAAAGGAAAATAGTAGTTTCAGTGATACATACCCGTGATCATTCAAAATGCAAGTTTTCTGCTTTTTCTTTTTCGCCCTGCAAAACGTTAAAAAACACACAAGGGAATGAGCCATTTCGCGTTTTTAACGTTTTACAGGATCAAAAAATAAAGGCGCATAAATCCTCGCATTTTGAATGATCACGGGTATAGTGTATACAATGATGTATCATCTGTCACGTTGTTAAGCAACGATAGCCCTGTCTCAGCATTGATCGGGACATCGGTAAGATTTATTAGAGAACCAGGACTTAGCTTGTATTCGAGGATAGTTGATAGGTTTCATCTAGCATGAAGGCGTTAAAGTTTTTCGTTAATAATGAGGCCTGGTTTATAGCGAATGTTTTTGATGTCTAGGGTGTAAGTAAATATCTTTTTATCAAATTTAACGCCATTGATAATGGCATGGCCAATAAAAAATTGAGACTGAAAGTCCACAGGGGTTGATTTTTCTAAATATTCATTACAAATAACGCGAATCTGATCCTTTGTTATATCCACCAAATGACAAACGACATGCTCTTCCTCATCAATTGATAAAAATACTGCGACCGGTTGAAGTGGCTCAATTTCCATAATTTCTCCTCACTAAATATATCAATACAATCATTCCTATATTTAGAGGCAAAGCAACACTTGTTGGACAGGATAATTAAATTATAGCATGTTAGTTTATTTTTTTTCCTCAAACCCCACGCGAATTATGCTAATTTTTTTATTCGCAAGATTTTTCGAGGGTTTCTAACATGGCAGCAAGACCATCGTTCCCATTAAAATGAATGATCAACGTGCCCTTTCCCGATGCCTGGGTCTTTATCTGCACTTTCGTTGCCAGATGCTGACCAAGCTGTTCGGTGCGTTTTAACAGTGGTTCTGGGATAGCCGTTGATTTTAACGCAGGCTTAGCTTGATGGCCCTTAAGCAAAGCATGTATCCATTTTTCCGTTTCACGTACGGTGAGTTCTCGCGCAACCACATCTTTGGCAATCGCAAGTTGTTTTGAGTCTTCCAGTGCGAGCAGTGCACGGGCATGGCCCATTTCTAAATCACCGTGATTAAGCATCATTAAAACGGGTTGTGATAAGCCTAATAATCGTAGCATGTTGGATACAGCGGCGCGCGACATTCCCAATAACTCGGCAACTTGCTGATGGGTTAAGTCAAATTCATGGCATAGGCGCTTCATTGCTTGTGCTTGCTCTACCACGTTGAGATCTTCTCGTTGCAAATTCTCAATCAATGCCATCGCCATCGCTGTTTCATCATCCACTTGTTTGATGATCACAGGAATTTCATCAATTTGCGCTAGCTTACAGGCGCGAAATCGTCTTTCACCAGCGATAATTTCATAGCTATCCTGGGTAACTTTACGAACGAGTATGGGTTGCAATAATCCTTGCTTGCGTATCGATTGGGCTAACTCATCCAAACTATGTTGGTCAAACTCACGTCTTGGTTGGTATTTTCCTGCTTTGATGCGAGTCATTGGCATATGCGCAATTCGCTCACTACGAGAATCGTCTAATTGCGTTGTCGTTTGGCTTAATAGTGCCGATAAATTTCGCCCTAAACCACTACGTTTTGTACTCATTGGTAACCCTCATTAGCTGATGACAGTTTGTCGGTTTAGCATTTCCGCTGCTAAAACCATATAGGCTGATGAGCCAGGGGAGGTTCTATTGTAATACATAGCAGGCATGCCGTGCGATGGCGCTTCTTCTAAACGAACATTCCGTGGAATCACTGTCCGATAGACTTTATGACTAAAATGCTCCAATAACTGCTTGGAAACCTCCATACATAATCGATTGCGAGAATCATACATGGTTCGCAATACCCCTTCAATTTGTAATCGTTGGTTCACCGAATCGCGAACTTGATCGATGGTTTGAATCAGTGCAGCCAAGCCTTCAAGGGCATAGTACTCACATTGCATGGGAATGAGCACTGAATCGCTTGCCACTAACGCATTAACGGTAAGCATATTAAGTGATGGGGGACAATCGATAAGAATAAATTGATAATTCGATTTAATAGGCTGAAGTGCTTTTTTAAGAATTGCTTCACGTTCCTGGCACTCCATCAAATGCACTTCAGCAACGGTTAAATCACCATTGGCAGGCATCAAATCAAAGCCAAAGAGAGTAGCGATAATAGCCTGTTCAGCTAAACAATCGCGCAGCAGCACATCATTAGTTGAATGCACCAAACTATTTTTGTCGACCCCTGCTCCCATCGTCGCATTACCCTGGGGATCCAGATCGATTAACAACACCGATTGCTTGTTTTCAGCCAAAGAACTGGCTAAATTAATCGCCGTTGTCGTTTTACCCACGCCCCCTTTTTGGTTAGCTATGGCAATCAGTTTAGCCATATGAGCCCTCTCATCGTGATTGTTGTATTTTCACCACACAGCGACTTTGCTGCAAATGGGGTACCTCACAATGATAGACAGTATAGGGATAATGAATACTTTCCAATTCTTGTTGAGGCACACGTCCTTTCATTGCTAGCCATACACCTTCAGGCTTGATCAGGTGTTTAGTATACTGCAACATTTGATTAAGATCACTAAAAGCGCGGCTGAGAATACAATCGAATCCAATCTCATCGACAGTTTCTTCAACACGGCCATGGATAATTTCGATATGACTTAAATTTAATTCCCGTTTGACGGCTTGTAAAAATCGTGTTTTTTTACCATTGCTATCCAACAACGTCACTTGGTATTGAGGACTAGTCAATGCAATCGGGATGCCCGGCAACCCTGCGCCAGTGCCAACATCAAGAAGCCGCTCTCCGTGTAAGTAGGGTAGGATTGCAAGGCTATCGAGCAGATGTTTATCAACCATTTCGATGGGATCTCGTATCGCGGTGAGGTTGTAGGCTTTATTCCATTTGATGAGTAACATCAAATAATCAACCAATTTGTCAGGTTGAGCCAACAATCCCATTTTTGTCAACCCATCATTTAAGCGTGCAAGTAATTGTTCACGCATTATGCTGTCAACTTTAGTTTTTTCAGATGAACCAATAACAAGGATACTGCAGCCGGGGTAACGCCGGAAATTCGGCTTGCTTGTGCTAAGGTATTGGGTCGTATTTTTGATAGCTTTTGGACAACTTCAGTCGATAATCCAATCACAGAACAATAATCCAAACTATCGGGTAGTCTCGTTTGTTCATGCTTGCGTAGTCTTTCAATTTCCATTTGCTGACGTTCAATATAACCCGCATATTTACATTGGATTTCAACCTGCTCCGCTTCCACGGGCGATATTTCTGGCAAATCAAGATCAGAAATTTGTTGCAAGTGTTGATATGAAATCTCAGGTCGCTTTAACAAATCATCGGCACGCGTATCATGCATGAGGGGTTTCTCAACCTTTCCTTCAAGCATGGCATTATGTTTTATTCGCACCCAGGTATCTTTTAGCTTTTCTTGGGTTTTGGCAATGGTTTCTTGTTTGGCACAAAATAACGACCACCGCTTTTCACTGACTAATCCCAATTGATAGCCAATCTCCGTTAAACGGCTATCGGCATTGTCTTCCCTGAGCATTAATCGGTATTCTGCCCTAGACGTAAACATACGATAAGGCTCTTGCGTGCCATTGGTGACTAAATCGTCAACCAAGACTCCAATATATGCTTCATCACGCTTTGGAGACCACATTGGCTTGTCTTGAATAAAGCACGCTGCATTGATACCCGCCAAAATGCCTTGCGCGCCTGCCTCTTCATAGCCAGTTGTTCCATTAATTTGACCAGCAAAGAACAAATTATGTAGGGGCTTCGTTTGCAAATAAGGGGTTAATCCTCGCGGATCAAAGTAATCATATTCTATGGCATAACCTGCTCGGGTAATGTGCGCATTTTCGAAGCCTTTGATGGAGCGAACAAATTGCCATTGCACTTCAAAAGGTAAACTGGTTGAAATACCATTGGGGTAGATTTCTAAGCTAGTCAAGCCTTCTGGTTCAACAAAAATTTGGTGGGAAGCTTTATCTGCAAAACGCACAATTTTATCTTCAATTGAAGGGCAGTATCGTGGTCCTATACCCTCTATTTCACCACTATACATAGCAGATTGATGCAAATTTTGCCGAATAATATCATGCGTCTGTTCCGTGGTATGAGTAATATAACAACTCACTTGCTGTGGGTGATCGGCGATTGAGCCAAGATATGAAAACACAGGGGTTGGGTAATCACCGGGTTGTTCCACCATTTGGGTTAAATCAATGCTTCGGATATCTATCCGTGGGGGCGTGCCCGTTTTTAAGCGACCAACCGGTAAATTGAGATCGCGTAGTTTTTGCGCCAGCGCTATCGAGGGTGGGTCACCTGCGCGTCCCCCAGCATGGTTGCGCTTACCCACATGAATTTTACCGCCTAAAAAAGTACCCACTGTCAAAATGACGGATTTTGTTTTAATCACCAGCCCTAATTGAGTGACCACGCCAGTCACTTGATGATTTTCAATGATTAAGTCATCCACTGCTTGTTGAAAAAGGGTTAAATTTTGTTGATTTTCCAAGCGGGGACGAATGGCTTGACGATACAAGACACGGTCTGCTTGAGCACGTGTAGCGCGCACGGCAGGCCCTTTAGAACTGTTTAAGGTTCGAAACTGAATTCCGGCTTCATCTGCAGCCAATGCCATTACGCCATCGAGCGCATCAATTTCTTTAACCAAATGGCCTTTACCAATTCCCCCAATAGCGGGGTTGCAAGACATTTGCCCTAACGCATCGAGACTATGGGTTAACAATAAGGTGTCAGCTCCCATGCGAGCACTTGCTAATGCCGCTTCCGTACCCGCATGTCCACCGCCTATAACGATGACATCAAAAACTTTATGAAGATCCATGACTGTAGAAAAAAGGATAAGTAAAAAATGCGATATTATACATTAAATTTATACAACAAGCCAAAATATTGGAATAGAAATTTTGGGTGGAGGAAGCATCGATTGATGGCGGTAGCCTTGCCCATTGTCAAGGAACTTGACTATCCATCCAACTCTGGGTCAGTTTGACAAATTGGAAAACTTCTAACTGCTCTGGGCGAAGGCCTGGGTCTATGTCAATCGCTTCAATGTCTTCTTTTGTCATGATTGGCTTTAGATTGTTAGCTAAGGTTTTGCGGCGTGTCGAAAAAGCTTGCGCGACCAGTTTCTCAAGTGCATCTCGAGGAACCTCACCAAATAGCGGGGCTTTATGGGGTGTCAAACGAACCACAGCGGATTCAACTTTCGGCTGAGGATGAAAGGCCGTTGGCGGCACATCAAACAGGTAGTCCGTTTGGCAATAATATTGACATATCACTGAAAGTCGCCCAAATGTTTTGTTTCCTGCCTCAGCGCAAATCCTTTCAACCACTTCCTTTTGTAACATAAAATGCATATCTTGAATATGATCAGTGCTGCCTAGCAAACGCATAATTAGCGGTGTTGAAATGTTATAAGGTAAATTACCGACAACACGAATGGGCTCGGGCCATTGGCTAAAATCAACGGTTAAGGCATCTGCTTCGATTAACTCAAATGCATGCTCATTGAGCAATTTTTGTAAATGGAGGTAACCAATCAAATCTCGATCGATTTCAATGGCCGTTAGACGCTTTGATTGACCACAGAGCTTTTGGGTCAATACCCCCATTCCAGGTCCAATTTCAACAATATGATCCTCAGAATGGATATCCAAAGCGTATAATATTTGCTGCACAACACGTTCATCGCGCAGAAAATTCTGGCCAAATCGTTTTTTTGCCTGTATTTTCAATGAGATCTCTATTATGACCAATATCTGTTCAAGATAGCATTTATTCGCTAAAATTGCGAGTTCAACTTACCAAATTATTATTGAATGACACAGAAAATTGATGCTCCTTGGCAACTTGGCGGACTGACGTTGTCTCACCGATTAATCCAAGCGCCCTTGGCAGGGTATAGCTGCGCGCCTTTTCGCCGACTATTCAATCATTATCATCCCCCTGCTTATTGTATGAGCGAAATGGTCTCTGCCCAAGACATCTTGACGAAGCACGCCAATCATAGTCGCTATTTGTATCGCCACCCTGACGAACAAATACTAGGTTACCAACTTTCAGGCACCGACCCCACTATCATGCAAAAGGCAGCTTTACGTTGTGAAGCATTAGGAGCTGATCTAATCGATATCAATTGTGGTTGCCCCAAAACTAAAATCCGTCGAAAAGGCGCTGGATCAGCACTTTTGGAAAACCCAGACCAGCTCCTAAGAATTATTGCGGCGATAAAGGCTGCCATCGCCATACCCTTAACTATCAAAATACGCTTATTAGACAATGAAAGGACCACCCCTCTTGCCCAGCAAATTGCCAATGCGGGCGCTGATGCGCTCGTGGTCCATGGACGTACCTATCAACAAGGGTATGATGTTCCTAGTGATTGGGAGCGTATTGCTACCATTAAAAAGTCGATATCCATCCCCGTGATTGCCAATGGCGATATTGCCGATTTATCAAGCCTTTCTCAAGCAATAAGAACAAGCCAATGTGATGCCTTCATGATTGGTCGTGCTGGCACTGGCAAACCTTGGCTTTATCAACAATTATTAAGCGGGGTTACCTGCCAACCGTCCTTTGGAAAGCGGGTTGAGTTGCTCATCGAACAGCTTGAACATATCGCCCTAATCGACGGTGAACCCTCCGCACTCTTACAAGCGCGCTCGTTAGTCCGCTACTTTTTTAAGGTGGAAAGAGCCAATATTCCCTTAGAACACCTATATCAATGCAATACCTTAACAAAATTGCATCAACATTTGATGAATTGTAGTATAATGGCGCATTGAAGTTTCTCTGGATAATTCATGATCACTAATATTAGAAATATCGCCATTATCGCTCACGTCGATCATGGCAAAACCACACTTGTTGATAAACTATTACAGCAAACCGGTACACTTGATGAAAGAGCGCCCCATATGGAGCGTGTCATGGATTCAAATGATCTCGAAAAAGAACGAGGGATCACTATTTTAGCCAAAAATACGTGCATACGGTGGCAAAATTATCAAATCAATATTGTCGACACCCCGGGTCACGCTGACTTTGGTGGCGAAGTAGAACGCATTTTATCGATGGTTGACTCAGTGTTGTTATTGGTCGACGCTGTTGATGGACCCATGCCACAAACCCGGTTTGTTACCCAAAAAGCCTTTGCACAAGGTTTAAAGCCGATTGTTGTGATTAATAAAATCGATAGACCAGGGGCTAGACCCGATTGGGTTGTCGATCAAGTTTTTGATTTATTTGATAATCTCGGGGCAACCGATGAGCAGCTTGATTTCCCTATCATTTATGCCTCTGCTTTGAATGGGTATGCCATGCTCGAATTAGCGGATGAGGCAAAAGACATGGAACCGCTGCTTCAAACAATCATTGAAAAAGTTTCCCCACCACCAGTCGATGAAAATGGGCCATTCCAGATGCAAATATCTTCTCTGGACTATTCAACTTATGTCGGAACAATTGGCATAGGTCGTATTACCCGAGGGAAAATAAATGCCAAGTCGCCGGTAAAGATTATTGACAAAGAAGGCCAAGTTCGCAGTGGTCGTATTTTGCAGCTACTTGGATTCAAAGGGTTAGAGCGAGTTGAAGTGATGTCGGCTACCGCGGGCGATATCATTGCAATTAGTGGCATCGAGATTTTGAACATTTCAGATACCTTGTGTGATCCGAACCACGTTGATGCCCTACCGCCCTTAACCGTTGATGAGCCCACGATAAGCATGACTTTTCAGGTCAACGACTCCCCTTTTGCGGGTAAAGAGGGCAAATTTGTCACTAGCCGTAAGTTGAAAGAACGTCTCGAAACGGAATTATTACACAATGTGGCCTTGCGGGTTGAGCAAGCAGAGGATCCGGATAAATTTCGCGTATCTGGCCGTGGCGAGCTCCACTTATCTATTTTGATTGAAAATATGCGTCGAGAAGGCTATGAACTGGCTATCTCTAAACCGGAAGTAATTCTACGTGAGGTTGATGGCGTCAAACACGAGCCTTATGAGCAACTCACCGTCGATGTCGAAGAAACGCATCAAGGCACGATTATGGAAAAACTGGGTGAGCGCAAAGGTGAGCTAAAGAATATGGTTCCCGATGGTAAAGGACGCGTTCGTCTCGATTATGTAATTCCGACTCGCGGGTTAATCGGGTTTCACACAGAATTTTTGTCAGCAACCTCAGGCACGGGTTTAAATTACCATGTTTTTGATCATTATGGCCCAGCGTTTAAAGGCAGACTAGGAAAACGTATCAATGGCGTGTTAATTGCCAACTGTCATGGCACAGCTAGGGCGTTTGCTTTGTTTAACCTACAAGAGCGAGGTCGACTATTTATTGGTCCCCAAGTCGAGTGTTATGAGGGAATGATCGTTGGTATCCATTCGCGAGAAAATGATTTAGTCGTCAATGTGACCAAAGAAAAGCAATTAACCAACATCCGTGCAGCCGGTTCAGATGAAAATATTATCTTAACCCCTCCAATTAAGCTATCCTTAGAGCAAGCCCTTGAATTTATTGATGACGATGAATTAGTGGAAGTTACACCCAAACATATTCGCTTGCGCAAAAAAGCGCTGAAAGAGCATGAGCGCAAAAAAGCCATGCGCAGCCAAAAAGAGGATGAATAGCGTATTATGAAATCTGTGTTTAAACGAGCAATTCTTTATGCACGGCAACACCGCTCGAATGGCCATGTGATTGATAGCCTAGAAAAGCTATCAAAATTTTTACCCAAGCATGGTCTCGATGTTTACCAAGATATCGACACCTCCGAGTGCACGAAGCTTAAGCTACCTATTTTGTCTCGAGAAGAAATGGGTAAATCACAAGATATTATTATTGTTGTTGGTGGTGATGGCAGCCTGTTATCCGCTGCCCGAATGGCCATTAAGGTGAATGTCCCTGTCATCGGCATCAACCGAGGACGCTTAGGCTTTTTGACCGACATAGCGCCTGACGATATTGATGACCAACTAGCGGCGGTGTTACGTGGCGAGTTTATAGAAGAGCGTCGGTTCTTGTTACAAGCTCGCATCCATGATGAAGAAAACACCTATTTTTTAGGCGATGCGCTCAATGATGTTGTCTTAAGTCGCGGGAATGAAACCCATTTGATTGAGTTTTCCATTGAAATTGATAAACAAAAGGTATGCAGTTATCGTTCCGATGGACTCATAGTTGCGACGCCAACCGGCTCAACCGCCTATGCGCTGTCGGCGGGTGGCCCAATCATGCATCCGCAACTAAATGCCGTCGTAGTCGTCCCGATGTTTTCCCACAGTTTGAGCTCTAGGCCGTTAGTTATCGATAGTCATAGCCAGATTGATCTGCATATCAGTGAAAGAAATGAAGCGGACTTGCGCATCAGCTGCGATGGTCACCAATCACGGATGGTCAAGCCAAACCAATATGTTTCAATTACCCGCAATGCACAGCAACTAAGGCTCTTGCACCCAGTCGATTATCTCTATTATGATACCTTGAGAAAAAAACTCGGTTGGGAATCCAAACATCAGGAGTAACGCATGCTGACCGCCTTGCATATTGAAAATTTTGCCATTGTCAAATCACTCACCCTTGATTTTAATGACGGTATGACCGCATTTACCGGTGAAACTGGCGCTGGAAAATCCATTATGATAGATGCCTTGATGTTAGCATTAGGGGAACGAGCGGATGCTTCTGTTGTAAGGCAAGGTGAAAATATATGCACAATTACGGCAAGCTTTACATTTGAGCCGCACAGTGATCCCGCTATCTGGTTAAAAGACCATGACATTATCGCCGATGAAGGAGAAATTATTTTACGACGGTCGATTGCCAATGAAGGGCGCTCAAAAAGTTATATCAATGGCCAACCGTTTCCTCTGAATAAAATTAAAGAGCTTTCCTCCTTATTAGTCGATATTCATGGCCAACATCAACATCAACGTTTACTACAACACCCAACACACCGCCAACAACTGGATGATTTTGCCAACCATCCAGAGTTACTCATGAAAGTCAATCAACACTACAAAGCCACTCGCCAATTAGAACAAGAAATAGCTCATTTACGGCAGCTAGGCACTCATGAAGAGAAAATTTCGCTGCTGCAATTTCAAATTGACGAGTTAAGCAAACTGGCTGTCAGCGAGGGTGAAATTGAAACCCTTGATCAAGAACATCAACTTCTCCATCACGCCAAAGATTATCTACAAAGTAGTCAACTCGCATGCCAACTATTATCAAGCGAGGAGGGTAACCCCGATATCAGTAGTAGCCTGAATCAAGTTTTGCAGCAATTACAATGCTTGCCTGAATCCCACCCATCGATAAAAAGCGCCTTAGAGCTAATTAATAATGCCATGATTCAATGTGATGAAGCATTTTCCGAAATCCAACAATTTGTTGACCAAATTGACCTGGACCCCGAGCGGCTGTATAACGTCGAAGCACGTTTAAGTGATATTCATCAAATGGCACGCAAATATCACATTGACCCCAAAGAACTTCCCTCTCACCTTTCATCTTTAAT
>JAGVJN010000009.1 GCA_020051095.1 Pseudomonadota bacterium | reverse complement strand
GTTTTGTTACCGATGTATCCGGTCAAGTTTGTTACCTATGTACCGGTCACACCATCACAATAAATCTTCTCGCGGGCGAGGGGGTTCTCTTTGGTTTTGCCAATTTTTTCTTATTGAACAAAAATATGTCAGGATCACTCAGCGCTTCGCTCTATGCGGGCTGGTATCACGGAGCCCGGAAGCAAGTCATTGGCTGCAATACGGGAAGTATCGGGTTTGCCAATTATTTCATATCCAATACATAGTCAATAAGAAAATAAATAGACCTTATTAATATTCCATTAATATTATTTAGATACAATATGAGTAGTATATGTTCAGATAATGGTGATGTTCAATGCCTAATAATATTAAGCAGTATAAAATTAACTATATTTGTTCCGCATTATTGCACTGCAATATCCGATCAACGACGGACTTGATGAATAACATCAATCAAGTCATGGCCTATATTAATCAACAGCCGACTATTTTTAAATCTCATTATTCTGAGTATCAATGTTTTGAATTACTTGCAACTGCTGTGAAAGCCTATAACAATGTCTATGATTACTCTATCCGATGCCCGGCTGATTTGTTGTATGTGTTTAATTACCTGCACATTCACTCGTCCAAGCAGCCTGTGACACCCAAAATAGCAACCGATGATGATATATCGCGAGTGACTAAAAGTTACGATCGGGTTGCGGAAATGGGTCGGACGAAAACAAAAATCAATGATGCTATTATGCGTATAATTAAAGACAAAGACGCTTTCTTTTGCCCCGAAATTATTATAGGTGAGGGCGATACGGGGACAACACTTTGGTTGGAAAAATTCACCAAAGAACACCGTCAATTCAAGACTAATTTGGCCCAAGGAAAACTGCCTGCTGTTTTGATGATTAGCGATGGTACCGGCAGTTGGAAACATGATTACACGCTTGCTCAACCTCAAAATATCCTTGAACGGGCAGTGACAAAATCCAATCCATCTGATTTTATGTCTCGAAAATTTTACTGGGCAAATCCTTATGCTAATGGTCGTCATGTCTACCAAGCAAATCAGCTCAGTTTGGCAAAGACAGAAGCACCGCGCTTATTTGCCACCGTTGAAAAAATTGAAAAGAAATCAAATCACCCGGATAAATGGCAAATGCCTGATTGTGACTATCGCTTATTGATTAAAACTCAAAATGGGGTAAAGCGAGTCTATACCAACAAAATTAACATCTGTACGGGACTTGGGCCTGCACGCGTGGATTTGAAAGGCGGCGGCATTCAAGCGGATTTATTTAAACAGCTCAGTCAATTTGATGTAAAAAAACGATTTACCCCGATCGTGGATGGCAATCAATTTATTTTGACGGGTTCTGAAGAGCAATGCCATGGAAAAACCGTGGTGGTTTATGGCGGTGGCGGAACGGCTGCAGCAGTTTATCGTAAAGCGTTTCATGGCCATGATCGCAAAACCGAGTCGTTAGGCTTTCAAAAAGAAAACCAGAAAAACCAAGTGGTATGGATTGCGAAACAGTTCAACAAGGCAGGCACTGGCAAACTTGCGAGCAGTGCTTTAAATAGTTCTTTACAGCGAAAAGAACGTTTCGAGGGTGCCCTCATGGGTATTGACTATCAATCGGATAAATTACTTTTAACCTTCACGGTAGAAACACCTTCCCAGAATAAAGAAACCATTCAATGTGATCAATTTGTTTACTCAATTGGGCAGGATGATAAAACCATGCGCCAGGTCTGTGAGGAAATTGACACCGATCTCAAATTGGAATTGGATTCTGTTGGAATGCCACTGGTTGTTTCAAGCAGCGATAAGCAGATTTGCTTTTTTGGTGCTGCTGCGATGGCAGTACGTGAGAGCGAATACATGGAATATACTTGGAAATGGCTTAAAAAGGAAAATATCCAAGGCGATGTGGGGCCTGGTTCGATGCCACCTTCGCGAGCGCAGATAAAAAAATACCTATCATTGCATGGAATTTCGCCAAAATGTATTAATGTTAATATCGATTCCAGCGAATTAATGGTAGAATATCTGGACAAGCTAGGTGTAGATCGTCATACTGCCCAATTATTTGTCGGTGAAGTGTTGGCTAATCGTTCACATAGTACGTCAGGTGGTACGCGTTTGATGCTGTCTAACCTTGTTGGACGATACCAACTTGAAGCGTACGTCCGAATTTATGGGCACGGTCATTTAGTTGCTAAAACAAGTGTTTTACCGCTGATGGATCCTGTGGAAGTATTACCGAAGCTTTCGCTATTTAAGAATAGCTCTTCGACAAACGATTCATTGATGTATTTGTCATCAGTATCCTTAGCACCTGTCCAGAAAAAAGATGCTATTGACCTGACTCCAACGCCATTGGTTGAGGATCAGTATAAAGTGTAACGAGGGATTTACCTATGTTATAAAAACAGGATTAAGATATGAGTTTAACAGAACTATTGCCATTAACCCAGTCAGAACGCGATCAGGAAAAACGATTGCAAGCATTGCATAAAATTGAGGACGATAAACTCCGCTATAATACGCTTATACGCTATGATGTTAGGCTATTACTGAAGTTATCCATCAATAATCCAGAGATAAATCGCCTTTGCAGTGGAAAAGGAATGGAATCATTCTGGACGGATCTTTTATGTTCATTTGATGCGGGCATTCAAGGTGATTTTACCTATCAGCCGATGGCAACCTTACCCAGCTTTGAATTATTGAAAGGATTGTTTTTATACGATGAATACCAGACTTTAATTAAGGCAACCCCTTTTACCCCTAAAAAACAAAGTTTCGCTAATACGTGTTTAGATAAGTCAGCAAAGTATGGTTGTTTTTTTGCCATGAATGCATTATGCATGAATGGATTGGTGAGTCTAAACGCTAAGTTTGATTCAAAACTTGCATTGGAAGTACTAAGTTATGCTAGCCAAGCAGCAGAAATCTATTTATCTGCTGGTTACTTGCTGTTCGGAAATGTATGTCAATCATTATGTCAATATAATATGGAAGAGGTTCTAGGTTCGATGAACTTAAAGCAAAATGCGCTTGAGGCGTTTTTGGTAGCAGAACAACTCGAAACTATTTCTGGTCCTATGATCCATAATGCATATCAAGGAAAATCATTATCCCTAGCCAGCAATAACCGCATTAAAAGTTTTGCTGAAGCGGTGGTTCATGCTAATGAGGCATTACATTTATCCTATGATGAAGTGAATATGGCATTTCGTTCTGCTAGAAGTGCTGCCCAAAAAGTAAAAAGCCAATGGGATAATAACAGCGAAGATTTAGCATCCAATAAAGTCCATGCACTTGCATAGAAAGGGACTTTTGATAACATGGGGAATTGCTCCATTTCTCCGGGGCAGGCCTTTGGCCCATAGCCGTCATGCTAAGTGAAAACCTTATAATCGTAGACCGTATGGAGGCATAGCCGTAATACGGTAAATAACCCTACGAATTTTAGGATTATTTCTCCCTTAGCTTGACCAACCTAAATGGCTTGGCTTACAAAGTCGCTACGGTTAGTGGTGAACCATATGGCCTTCAGCTGCGTATAAATCATTATTATGATCGCATAGATGAGCAGCACTGTGTGATCCATTATGATCTTTTGCGTGCTTTTCAGCAGCTTGTTTATCCATCTTATGATCGCATAAGTGTGTGTTAACGGCTTGCTTGTCATTGACTGTGGTGTTTGCTTGATGGTGATGTTGGTGGTGCATATCATTGTTTGCTTGGCTTGCATTGTCAGCAAACGCATTCAAAGCGATAAACAAACTTCCAACAATCACACCTTTTTGTAATAAGTATTTCATATTTCCTCCTGAAAAAAATCAATTTGGTAACTATAGTCCATTTTTGGAATTAAAGTCCAACCGTATTTCAGAAATCATAACCGCTACAGGTATGCTGCAAACCAGCGTTTCACGGTGTTTTCGCCTAAATGATCATAGGTATACGACAGAAAGCGCGTTAATTCATGTTCAAACCGATTCAGATCGATGGCTTTTTCTTCATCGGCTTCATCCCCCACTTCGGGCACATGATGCATAAACTCACCGAAATAGCGGTGACAAAAGTCGGCATAATCTCGGGTAATGAGGATGAATGTGTGCCACATTTCATCAATTACTCGCATCTCTTTGTGCATGTTGCAGGAAAAATCCAGGTTATCGGTATGGCCAACGCTCGCCAAATCAATTTGATGTTTTCGACTTAACCACAGATATTTTAAAACATCCTTAAACAGTTCTTCGGCTTCGTCAGCATAGTGAGGATAATTGCGTTTAAATCGTTTAATCGTTAACGGGTGGCGGTAGGATAGTAGTTCGTTCAAATCAGGTAATAGCATGTTAGACATTCCTCCGGTCGGTCCGCGAAACATTCGCGGACTTTGCTAAAAAGAACGGCAGCATTTACAGCCAATCTCTCCCGAGCTAATTTTCTTGCGAACAATTTTTTGGATAAGTTGTTGTTTCATGGTGTTATTCCTATCATTAAATAAAATTTAGCCAAGACTTTTTCCTGAGTGAAAGCGAATTTCTCAATCAGTCAAACCATTTTTACGTAACTAAGCCATAGCAACAATAGTGATCTTTCTATTGTATCTATTGATAAAATCTATCGATATGCTTAATCAATAGCACACAAACCACACATAGCAATCATTATCCGCAAGGAAAAAAAATGAGCAGGTTGACTTTGAAGTGGGCTGCAAGGTACAATGTGCCCAGCAAAACAATGGCTAGGTAAAAATAAGGAGGTTTTCTCTCCCACCTGACTTTCAAAAGGTTTATTGCGAATTTCAAATGGGATTTCTTTAGCTGGATTTATGACAAATAATTGATATTGACGACATATGCCGCCACAAAATACCCCCTTGCCAGAATCGATTAATCCACTCGATGTGAATACTCAAGACACGCCCTATCATAATATCGTCAATTGGCTTCAACAGTTGCCAAACGATAAGATGGTGGCGTTTGCAAAAGCGTTGCAACATGAGGCAAAACGAACCCCAGAGCATACTGTTGATACCAACTATCAGTCATTTTTAGATACCTTCAGCAAGGAATATGACATTGAATATTTGGGCGGGGAAAATTCCTATAATTTTTTCATCAAGCATCGGTTTTCCAATCAACCATTTGTGCTTAGGCTTGAAGATCGATTCGGGCGACCATCCACACCGGAGGAGCAGTTAAAAAATGATGGGGTTGATTATTTATTGCCCCACTATTTTAATGGGCCTGAGGTGAAAGTGGATGGGGATAATTTGAGAATCAAACTTGTCAAATTTTGTAAAGGCAAGGATGTTTCACGATTATCAAGCACGGTTAACCCATTCCCCACGTCATTTGATTCAGAAGCAATCCAGAAATCAAAATTTGAGGGTAAAGATCAGTTGCCTGACAATTTAGAAGTCGTATTTGATGTCTTATTATCCCGAACAACTGACTTATATGAGCAGATGGGCAAGATTTTGCTGGATCTAGAAGAGCACAGCATTTGTTTTCCCGATATGAAATCCTCCAACTGGTTAGTGGATGAAGGGAAAGTTGTCATAGTTGATACAAAATCGTTCACACCTATTACAACAAATCAAGAAACAGGCCGTAAAATTTTATTGCTATCATTTATCGAGCAACATAATTTTAATAATTTTATCCCCATGACTCAATACATGTTTGCCCCAGAATTAGCCAGAACAAAAGGCATACTGCCACCTAAGAAAGAAATTGATATCGAAAAGCTGCATGCTTATTTATTTGGCATGTCTTTATATGTTGATTTAACGGGAGATTCGATTGATAAAATTGAAAAAGCATCGCCTATCCGAGGATTTAAGCCGGATTTTACCCATCAAATATTTTCAACAAGAGCCGGAAAGCAATACAAAAGTCTGCTAGAGAAGCTAATTCTTGTTGATCCGGCAGACAGGCTTGACTTTAAGGATTCCTTGAAAGAAATCAACGCAATCAAAAGGACGCAAAAAATTCAAAGCGAATTTAATGACAGTTTCCATAGTGTGGATTCAGATAATATGACGCTTTGGCTGATGAACTATCCTCAGCCAAACAATGCGCCGCTCAATCCATCATCAACAGAACAAATGACCTCTGCTCTCAAACAGGCACTGAAACGATATGGAAAAATGATTCGGTTTATATTAAGACACCCGTTAGAGACCCTTAGGCTGTCAGCAAATGCACTATATGAACTTCTATTTGGAAAACAAATCAGTCAATCCAATAGTAATAACCCACCCGAGACAGTTGTCGTTTGCCCGGAAGAGACGACTGGTTCAATTAAGATAAAAACCGGACCCACTGGTTCCTTTGTGGAAAAAGACGATGTCCCAAGCAATTTGGAAACGAAACCTTGGTCAAAACATATAAGCGATTCTCAAAGCACACATGATTCTTCTATTAATCCTAAGACGAACGAATCAAGCTATCTTCAAGCTGTGAAAATGTTTAAAGTCGAAGCGCGCCAAGATGGTGCCAATGAGCAAAAAACAGGTGGTTTAGGCATTGTTAAACCCTAAGCATAAGTTCATTAAATCGGATATTGCTGATTAGAAAACAAAATTCATTTATGAAACCCGGAACGTCGCCCTCCGCTTTATGCGGAGGAGAGCGCTCCAAGTCTTTACTTGTTAAAAATAAAATGACTCAGGAATATATATGTGTTAAAATTGCTCGAACTGACTAGAATATGGTGAAGATTAATGGTAAATACCTTTCGCTTTTGGCTTGAGAAATCGGAAGATAATAGAAGGAACAATTTTTCTAAGATTAAACAATGGGATTTAAGAACCCCCACATTTTTATCCACCAAAGTGATCAATTGGCTGTTACCTCATGAAGGTGATGCCATTAATAATCTGGGGAAAATAGCGACGGCTGGTTTTCGATATGAACCAATTAATTTAGTGGATGACAATCTTACCCTACATCATTTTTTCCCTGAGAATACGCATAATGGCTATTTTATTATTCATTTCCCTGGCAATAAGCAAAATACGCTCGATGCGCAATATATTAATAAATGTTTAAATGAATCCCCGCATTCAGCACACTATTTTTGGAATTATCCGCAAATCGGTAGTATTAAAAACAGTACATATACAGCCCACGATCGCCAAATTGCAGGTACTCGGTTGATTCAATACTTGATAAATTCTGAACATTTGCCCGCCGATAAACTCATTGTTGATGCCTGGTCAATGGGCAGTGGTGTCGCATTAAATGCGACGCGAAACCTCTATGAACAGGGTCATGCAATTGGCTTATTGATGGACAGAGGATTTACGGGAACAAATTCTGTTTTCCAAGAAAAAGCGAAACAATTACAGTCGACAAAATGGATAACATTTGCATCTAGCTGCGTTTATTTTGCCACATATGCCAGCTTGCCTGGCCTTATCCTTTCAAGAATGCTCGCATCTGTGGGTGTTTTACTCAATGTAGGAATCGTTGGTTTTGGCAATGGGTTGGGGGCAGTACTTGATTATTGTGGTGACATGTTAGGAAAAATTCATCCTTTAGCTCACGCACTGTTCACAATACCTTTCAAAGCGACTGCATCATTTGTGAGGGGCATTTTTTCTTTCATGGGTATTTTGCTCGATAATATCGTAAACCTGGTTGCCAGTCTGGCCGGTGGGATGATGATTTTGTTGGGCATCATGAATGGGCTCTTTTTAGGATCGGCCATTGGCGCAATTGCCACGTTATGGCAGATAGCAACGAAAAAGCCAATTTTATTCAATACGGAAAAGCCTTTGTCTTACCTATTTAAGTGGACGGATTTTGAGCTTAACACCGATGAGGATTTAACAAATCTCGTCAATTCGCAAGCGTTTAAAGCGCACCCGAATAACGTTATATCAATAAATACCACCGATGATTGGCTGGTCGAAGCTGGTGCATCGCTCAACACGAGTATTGAGAAGCTCACCCCCAAGACGCATAATATAAAAATGATTTGGTTTAATAAAGGCAGCCATGGGGATGAATTAGCGGAGCCAGTGGGTGAGGAAAATGCTAATGAAACACATGAGACACTGCTAAATAAACTGATTCCATAAGGCAATTTCATGAGGAACCTGCCTTAAGTCAGGTTTTGTCACGCATCAACATTCCATGGATGCATTGTCAACAGACTCACTCTCATCAGAGCGTTTGCAACGAGACAATTTGCATCATATCAGTTCCACCGGCTTTTCCAATGGCTTTCCCACGGGTTACTAGCAGGTAGCCAGTTTTGGGAAGGTCATACGATGTTCTTAGTGTTTGGATGAGGGTGGGCAGCAAGGCGTCGTTTTTCAAATCACGGTAATCATAAAAGATTGGCAGCACGTTGCCCGCCAGTGCGAGATGGGCAACGCTCTCTTGGTTGTCACTGATGGCAAAAATAGGCACTTTGCTAAAATAACGTGACAAGCTGATAGCCGTGTTTCCCGACTCGGTCAAACATAAAATCGCTTCGACGGGGAAATGGTTAGCTGTATGCATGCAGCCTAAAGCAATGGCCTGATCCTGAGATTGGACTGTTGAGGGTTCAATTTCAACTTGAATGGGAAGTGAGCTATTGGTTTCTGCTGTCTGGCAAATTTTCACCATCATATGCACCGTTTTGATGGGGTATTTTCCACTGGCAGTTTCCGCTGATAACATGACAGCATCGGTGCCATCTAACACCGCATTGGCGACATCAGACACTTCCGCACGCGTTGGTAAGGGGGCGTGGATCATTGATTCCATCATTTGTGTGGCTGTGATAACTAATTTATTACGCTGGCGTGCCAGTTGGATAATGCGCTTTTGTAAGCGGGGCACCTCGGCAGGGCCTGCTTCAACACCTAAATCACCCCGGGCTACCATAACGGCATCGGCTGCATCAATGATATCGACTAAGTTGTCAATGGCGCTCATGCATTCAATTTTGGCGATCAGTCTTGGCACACTTTGATTGGATTGAGATAGTTGTTGGCGAATTGCAATAATCTCTTCAGCTTTGCGAACAAAGGATAATGCCAAAAAATCCACTTTGGCTAACACCGCACGCTTAATATCATGTTGGTCTTTTTCAGTCATGGTATGATCAGACATTAAACCACCACCGAGTCGGTTTAATCCTTTAAATTGCTTGAGCGTCCCACCTTCATCGACCACACAGTCAATTTGATTATCTGTCATCGCATTCACCGATAACTGAATGAGTCCATCGTCGAGCAATAATTTGTCATCTTTTTTAACTTCTTTATACAAATTGGCATATTGCACTGGGATAATGGGATGCGATTGGGATGCTGTGGGAGTGGCGCCACATTGAAGTCGTATCGTTTGCCCTGAATGCAATGTTATTTCACCATTTGCCAAGGCGCCAATTCGTATTTTGGGGCCTTGGATATCAGCCATAATCGCCACGGGTATTTTCAGTTGGCTTGCTAGTTGCCTAATCGCTGCGACCCGCTCAGCTAGATTCTCAACCGGATGAGATAGATTAAAGCGAAACACATTCACACCCGTTCGAAGCAATTGTTCGATGGTTTCCTGATTGTCACTGGCAGGGCCAAGTGTGGCAACAATTTTAGTTCGGCGAAGTCCGTTCATATTTTTGCTCCGAATCGTTAGCAGCCGTTGTTGGGTTGGGTGATGCGATTGCTTGATATTGACTTGCTAATTCACCTAATTCGGCTATTTTTGATTGCAGGTCTTCAACCTTATGCGCGTCTTTTGTGAAGAACTTACCAAGCGCTGTGGAGAACAAGCCCATGCTCAGCGAAGGAATACCAATACTGGATACAGAATAGACTAAATAATCAAGGAAGTAGGTCGTTGTTAAAAACGAAAAATACCAGGCAAAAAACACATACCCTACGGTGAAGGCTAAGCTAAGAGCCATTAAGAAAACACATGCTTTTGCAACGGAATAACAAACCGACGAAAAATCCTTGCGTTTTTGCCAGTTATTGGGCAAGCATAACGCAGCTTTTTGTAATTCTTCTATCAAATAATTACGATTATCTTTTGATTGGTTTGAGTTGAGCTCTTCCAATAACGAGAGGGTATCTTTGATGATTTTTTCTAACTGCTTTTGGCTTGCCACCGCATCAATTTCTCCAAGCAAATAATTTGCATCTTTGATAATATCTTCAGCCAAATTAATCATCGTATTAAGCGCTTGATTTGGTTCTAACTTGGCAGTTTCCAAGCAGGTCCGTTTAAAGAATGCAAAGTTTTTATTCATGGTATCTTATCCTGAAATCATGTCACGGCTAGAAAGAGCACAATGCTAACCAAACCTTGATTAAGAATCAATACTTATACCCCTGATCATTCAAAATGGAGAAAACTTGCATTTTGAATGATCACGAGTATATGAGTCTTAGGACCGCTAACAAACTTCCCTTTTACCGTCTCCCAAGCCATGGGGATAAGTAAAAGGGGGGATGATGGGTTGTGGATGATCAATTATGGAAATTTTGGGTATTGCTTGAATGCCCGTTAGTAGGTCTTTCATCTATCGCTTGGAAGAGACTGTTTGCACTTAACTGGGATGATTGTTTTAAACCTTCTAATTTTTTAGTCAAAAATTGATTGACTTCACCTGCCTTGGGGTTGCTTGATGGGCAAGAGGGTATAAATCCGTTTAAGCTCTTCGTTTCTAGTGCCTGAATTAACGCCAATTTACCCAGCGACTTTTCATACACATCGATAACAAGGGCGAGTAATTTTATATCACCTGTCATGGCGCAGGAATGAAGTAAAGTATACCCAGTTGTCGAATTTTTATAACCCAAGATTTGTTGAACCGGTTGACTTTTTAGGTCTAGGACGCCTTGGATATACTTGATCACTTCGCGCACGTTATCTTGTCTGTGCTTGATTAATGCAAACTGTAATATTGAGATATTACCGGTGATGGTGCGTAACAGAAATTTCGCCATGCGTTGCTGGCCATCAGTCGTGCACATGGTTTGCAGTTTCTTGCTAAACGTATCTTTGCTCTCATCAAGAAGCGAATTATTAAAAGCCTGTTGATTAGGAAAGGCAGGGGAGTCTATCTTTATCCGTTTTTCAGGGGTGTTAGGCAGCTCTTCCGTCAAACTGGCACTTAATCCGTTTGGCAAAATATTGGCAACTTTGGCATAATCCATGGCACTCGTAACGCGTTGATTCATATGCGGATCTTGGCTCAGGCGGACAATCCAGTTTTTATATAACGTGTTGGCTGAATCCTGATAATGCCCCGTTCCGTTAGAACAATGGGTTTCAAGTTCTGACAGAATATTCTCTATGTGTTGATAAAACACATAAAAACATCGAGTGGGTAAAACTCGCTTTTCTAACTCAGTTTGATGGGTTGATTGTTTTGCAAAATGTAGACTGTTATTTATGCCAGCTTTGTATTTTTGATCTTGATACAAACGTCTAATTTCGCTTTCAATTTGCTCCAATAATTGGGTATCGCTTGGATCAAGCTGTCTTGCTAACATCAAGGTGTCATAGACAGTCATAAGACGAGCATAGCTGGGAAAGGATTTTAAAGACCATATTTCTTGGGCTAATCGAAATGAGAGACGAGCTAAGCAATTGACGCCAAAATGATTATCGTCGTGTTTGGCAAATGCTAAAAAATTGTTGAAATAAATAGCGTTGGTTAACACATCACTTTGTTCAATGCTTTCTAAGGGGATATCAGGCTTTGAGATAGAGGGACTATTCTGATTAGCAGATGGTTGGGCCTCCATATCAAACGCGACCCTTTTTTTAGGGAATTGAGTTTGTGTTAAGGCATAAGGCTGATTATGGACAATATACTGGATGACATGGTTTGTGAATTCACTATCTTCTAACGCCCAAGCTTTTGCAAATCTTTCTAATAGGGATAAATATTGGGATGAATGCGTGATTTCAAAAGCCTGTTTTATCACCGACAAGTAATTTTTTTTGTCAATCTCCGATAATAATGAAGGCTCAAGTAACATTAGTATTGGTGATACCGCCTGATACAACGATCTTTTTTGTTCGAGGCTAAGCCAAGAGTCGAGTCGAGAAAGGTCGGTATCGATTTGTGCTTTTCGAGCAACATGTCGTATCGAGGTGATGGTGTCAATTGCTTGTTGAATTGATTGTTGGAAGTCAGGACTGTCTGTTTGAGCCTGAATGAGTAAATATTTTAGCTCCCCATCAATCGAATTGCAGGTGTGTTCATCAAATTGTCCTTCTTGAACTTGATGAACAAACGCCTGAAAATTACCTAAAGCTGTTTGGATACGATAATTAAGCGCTTTATTGGCAAGTGACACTTGTTCAAATTCGATTTGCTTTACTGCCGCTTTCAGGTCCGCTGCCAGCGATAGTTGTTTGTGTTCGGCCATAAGCAGGAGTTCATTGAGCGATTGAATAAACTCTTGAGGAAATACCAAAGTCCATTCGGTTGGGTGTTGTTGCTGTTTAAGTAACTGTTGATATTGCCGCAAATGGTTATGAATATCATCGCACAATGCGAGAAGTTCTACTTTATCACCCATTTTTTCTAGTAGCATAGCCAAATCATCTGTAGCATATTGCAAGGTCTGAAGCTTTCTATCTTGCTGAATTTGGTTGGTGATTTGACGACATTGAACTAATTGCTTGATTTGTTGTGTTAAAACCATCGGATCCATGCAATTATCCAGACTGGTTTGAGCGGATAGGCAAAGTAAGTTTAGCTGTTTGGATAAAATCTGCATCAGGATTTTTTGGTGGCTTTCATCGCAAGGTAGCGACATCAGTCTGGTTAATTCTATCGATACCAGTAAGTCATCGATAAATTGACTGAAATTGTTTTCCAATAGGATAGGATTTGGAATACCTTCCTTATAAAACTGGACTAAAATCTTTCCTAATTCAAATGGCTTAGCAATTTCATCCGCGTCTTCGTACGTTTCAAGTTGAGATGTTAGTATCTCCTGAGCCCTAATTTCATATGCTTGAAGGGGGGGAAGTGCGGGGGAGGAGGAAGCATTATCGCCGCTGGATAGGTCTGGTTCGCTATTAACAAACACATCTTCAAGAGGGATTGATTCAACTTGAATGGGCTCGTTATCGACGGATTCGTATAAGTGTCGATAGGTGTTTTGATTATCCAAATCAAGTTGACGATATCTGGTTTTAATTTGATCTTTCACAAACGCCATCGCATAAACTGATTCACCCCCATGGCGCAAGGTGGTGAAATGATACCCCAATAACTCAATCTGGCTGGGAAGGTCCATCCCTTCTTCTAGAGGAATTAAATTGGTTTGAAGTTCTGGCAAATAGTTAGCAGGGTCAAGGTGCGTTACGCATTGATCAAGAATATAAAGCAAACCCATGGTTTGGGTTTGAGAAAAGGGCGTCGTTTGCAGTGTTTTTGCTGTTAACATCCATTCCTTGGCGTCTCGCAGCCATTTTTGTTTAATTAGATCACTTTCATCCGAATCATTTAAAAACACCGAAAAAAATTGATCACTAATATTTTCTGAAAAGCTAGCTATGCGGTTTTTCAAAGCCGGCATATCGGTATTTTTGAAATTTAGGAATTCTTGGTTATCGATGGATAGTTTACTTAACTTCGTTTCAAGCTTGGTAAATGCTTGAATGATTTTATTCGTTTTGAAGGCATAATCTTCGCTATACCCTTCCTCGGTCCATTCGAGCAATTGTAGTTGGATGCTTAGATTTTTACACTGCAAATAGGCCTTTGCGAAACGAATCATCGGTTTGATATCATTGTTTGGAAAAGGATGATCCTCATTTATATTCAGGTCCAATGCTTTGATAACCTCCATCGCAGAATACAATGACTGCTTGGCTTCTGAGTTTTTCTTGTGTTGATTGTGGGTTTCAGCCGCTGTCATATATTGTGCGACTTGGTTCAATAGCGTTGAGTATTTGGGGATAGTAAATGGGTACATAGGTTTTACCGTTATGAATGAGACAGGACTTACGCAAAACCCACTATCTATGTTAACAAGAAATTTTGATCCGGTCATTTAGTGAGTCAACACTCCCTCATCAAAATTTCTTTTTTCCTCTACCTTGGTGTTTTGTGTAAGTCTTGTGAGAGAATGAAATCGTTCGATTATAATGCTTCATGAGCTATAAGTAAATATATAGATAAAATTAAAACCATACTGATTCTGGATGGCCAAGATTATTTTCAGGATTGCGCCTACTAAAGCAAGTGAAGGAAAGCTGTTTCAGCTAATTTATTGGATTTCATTGTCACAAGCGTGCGTTTTTTCAAGTTGGTCGAGGTTATTTAATGTGACGCGCGCTATTTCCATCAAGCTTTCATGGGTAAAAAAGCCTTGGTGGCCAGTTATCAGGACATTGGGAAAGGTCATCAGTCGCATTAACACATCATCCGATATGACTTCTTCGGAGTGGTCGCTAAAGAAGAGACTGCTTTCTTGCTCGTACACATCAAGGCCAACAGCTGCAATGGTTTTCTTTTTTAGGGCGTCTATCAACGCTTCGGCATTAATAAGCGCCCCTCGACCTGTATTTATTATAATGGCGCCCGGCTTCATTTTTTCAATCTGCGCAGCGTCGATTAAGTGGTATGTTTGGTTGGTGAGTGGGCAGTGGAGACTAATAATATCACTGGTTTGGATCACTTCTTCACACGACACGGATTTGACCCCAGAGAGATTCACGTCTTCCGGATCAAAGGCTTGTACCTGACATCCAAATCCCAAACAGATTTGGGCAAAGATGGTACCGATTTTACCTAACCCAATAATACCCACGGTTTTATTTGCTAACGTAATGCCTTCTAATCCCTTAAGAGAAAAATTGCCTTCACGAATGCGATTATAGGCTTTGTGTGTTTTGCGGACTAAAGTAAGTAAAATCGCCATAGCGTGCTCAGCCACAGCATTTGGGGAATAGGCTGGCACGCGAACTATTTTGATTTGGTTTTTATGACATTCAGTGAGATCAACATTGTTGAACCCGGCACAACGCAAGGCAATGTAGCGAATCCCGAATTTGGCTAACTTGTCAATGCAAGCTTTATCCAGTGTATCGTTGACAAAAACACAAACGGCTTGGGCACCTTTGGCCAGGCTCGCCGTTTTTTCATTTAAATGTTCCGCGTGGTAGACAATCTGATGAGTTTGATTCAGCCGATTAAAATAATTTTGATCATAAGGCTGAGTTGAGAAAAAATCGACACGCATTAGCTATCTCCAATCCTTGAAAGACAATATCAAATGGTATCACGATAACGATCAAATCGGTATTTAATAAAGAGCCCGCATTAGCCGAAGGCGCTGAGCAATCCTGACATTTTTTTGTTCAACAAACAAAAAATTAGCAACCCAAAGAAAGCCCCCTCGCCCACCGAGAAGATTTGTTGATAGGGTATCCCTCGCGGGAGAGGGTTGGGGAGAGGGCAATGGAAAAATCTGATTTAAGACATAGAGCAAAAAAGATACTGAAAAATAGCACAAATACTGAAAGGCATCTTTGGTATCACTGTTTACCCTCTCCCCAACCCTCTCCCGCGAGTAAAAATTTACCGTTGATTAAAATTCCTTTCGCGGGCGAGGGGGGCTTTCTTTGGATTTCTAAATTTTATCTTGAATAAATAACGTCAGAATTACTCAGGCCGAAGGTGTCATACAGGATGTGATAACTGCTAACAACGCGAAATATTCAGTTTTTTCCCGCAAACATAAGCGTTGCGCAAGTCTTTAAAAATACCGGCTGGCATTCCTTCGGGCAGAGAAACGGTTGAGTAGTCTTCGTGAATGACTAAATCATGGATGTGTTTTCCCTCAAGCCCCGCTTCATTGGCAATGGCACCGACAATTTGACCTGCCTTGGCACCATGTATTTTACCCACTTCAACACGATACACTTCCATGTTTAAGGCTTCAGCTTGTTTTTTTTGCTTTTTGGGGTTTTCGTTATGCCTTTTTGGGTTATCGGCATGTCTTTTTGGTCTATCGTGGCTAATGGTTTGTTCTTGCTTTGGTTTGTTAGATTTAGCTTTCGATTTTGATTTGGGCTCTTTCCAAATCATTGATGCGATCACCGCTGCCATATCAATGGGAGAACAGTCACATTCTTCGATTAAGTCTTGGATCACGGATTTAAAATAGTCAGTATTTTTGTTAATCAGACGGCTTTTGATTTGCGCTTTTAATCGATCCATCTGGGCAACTTTGACTGCCTGATCATCGGGCACCTGTATTTTTTCAATTTTTTGTTTGGTCGTTCGTTCAATCAAATTGAGCATCCTAGATTCTTTAGGGGTGACAAATAAAATTGCTTTACCAGAACGGCCAGCACGGCCAGTACGGCCGATACGATGAACATAGGTTTCTGCATCAAAGGGAATGTCATAATTAATCACATGGCTAATGCGATCAATATCCAAGCCCCGCGCAGCAACATCGGTTGCGACTAAAATATCGATACGTCCCGACTTTAAATCATCCACTGCTTCATTGCGAAGGTTCTGACTAATATCGCCATGGATTGCCTTGGATTTGAAATCATTTTCGACTAAAAATCGACTCACTTCTTCGGTGAGTTGTTTTGTTCTCACAAACACAATGACGCCTTCTGTTTTTTCAATGCTCAATAATCTTAGCAGGGCATCATTTTTTTGATTCATATTCGCAAATAAGAATTGCTGGTGGGTTTGGCTCACAGTGGCTGTTTTAGATTGAATCGAAATGGTCTTTGGATTCACCAGGTATTGTCCAGCAATCGCGCGGATCCGAGCGGGCATTGTTGCTGAAAATAAAGCCATTTGCCGCTTTTCAGGCAGTTTCGCTAATATCCACTCCACATCTTCAATAAATCCCATGCGGAGCATTTCATCGGCTTCATCGAGCACAAACGCTTGTAAGTGATTCAAGATTAACGTTCCGCGGTCCATATGATCCATGATTCTGCCGGGCGTGCCAACAACAATTTGAGCACCTGCTTTAAGCTGCTTTAATTGATCGCGATAAGACTGGCCACCGCAGATACTGGCAATGTTAATGCCTTTCATGCGTTTACTATATTGCTTAATATTATCCGCCACTTGTTGGGCGAGCTCACGTGTGGGCGCAAGGATCAATATTTGCGGAGCATCGATTTTTCGGTTTAACTTTTCCAACAAAGGGAGTGCAAAAGCAGCGGTTTTACCGGTTCCTGTTTGCGCTTGCGCAATGACATCATGGCCTTCAAGAAGCATTGGAATGGTCTTTTCTTGAATAGGAGAAGGCTGATGGTAGTCAATTTCTTTCAAGGTGTCTAATAATAAAGACGATAAATTCAACTCTGAAAAAGACAGAGAGCGGGACGTGTTTTCTAACATAATAAACCTATGGATGCGATGCGAGGCGGCGTTGATATAATGAACAACATTATAACAGAATTATCAAAAATAAATATACTTTTGATAAGGAAAAATGAATTAAACACTTTCCCGCAATTATTTTGATTGATTATTTGTCAGCCTCATTAAGGTTGTTTTGATAGTGAAGGATCAGGTTGCTCAATCGATCTTTTAAACTGGGTAAGCAATGCGTGCAAACTATCATCATACCCTTGCTTTCCAGGTTGGCTGCGAGGGGGAAAATGCGTTAACCCATGTTTGATTTTTGCCTCTAATTGCTCTTTTTCGTGTCTATCGGCAGAATTGTTAAAGTAGGTTTGTGATTGCTTTTGTAGATCATGAATATAGCTTTCACGTAAGGCTTGATCGGTTTGATAACCGAAACACCCTAAAACAAAGGCAATGAGGTTGCTAAAAAAGTCTTTGACAGCATACTTTTCTGCGCGTTTATTAAGATATTCATTAAACAAACCGAGTTGTTGATGGCTGCCAAAATAGTTCACAAAATCAGCATTCGCTTGAATCGGTGATGTGGCAAATAGCCCTGACTTACTTAAATCAGGTTGATAACGGTTTTCTAAATTGCCGAGTTGGGTAATCTTTTTGGCTTCCAGCAAATCGCCAAATAAGCGTTTTAAATTTTGAATGGAGTAATAGGCAAAGTCCGTTACGAGGGCGTAATACTCATCGGATGTGCTGAAATATAACGTATGTCCTTTATAATATTGGCCTGGCGTTTTTGTGGGATCTAAGAGTGCCGTCCAATCATTATCGCCGGCATTAATGAGCATGGATTTTAGTGTTCTTTCATTGTCATTGTCTTCAATTTCACCCAATTCATCACCGCGATCTTGGATATCATTAGCGACCGTATAGGCATCTTCGCCACAACGATCGATAATTCGAATGTTGGCATTTTTCGCTTGAGCCAATTGTCTAAAATACTCCGGCGAACCGCAACATTGGATTTTCACAGGCGGTCCGTCGTATTCACTAAGAGCTTGTTGCATGCCTTGGATCATCGCTTCTTTTATCTGGCCTTCTTGTTTTAACCCTTTGATAAATACACCCATGCCAAAAGGTATTAAAACAATATCGGTGGTATCAGTTTGTTTAGCAGCGAGCAAAATCTGCTGCATGGTGATCTTGGAATGTGCTTTGACATCAGGAAGGGTTGACTCAATGGATGATGAAGGGGTAGTTTTAAATCCGCGATATTCAAAGCCTGTTACACTGTATATATTTGTCTTCTTATGGGGTGCATCGGTAGGCGTTTGTTTGAAATGGAAGGTTGGGCTATCTGTTTCGTTTCTGGCCTCGTCCGCGTCGAAAATTCTGTCAACGGTACAATAGTGATTGCAGTGCGAAAATGCAAATAACATGCTTGAGTCAAGCCAACTGTCGTAGGCTTTTTGGGATGTCCAGCCAAGCTGTTGCCAGCGACTGGGGTGCAACCGTCCACTGGCATTTGCAAATTCGTCATGTTTTTTTAAGCACTCGCGAATCGTGATATTTTTATTTTCTCCAAGCTTAGGGAACATGAATGGAGTATCGCTTGTTTGAACAGTTAGGTATGAATCAAAAAAAGCCTCGGGTAGATTGGTAAAAATTCTCGTTGACTTCAGGCGTTTCGTTTGTTCGGATTGGTCTTTTTTATGTAACTCGTCAACGTAGGATTGACTTGGTAGTGCGCCGCCTTTCAAATTTTCAGGGACTTTTTCTTCATCACTATACCAATAAATTCGGGATTGGGTATGGGGAGGCCAAGAGGCCATTTTTTTGCTTTTTGGCATGATGATTAACCTAAAATAATTGACAGATGGAATAATAAATACACATAAATTATAGTCTAAACAAGGTAGAATTTAAAAGGTTTCCAGATAGTTAGTGTATAGGATTTGACCCTTCTTCCAAGTCCTGTATTAGCGATTTCTGTAATAGGTAATGATATGTCCCAAATCTTGAATAGGCGTTTCTGATTTTGTAAAAAATGCCATACTTTTCAGGGGGTGATTTTTTTTCGCCCATTGCTCATAGGCGTTAATATAGAACTGATAATGGCCATTTTGCTTGACAAACTCCAGGTAACTTGTTTCATCAGCGAGTTGCTGAAAATCCTGCAAATCTTTTTGACTGGGAGTAAGTAACGTTGGATATTTGCTTATTAGCTCCAAGTAGATGCGACAAGACTCGAGAAATGATTGGTGCTCCGCTTTTTCTATGAAATTTGCATATCCCTTCCCATTATTAAAATTGCAAAAATGAATTTTTTCGCTAGTTAATTCGTCATTGGTAGCATTGCAAAGTTCAAAAACCAATGTCTGGACTAACTTATCAAGGGGCAACATATGATTAATCCAAATCATCGACTGTTTTGGAATCCATAGACCTTGTAAAGGGATACCCTTATCGTTGGCCGTAAAGCTCACGCGGGCATTTTGGGTTTGGGAAAATTGGGCGAGTTTTAAAACAAAGTAGTTAGATGCACAAGCGAGCTCAATGACTTTGGCTATCATTTCTACCGTTTCATCCTCACAATCAACTGAGAGAGATGTCGCTAATTTCGGATTTTTAATAATAATTGTCTGCACAGTAGCATTTCAACAAGTTGCTTTTGTCATGCTTGATTATAACAAGGAATCATTAAGGATTTATTATCCAGTGCAATAATTAGGGGCTTTCTCTTTGTACCGGACAATTAATTCGTGAACGTTTGCGCGTAATAAAATCTTAAGAGTTTTGAGTTATAATCTGAATATATTGGTAAAAAGTTGAGAAAACGAATGGCAAATCCCTTACCATTTATTGTTGTCAGTGGCGTAAAAGTCGCTCCTTTTAAACATTTTGGCAAAAAGCCCTATGGGCCGCTTGTCAATACCTCACCACTGGGAGTCCATGCTATCAACCAGTCTGTAAATATTCATGGTCAACAATTGAATTTCAATTGGCCCTCGTCTGAACAAGCATTCCATGCACAAAAGTTTTTACGCCTAAAAACTAAATATGCCGCAAATCATCCAATGCAAGGTGTAATCGATCAAGCGTTACATGCCATCGAAATTGTAAAGCCAAAAAATGGAAAGACATTCCTACCAAGAGATGATTTTGACCCCATCAAAAACTGGTTGGCGTCTCAATTAGGTACGGATATGCTTACATTGGATAGATGGAGTGATTCTGACTACCATTCAATGCATAACCCTCAGGGTGGGCTGGATTACAGCAAAAATCCACCAGAACCGTTTACCCGGCAATTCATGAAAGATGTTATTCGCATGAAACTCGAACAACATGCGGATTTAAAACAATTAGCAATGGATATGGCAGAGCAAGGCATCCTGCCCATCGAAGTGAGTCGATTTGATATGAACTGGGCTTCAGGAGAAAATGGACTGGGTAAAAATATGCTCGGAGAAATCATTTTAGAACTGGGTAATGAGTATGTATTAGCAAAAAATCCTCACTATCAGCTCCCCATTCCAAACCCAAAGTGGACTTATGAACAACTTCAACGAACCCATGCTCATTTAATCGCGCATGATAATCTAGACAAAGGAATTGATGTTATCCATAAGAACAATCACTATATCCCTTCGAAGTCGTCAACTTCATCCGCCACTTCAACAGGCAGCACACCTTTAAACACTTGGTTTGATAATGCTCGTCAGCATCGGGTTGTCGAGCGGCGCCGTGGGGCGGACTTACAGTTGCATTTCTATCCGAACGGTCAATTAAAAGGAGTATTGTATCGGATAAATGCTAACTCACCTTGGCAAAAGGGGAATATTAATTTCCCCGCTGCACAACGGTTGTACCAAGATTACCTTTCACAACAAAAGGCAACCACTCACGCCGATGTCCCACCAAATAAACCCATTACGACGCCGCCATCCATCCCTGATGTAGTGCCACCTTCGAAATCGCCTTCGTCTAAAGGAGTTGATACGCAGCCACATCTTAAGAAATTATCCCCAGCGGAATTGTTAATGCAAATTGGTTTTGACGATTGCATGGTGCAATTCGATATTTTAAGAGTCAATCTGGAGGACAAGGACAAGCCAAGAGCAAGCGCACTAAAAGATTTTACCGATAAAATCAAAGAAGCAAAAGCCAACTGGGTCGGTGACAGGTCAAGTGATGCAAAGAAGTTTATTGACCAATGCGATGAAGCGCTAAAACAGGCGCAAAAAAGCCCATTGCAAAATTTTTCAGAGTGGAATATTTTAGCGCGTAGTTTTATGAATGCGGTCAACTGGATTGCTGCTGTCTTCCAATGGGAGCCGGTATTTAAATCGAGCGAATATAGTCAAGTCCGCTTATTTTCTGAAAAGGTGAAAGCGATGAATTCGGAAAATAATTTGGATGCTGAAAAGCCCTCACCCTAACTCATTGCCAGCTGACCTTCAGCCGATTGCTTAACGGCTTTTGCTAGATCTTCTAACCGATAAACAGTCGCTTCGCGGTCTGTTTGGAATAAGACATGTCGATTGGTTGTGACTTTTTCATACAGTTTATAAGCACCATACACCGGCATCAATAAACAGGCGGCTAATTTTAATAAACCAACCAGGGCATTGGCATAGGTCATTTTATCATCCATTTGTGGCCAAGCCTCTGCAATGTCTTTTGCCCAGCCATTGGCTAGATCATGGATATGCTGCATGCTTTTATGGTAGGTATTTTGGTAGTCGTCTAATCGCTGCAATAAGGATTGATGTAGGTTAAATTCAACCGTGTGCACGTCTTCGTTGCGGAGGGTGGCGGCCATGGTATTTAATAATTGTTTGGCTTCAACCAACGCTTGGGCTTGTTTAATGACCAGCCGCAGTTTTGACTGTTCGGGCTCGACAATTTCATCAATGACGGATTTTCCGGGTTGGCTTCGATTAGTCAGGATTGTAATTTGATGTTCAGCGGGTAAGGTCTGTAGTAATTGAAACATCGGCTGATAAAACGCTTTATTGTTCATCAAGGCAATAAAATGATTGCTTTGTGGCGCGCCATAAAACACGCTCACCCAAAGGGTTGTTGCTTCAATGGGTACGATTCCCGAACGAGATAACAGTCGTACTTTGTCGGCATTGGGTAGTGTTGATATGGTTTGGCATAGCATTTCAAATTGATCATAGCGTTTTAAATTGACTAAATCCGCAAATAAGCTGAAGTTACTCGCATTTTGCAGTTCTAAAATCTCAACTTGGCTGTCCACGGGCAAGCTCATAAAAACTGAAAACGCTTGATCAAATAATTGAGGGGACTGTTGGGCTAATGTTTGTAGTAAATGATTGCCATTTCTTGGATCTTTTTGTTTTAACAACGTGGTAATATCCGTTTTTGTTAATCCACCGAGTAACTGGATAGCCCTTTTTTTAAGTGCCTCATTGTCACTATGTAACATCCAGTGAATCAAGCTATCACTCGTTTCCTCTTCACCCACACAAAGCGCCCCTTGAATATGTTTTGGAAAGGATTCGATGATAGCGAGCAATTCAAACTGCAGTGAAGGCGATTGTTGCATAAACGATTTCAAACCCAATCGGTTGTTATCGTTAATAGTCAATAAAATTTCAATTTGTGCGCTTTGGGGGAAGGATTTAAACCGCTCAAATAAGCGTTTTCGATAAGCTTGAGGAACTCTCGACAATAGACCATTATCATTGGGTCCTGCTTTTTGGGCAAATAGGTGAATTTGATCGGACAAGCACAAATTATCATAAAAGGATAAGAGGGATTCATATAGATCGGGCGAGCTTTCTAAACAATCCAGCAGCGTTTTTTGCTCGCTATCTTTTTGACTAAGGATTGCTAATTGTGTTTGGCTTGGCAATTGACCTAACTGGGCAAGACAGGTCACCAATAACGGGATATTGTGCTTAGCTAGGGTATGTAATAGGGGTGTCGAAGCGTTATTGGCTTGAAAAATGGTTCCTTGTTGATTAGGCGTCAATTGGATTAGGCGATTGATGAGTTTTTGTTGGCAAGGCTTATTGTCAGAAATCGCTTTCACCAAAACATTCTGCCCAACCGAGTCTTGAAGACAAAAGAGTGATGCTTGATTTTCCAAGGGTAGGGTATCAATCAAGCTCATTTGCTCGTCATTTAAGAGGGATAGGACAACCTCGGCGGATAAATGGGATAATACATCAAAACGGCTATCGGCTGGTAACCTATTTAGCCAATGAGAAAATAGGCTTTGTATCGGTTTATCTTGACTTGTCAACCCATCGATCATCGCTTGACGATTGCGGCTCATTAGGGCTGCAACCTCATTAACCGGCATGGTCAACGTCGTACTGATTAGGCGCTGGCAAACATTGAAATCCCGATTAGCGATGGCCTGTCTCAATTGTTCGGACGGGTGTTGCCAAAAGTCTTCAATGATGCTTTTTCGTTGTTCTTGTGAAAATGTTTCTATCCAGCGCATCGTGGTGATAAACGGCGTTTTACCATGGCTTAAAGCCCATTCGATCATGGATTGTTCAGCAGGTGGTGCTAGCATGGTCATTCGATTTTCGGTGTCATAGGGTGTGATGACTTCTTGCAGTTGTTGGCATAAATAAGCCGATTGTGGTTGCCCCAACGCCAACCAATATAAATTAAGCTCTTGGTTATTTTGATGGGCTAAGAGCTGCCTAATTTGTTCAGGAGATAACAGAAGGTGCATCTTTTCAATAAGGTTTGGCAAACGATGCGGCATTCGCAAAATGATTTGGCCAAGTAGGTTATTCCCCAAACCATCCCGTTCACCTAATTTATTAAATAAGGTCTGTGCGTTAGCACTTTCCAACAGCTCATACGATATGAGCACGTCGGCAGATTGCATTTTCATTGATGTCTGTAACATCATCTGGTTGGTGCTTTGCTTATTCAAACTTTTTAGATAGGTTTGGAGTTTGGTGATGATATTGTCTGGTGCGAATTTTTCTGCCAGCGCTAACACGGATAAGCCACTCGTATTTTTTTGCGACATGATTTGTCCCTGGATTTTTTCCTCTGGGATCGATTGGACCTCGCGAATCATGTGATTGACCAAGGAAGGATTATTTTCAAGAATGAGCATGAATAAATTAGAATGACTCGCATCTTTGTAAGCTAACAGTTCGCCCAGTACATTTTGATTACTTTGATGTAGCAACTTGTATTTATTATACAAGCCAAGAAACGTGGTTTGATTGACACAGGCAAGACTCAAAAAATCGAACCAGATAGCCGTTGGCAATTTCGCGAGGATGTCGTCTAGCTTCCCACTATTTAGACCATCGAGCGATTTTAGTAACTGATCCAATAGCTTCGCATCTTGTTGATAAGCAATCCCTAAAGCATGTTGTTGTTGACGGTTACGCTGGCAAAGCAGTTTCACTTGCTGATCGACGCTAAAACCTGCCATTAATGGCATGATTTCATCCAGGCGACTGGCATCTTGTTGCAAAACCCAAGTAATTAAATTATCGCCATTCGCATTGGTGTTGCTAACTAATTGATAGCGCTTTTCAACCGACATGCCTTTGACAGTCGTTAACAATTCCGGTAATTGCTCTGGATGAAAGCTGGCGGTAAAGGCTAGCATCCCATTGCCACTTGCATCGGTTTGATTAAGCGATTCGAAATGACTGCTTGCTTTGACATGACTCATCACGGACGTTAAATATTCTGGCGAATATATGGATGACAAGAAGGGCAAATGCCAATTGTTGGGACTTTTTTGTTGCCAGATGACGGCTTGCTCATCCGTTGATAGGTCGTTTATCAGAGAAACGATGGATTCATAATAGTCGGGCCTTTGGGTCAACGCTAATGTTAATGGTGAAAAGCCATCCCGATTGGTCGTTGTTAACAAACGATTCAGCGTGGGCGTTGGTAATTTTTTCAATGCATTAACGAGGGTTAAGGAGGGCTTTGATTGATGTAACATCGCAACTAAAAGCGCATGATTTCCTTGACTATCCACCTGCAGAAATTGGCTACTTTTTTCTTCATCAGGAAAGTTATCAAGTAAGGTTAACACCTTATCAAAGTTTGCTGGTTGACTGCGGCAGGCTTTTAAGAAAAATGATTCACCGGATGGGCTTAAGGTTGTGAATAGGGACTTAAACTGAGAGGCGGGTAAACTATAAGCGACCTGTAGGATGGTATTCAAGACACCTGGCTCGGAATCAAGCGCTAAAAAGGGCAAATTGAGGCCATGTTTGTTAATCGGGGCAACTAATTTTTTTTGAGCATTTGGGGTGCACTTGCCGAATAACACCATTAATGGGGTAACTGCTTGGGGATAATGACTCATCGCCATCATCAGCAACGTATCGCCTTCACTATTGGTTTGTCCTAATAGACCGGCAATTAATTGCGATGGGAATTTGCCAATTAAACCACATAATTGCGCAAACGCTTCCGCATTGCTTTCCATCGCCATCATCAACAAACTCGATTGGTTCTTATCCAATTGATTAATAAATTCTAATTGGCTTTCTTCATCCAGTTTTTCGATGGCTTTAAATAAGGCTGGCAAGGCTTGAGGGCGTCTTTGAAGGATGATCAAAGGCAGAGAATCGCCTGACGCGGTTTTTGACATTAATTCGTTTTTAAGCTGGCTGGTCGTTAACTCGGAGCTGCCTTCTAATAAAGTGTCTAATAGATCGGGATAACTTTGCGCGGCAATCATTAGCACACTCATGCCATTGCTAGCCCGTTGTTGCAGTAATTCCCCTTTAAACTTGGAGCGCTTAAAACCATCGACAAAACTGTTTATGAGACTGGGTTGCTGATCAAAGGCATAGAGAAGAAAGTTTGGATAGTCTAAATGCAAATGGTTTCTGATCAAGGCTTGTTGTTCTAATACTGGGATGTCCATGACTTGGCGAGCCAGCGGTTTATGATCGGTTTTTACGGGATTTAAGGTGTAATTAGGCTTTTGGATAGCTTGTTCTAATTCGGTGGTTAATGTTTCTATCGCTTTTTGTAAGCTATTGAAATCATCTGTTTGTAGGTGTTGTTGATGAATGCTGATTTCATGCGTAAGGTCTCCCGCTGTTACCCCCATACAATAGTCGGTCCCTTGCTTGGAAATTTCGACGGGATCTTTAATTCGTTGTAAAATTGGCCCTAGATTTGGGACTTTTTTGAGGTATATCTGCCTTAATTCTTCGGGTAAGCTATCCCAGTAATCAAAAAATTCAACAATTGCCTCATTGGCTTCCGCCGCAGCATTGTAGGTTTCGCCTTTTCCTCCATGAGAACTCCCTGCAAATAAACCCTTCGCAAACTGACTCAGGCGGCTAAAAAAATTGCTTTTTGGATCTTTGAATATGGCTATATTTTGCATTAATCGGACAGTCATTCCCGAGTGATTCGTTAGCTGTTGAATTTCAGAATCCAGCAGCGGATCACTTTTTTTATCCACGTTATTGTCATACATTTGTTCTTCGGTAAACACCATATGGATGGGTTTTTTGCTATCGCTTTTAAAATAATAATCAATGGTGGAACAAATGGGGATAAAGCGCTGACTGTCTTCGGATAAAATAAATTCATGCAAGCGGTATTGGTGGATGTTGGTGCCTAATGCGATATCCTCGCAGGCTTTTAAATCGGGCATGAGGATAAAATAAGGGCCATCGCCAACAGTCCAATCAACGCATTCGGATAAGTCTTCCGGTAAGGGCGATAAATGCAAGGCTAAGGCGTAACACAATTGATTCAACGGATCGCGCGGTTGTGCGCAGTAAGCCTGTGAGGTTCCTTTGATGTCTTGCCAGCGGTCACTCAATAATTGTTTAAGCGCATGTTGCTGTTTTTCACCGTGCTCGTCTGTCAGGATAGCATTAATTTTGGTGAGTAGTTGTTGATTGCTCAGGTGATACAATACCTCCAGGTCGGACGTTGCCAGGGACATTTGCCGTTTTACTGCTTGATGCGTCACCTTGACTTTGTCGAGCAATTGTTCGACCTGGGTTTTAGGATTGAGTGGTGTTGGATTACTCATATTTTCCTCAAATTTTGCTTATAACACGAATGTATCGCATCGTTTTCTATCGCATTTGGATTTCAAAATTAGCCTGTTGCTCCACTGGACCACTGATAGCAAAATGCCCTTGCAACATCGGCAATAAATAACGCAACTCGTTGGGTAAGTCGCTGGCATTTAGTTTCAAGATTGCTTGTTTGCATCGATGGATCGCCGCGGGATCATCTGCATCGGTATTGCGTGCGTAGGGCTGGATTTCAACCACGAGCGGGTGTCTTGAATCCAGTCGTTGCCAAAGTTGATGGATGATGCGCTTTTCTTGTGTGGTCAACCAGTCTTTGGCTTTTTGTTTGGTTTGGTGGCTAAGTGATGCATCATTGATGATATCTTTGCACACTTGCAGGCCGAGTTGTTGGGTAATATCCAACAAGCGGCTGTAACCTTTTTGATTGGCTATGCGATTTTTGCCATCATTATCGATGATGGCTTGCTGGGTCTTACTAAGGGCAACCAACATGGATTCATAAAAGGCGGCTTTAGGCTTTGGCTGTATTGCTTCTTCGTCGCTATGGGTGAGCGATTTTAATTCGCTAAACAGGGATTGTGCTTGCTGCCAACGCGTTCGATTAATGGTGAAATAGTTGAGCCAGCTGCCTGTGTATTGCTGTTCATAGGCGTGAACCAACTGATCGTAATAAAAGACATTGTCACCCAACTCCGTTGGATGGCTCTCGGGTTTGGCAACAAACGCCAACTCCATGGTTAGACTTTTAATCGATCGTAATAGGTGGCTTAACCCTCTAGCACGTTGGCTCTCAGGGAGTTGATCCATTTGTTTTTTGATGTCGCCTACTTTGCTAATTAACGTTTGATAAAAGGACCAGCATTTTTCTTGTAAGCTAGCGGAAAACGAAATTAAGGAGTGAGTAATGCTGTGCATTAAACTCATTCGTTTCGTCCCATTGTTTTCTTGATTTAAGGTTCCAAAAAGACTTTCGTAAGTCGGGATGTTTTGTTTTAGTCTGGTTGGGGCATTCTCAGGTGTTTCAGACTCAAGCGTGTTGGCTATTTTCTGTGCTTCATAGACGGCTGTTAAATGAACATTATCGCTTATGTGATGTGCTTCCCATTGGCTTAACAGGTGATGCCATTGATCCAATGATAACTTATCCATCGTTTTGCTATCGTGTTTGACTAAGTTGATAAAGACGCTTAATCGCGCAGGATCATAGCCTTCGTCGTATAAGGTACACACCCTTTCTTTCAGTGATGGTGCTAAGCTACCTGCTTGTTTAATTAACTGGATTTGCTCTGCAAATGCTAGCTTTTTAGTCATACTCGTTTGCCATTGGTGCCAGACGTGTGCGTTATTAAGACTGAGTTGCGACTGCTTAAGGCTATTGAACTGATTCATCACCGATTCGATGCCATTTCGCTGCAAACATTGCGCTAAAATGGCATTTTGTTGTTTGGCTTTTTCGGGAAGACCCACTGCAAACAGTTCGTTATGTTGCTCAAATAGGGTTATTATTCTCGATAAATCGTCCAGGGATGTCTTTTCTTCGTCCGGTGAGAAGCTTGCGCTAAAGAAATTCGCATAGGCATCCGAAGTCAAGGTGTGTTTGGCTCTTAGTAATATGCTCAATGCGCTTTCATAGTGGCTGCCATGTTGTTCATAAGCCAATAAACAAGTATAGGCATCAAATTCATCATAGCGTGGTTGGCTTAATTGACGGAAAATAATGGTAGCTTCATCCAGTTTATTCTTGCTCTCTTTGTCTAATATGATCGCTTGTGCTTTTTTTAGCAGGGTTTCGGGAAGGCCTTCTTCTGGCAATGAATTTTCTGAGGTGGTGATCCCTTTTCGAATGGTAAACTGGTTTAATGCTTCGCCAAGTTCTCGTAACGCCTTCATGGCATGGGGAATGGTTTGGCTATTTTGGTCATCGGCAATCTTAGTCACCCGTTTGCTAATGAGTGAAAAAGGAATATTCGCGGGTAATGAGCGGATTTGCGGCATCAATTCTTTTTTCATTTCAGCGGCTTTAATCGTCGATTTGCCGTATGCGTCATCGATAATTGTCTCTAATTGAAGGATTTCTTGTGCATTTAGCATATATTGCTCCGCGATAAAATGAATGAAGTGAATATTGTCATCGTCCGTGGCATTTTTCAGGCAATCCGGTGCAAGAAATTGGCTGGCATCGATACGTCGATGCGGGTAATGGAAAAAGATGTCTAATAAGGCGTTAATCGTTTCTGGGTAGGTATTATTAAGTAAGACATGGTGTTGTTTGAAATAGTTTAAAACGGTATCGAAATAGTCCCTATCTTCAGGTTTATTCATGTCATAGCGACCTAGTTGGCCTAACAAGGTTTGCCAATGTTGTTTGCTAAGACGTGTTGTTAGCAGCTTAGCTACATCGGTATCTTGGTTAATAAACCTGTCAAAACAAGCAAACTGGTTTGGTGTTAAGGTTTCCCAATCGCATTCCCAGAGGATATCGGCAATATGGCTGATACTTTGCTGGCTGGTAAAGCGCCTAAAACCATCGGAATCGTGGTTGATAAACCCTCGGCACGCTAAGCGCATTAAAAAGAGGCTTGTTTCACCAAGTGTGCTCATATGATGGGCATCGGGGTTTTCAACCGATTGTGCACAGGGATGGTCAAATAGCTGGGATAAACAGGATAGTTTGTCGACAAAGCCTGGCGATGTGCGCGCGATATCAAATGTCTCTACCACTTGGCTCATGTAGGCTAAGGGGATATAGGTGAGCGTGGTTACAGGGAGGGTCGATAACAATTTAAACAGCGCTTGGCTGTCATTAACGCTGAAGCTACTGTCTAACAACCCATTATGCTGACTGGCCTTTACGAGGGTTTTGTAAAACACATCTAAATCATTGAGCCCATTTTTGGAGGGGCCATAAAAGAGGTTTTGTAATGACTTGGGAAAATCCGATAGCACTTTCGGACCAACACGGGTTAACCAATCTTGGTAAAAATGAATGACTTCCGTCATATCGTCTTTTTGAGTAGGCGTTGATACTTTGGTCTCGATATTTTCATTATTCCAAGCCAATTTCGTCATGCTTTTCACGGATTTCAGCAGGGTTTCTTTATCATCTAATAAGCTTGCATCCAGGTAATCGGGATATTTACAAGCAAACGATTGCCACGCCAGTGTCGCTTTTTCATAAAAAGCATTGAGCACGATTTCATTATCTGCGACCGCACCATTCATCCGTTGTTGCCAGGCAGACTCCATCAACGCTCGGCAGCGCAACCAATCTTGACGGACCGCATTCATAATCACCTGATCTTCACCAATATGGTGCATCAATTGGGCAATAACATGACTTGAGCATTCCGAAACAATGGCTTCTTTGCTGCGTATGTTTTGCTCACGCGCAATTTTGATTTCATGTTTTAAATAGTGAACGACGCGTGTCTTGAGGTATTTGGTTTGGTTTTCTTCATTGTTTAGGAGCCAATCCCATTTATGGCTACCGCGCTTTTGGTGCTTTTCAATTTTTTTCTTAAGATGAAGGGCTTCTCTTTCCATCAATTGTTTGAGTCTGAGAGCATAATCATTGGATTGTTCAAAGTGTTGGAATGACTGTTTGATTTTGGCAAAATCAATGATATCAATCAGCACCCCTTTGGCGCCATTTCGTCCTTGACGACCGCCACTTTGTTTGGCAAAGCGCGGGATATTGGCATTGGCGCGAATCACTAATAAACCGGCTTCCGTTTCGGGTTTAATATCTGTTCCTCTTGCCATACGCGAGCTATTAACAATGGCACCGGCCTTACCGGCTAAAGGAAGAATGTCACTTTCAAGTTGTCCACTATCGTTGGTATCGCAAATGAGTTTTTGGACCATTTCTTTTGGCAGTAATTGGGCAAGGCGAGAGGATAAGGCTTTGACGGCAATATCGTCTTCACTGACTAAGAGCGTGGGTTGTTGCTGGTATTGCTCTAACCAATTGACGATTGCTTGTTCGTAATTATCTTGCCCCTCACAAAAGATCATGCCTAGATAGGTTGTTTGTGATAGCTCATGTGTCGGTAATTTCACCACGTGGTTGATATTGTATCTTTCCTGATACACAGCCAAATCACCGGCATCCCCCATCGTGCCTGAGCACCCTTCGATTTGACCGTAATAGTGCTTAATCAAGGAAGGGACGTTTTGCGATAAGACGATGTCGCTATCCGGGGCAATGAAAAAGTTGGGTTGCTCATTGTTGGCTATGGCTTCTTCGTTTAAGCGAACATGCAAAAACTGATGGACGCGTTCACTATAGGTTGCGCCACCTTGAACTTGGTTATTGATGACTACTTTGGCAATGCGGCCTTCAAGGGTTAAGCCATCGGATAAGGTGGTGGTATCGGTTTGGATACAAAAATCGCGGTTTTCTTGAAGATTATTGGCAGTAAAGGCAGCCGATAATAATGAAGCCAGGATTTTGTCACGTTCAAGGATGGCGGCCTTTTTATCCGTTACCTCGTTATCAACAACGGGTGCTAGGTATTTTTTAATAAACGTCGACTGAACCGGGGCAAAATCGGCTTGTTTTTGGAGAAACTCGCATAATTCTTTTAAGTGCTTGGTTCGCGAGATATAAGGGATGCCATTTTCATTGATGGGTAAGGTCTCTTTGACCGTTTGAAAATAGCGCCAGGTTGCTTGATACACCCAGGCGTCATAGTTATATAACTTCCCAGAATCCCCGCCAAAGGAAAAATTAAACATCGTTTGTTCGTCAAGCAACACATGATCGCCTTCATCAAAAAAGGCGACGCGCTCTTTGCTGCGGTAATTGATGTAGCGCTTGCTATTTTCAGACCAACAATGCCCGGATTGATATAAGCTAAAGCTTCCTGGGGTCATATAATTGATTGCCCCAAAGACATCGTCACCCACTTTGTAGTCATTTTCATCAGAATTTGGCAGAATATGGGTATGTTCAATGCCAATTGCGTCTAAAATGTAGCCAAATTCCTCATGGTCACGACTGGACAAACTTTCTTTGGCGGTAAAAACATCCACCACTTTTCCGTTAAGCGCATGGAAAGCAACACGCAAGATGGTAATAATACTTTTGCCTTGGCCGGTTTTAACTTGATGAAATAAGCTTTCATCGTTATGCAATGCGGCATAAATCAAATCAAGCATTTGCGTGTGATTGGCCCATTTCCCTGTTTGTCGTAACAACACTTCACGAAGCATGGATAATAATTGTAATCGATAGGTGATTTGCGTTGTCTCATCTGTTGATGCTTGCAGCCACTGGGCTGTTTGTCGAATGGATGTCTTTAACGTTTCAGATGAGATATTGGCAATATCATGCTCTTGGGCATACGCATTCACATAATACAAAAGCCCCATAATTTGCTTTTGTTTTTCATCGCTAATATAACCCGAATTCTTTTCTTTAATGCCGCCTAAAATGCGTTTCAATTCGTTCTTTTCGGGCTCAGTGACACTGAAATGGCGTAACCCATTGGCTTGATCGATGGTCTCAAATTGATGAATGAGCTCATCAACGGAGTGATGGGGTAATTCCTTAATCAAATAGTCCGCAGAGGGTTTAGGTGGGTTGGCACAATACGTAGCAAGCTTTTTTAAGTCCGTATGACTGAGTTTTTGCAACAAACGCAATAGTTCAGGTCCATGGGTGGCATCGGATTTTAGGGTGTGGATAGCAATCACTTCAATATCAGGGGACGTTTGTGTGCCACCTAACATGAAAGGTGCTAGCCTTTGTAAGGGAGCGATGGAACCCGTTTTAGTCAGGTTCATTAATAATTGATGTCTACTTTTCAACCAGGTTGTCTGCGACTCGAAGTCGTTGGGAAGATATAATAAACGATCTATCAGGGGATTGCGCACTTCAGGTGTGAGTGAAGCAATGCTCAGCAAAGCGTTGGCCATGTCCGTTTGATAATGGATGTCAATGGCATCGAGCTGGTAGATGACGAAGTGACTAATTATCCATTCAAATTGGGCCTTATCCATACCCTTTGCCTGCATTTTCAGTAAGGTTGGTCTTACTTGATTGGCTATCTGGGCATTGACAATGGTCTTAACGAGATTTTTTAAGGTTGGCTCACATTTCGCTGATAGGCTATTTAAGTTTTGATTAGTTAGTTGTTTTCCGGTTTGGGCTACGACTTGAGACAGCATATCCGAAGGAAAGTGTGATAACTCATCGTGGTTAGCCTGCATCAGGCTTTCCAAGATGTCCGTGAGCTGTTGTAAGCTCATTTTGGCAGGTGCCTGCTTTTGAATGTGTTGGAGTAAGCCCCCTAAGACAATGGCTAAATCATTAAAGTGCGGCTTATTATCAATGCGCTTAAACTGAGCAACTAACTGGGTGAACGCTTGTTCAGGAGTAATTAAGTTGGCTTCAATGGCTAAATGGGGGACAAGCCTTGCAATTAACGTCGCATTTTCGTTGGCATGTTGGGGCAGCAGTTGTTCTGAGAGTTGTAATTGAACCTGTTCTTGCTCTTTATTGGTTAGTTCTCTAAATGCCGCATCTTGCTCTTGAATATCACATCCATGATTCACCCATTGGGCAATGATTTGTCTTCTTAGGGTATCTAACTCATGTAACGACAGCGGTTTTTCATCCAACTGAGATAATGCGCTAAGAATCGCTTTGCGATCGGGTAACCAAGTTGACTGGCCAAAGGCGATACTTTCTAATTGTGTTAATAAACGTTTTTGGCAGACTTGCACATCCAAGTTGCTGCTGAAGGGCCATTTTTCCCAAGGTTGATTTTCCGCCATTAATAACCAAGGGGTCTGGCGCATTGCGGTTAAATAGTTTTCATCATCGATTGCTACGCCCAACATATGCGTAAGCTTAAGGGTAATATTGGTTAAGCCTAAAAGGGATTGACTTTCAAGGTATTGACAAGTTTTGCCAAGTGCATTTAATGACGCTATGCGTTTATTTTCTGGATATTTATCTAATTTACTTAAGCCATATTTCTTTAATACGCCGACAATGAGGGGTAGATGGTTATAGTGAACATGATAGTGATTTTCACGGTTGGCATTGTCTAGTTTAAATTGTCGGTTTAGCCAGTCAACGACATCTTTCATGTTTTCATGGCATAACGATTTTACGACCGCTTGGCAGACTGTCTTATCCCAATAGGCAATATTTTCATTGCCGTGGGTCAGGTGAATCAATAACAATCGGGCAACCGGGTAGGTAACTTTTTTGTTTTCTAGGAGTGGTTGAATGTCTTTTGCATAATGTTGGTATTGCTTATAGTTAATTCTTAATTTGGTCGAGAGATACCGGCCGAATTGAACCGCTAATCCTTTTTGGGGAATCAACTCATCCCAGATAGGCTCATACCCTTTTTCTGTGTTGCCATACTGAAATTGTGTCAATGCCAAATCATTGGTCCAATAGGGAGCTTGGTTATGGCGCATGGCATAGTATAGGCCATTGTGGGACCAATCGATTTTATCGATATTATCTAAAATAGCTTGTTGAGCCGTTGTTTCATACAATTGACCTTCGCTCATTTTCAAACAGTGATAGAGGCGATCCAGCCATACCACCGCTTCAAAGGGGTTCTTGCTGTCGATAAGCCTGGCAACGACGTCTTCATTAATAGTCAATTGCCGTGCATCAATATAGGAAATGAGGGTTTGGTAGGCATACCATAAGCGATCATAGCGCACGAATCCCGTTTGTTTTGCTTGTGTTTCTAGCAAGCGAAACCAGATGTTAATATAGGCAGGTGATTTATCTTTCAGCGTGATGAGACTTAACCCCATGGCATCGAGAATGGGCTTTGTTAGCAATTCGCTGGCATTGTCGCTGTTGGCAAAGATCACTTTTTGCCAAGTGGTAAAATGTTGTTGGCCAAATGTTTTATACAACGTGTAAGCGATGCGGAGAAAATGCTGACTGCCAAGCCCTTCTTTTTGTGTGTCAAAGTAATAACATAATTGTCCAAAGGACTTGAGTTGGCTTGCATCCAGGGAGTCTGTAAATACCTTAATAAATTCCGTTGCTTTGTCATAGCCTAATACCCCTTGGGCCCATCCACCAATATATTCTTTAATGCTATTGATAGGAACGGGTCGCTTGATGTTCCCTGCCACTTCATGGCGCATCATTAGGAGGGAAATATCCGGCCACTCGTTATTGATGTGTGTCTTATAGATATTTCTCAGGCACTCGGTTTGTTTTTGTTTAAATTCAGAGGCGATTGAGTGGCTGGCAAGATGGTGCCAAAAGGAAACTTGACTGACTTCTTTATCGCCTAATAAATGAAATTGACGAAAGTCTCCGGCAAAATTAACAGCCTTTTCTTTGCTATCTAAATGGGGAGTAAACGGGTTTCTTAACTCTTTGCTTTTGCCTTCCCATTCATAGCGTTCTTGTTTGTATCGCTTTTCATCATAGCAAAGGATATACGCATTGTTAGCCTTGGGATGATAAGCCAGATAAAATCCAAACGGTAAATGGTCTAAGACAATACCCATTTGGAAATTAGCGCGATGTTGTCTTATTTTTTCAAGTGCTTCGGGTTCGATATATTGAATGGTATTGGCGATATCAATGTCACTTCCCACCCATTGACTAAATTCTTTGCGCCAGTTAACACTCGCTTCGCTGAATTTAAAATAGTCTTGGACCGTGGTGCGAGTCACCAAGCGGCTCAGATCGAGTGGATATCGTTTGATTTCGGGCGCTTTTTCTTCATAAACCACCCGTTTATTTTCAACTTGCTGCACAATTTCATGACGCGCTTCGACATTTTGCTGCAACTCTTGTTGAATACCCGGCGTGTTGGCTGCCAATAAAAAGGTTTCTTCTTGGCCATGAAAGGGTTGAATAACACGGTGCTTTCGATTGCGAATATCCACCATGGGGTCAAGCGTTCCGTTGGCACCTTGGTAAAAAATAGCGGTGTTTTCAGCTAACTGCTTTTGATGGTGCAAACGCTGATTATCCAGGATTTTATTTTGTAGGGCGCGATAGCGGGTTTTAAGCTGATTTGCTTTGACATCTTGGCTGATTTGCTCATCTAGCTCGGGAATACGGATTAAGGCAATTAATGGTTTTGCGGGGAGTGTCGCTAGATTTTCAAATGCCAAAAGCCAGGCATCTTGTTCCTGCTCAGAAAGGATTTTAAATTCATACAAATTAATCGTGTCTGCTTCGGCATCAAATTGATATTTGCAATCACTGATTGTACGGAGTAGTTTCGACGTTTCTTCGTAAGTGGCTCTGGTTGAGGGATGGGGTAATATCAAGTGGATTTTGCTGAATTTAGGAATACAGCGCTCATCGTTGATAAAATTGGTTAACTGCTCGTTTAAATGCTCAATATATTGCGCTGAACTAATCAGACGATCCCCATTTAAATCAAATAACACAGGGATATTTAGCTGTGGCGTTTCATGGATGCTATGCCAGTGTTTTAAATAGCTATCGCGTAGGTGATCAAAAAATGCGTCTAATCCTAAACGACCCATTTGTGCAAATTGGGCGAGCTGCCATTCAAACGCATCGGATTTGGGGGCCTTGTTAGGATTAAACCACTCTTTTCGCCAGCCTTTTTCAAGCTGCAGATAGCGTTGGATGGCTTGGGAATCAAACTTGTCACTATGTTGTTTAAATAGTTGTAAAGTCAGTTTGCCTGCTTCAAGCCAACGATCATCGAATGGCAACTCTGCTAATGGGATTTTATAGGCTGTGTGTAATAAGCGATTACAGGCGGCTGCATTGCTTAACCGCACAATCGGGGGAAAATGACCGGGGTTGATAGCCTCATGGTCGCTTTGGATGTCAAAGCTCACATAATTTAAACGCTCGATGACTTTGTCAAAAATGTACATGGGCACATCGGGCATATCGTTTTTTGAGGCGGGCGTTAGGGTTAACGCCATCTGCGAGACGGGTTGGAAGCAGGCCATGAAGCAAGCTTGAACAAAGTTTTCTCTCTCAATCACCGTTGCTAAGGTAAAATCTTTGTCGGGAGACTGATTGGGTAGCAGGCGAATCGATTTTCGATCGACTGAATCTAAGAGGCTGCTAGCCTCTAAAATTTTTAACGCTTTAAGTTGGCCATCATCATAGAATTCGCCTTGAGTAATCAGTTGATGCCAAGGGGTTTCACTGAATGGCTCGGCATATTGAAATCGTTTTGCAGTAAGCTTTGTTTTAGATAACGTCGTGCCTGAAATGGGAAGCAAGGATTCCCAAACATAGGCGATTAAATGATTGAGAGAAATGTTATTTCGATACGTGTCTAAATGTTCTGTGCGATTACTCTTAATACAATAAGGCAACACACGGGCGAACAGCTGATACTGCCAAATCTGGTCTTTTGGCAGATGTGCGTAACTTGTCCCACAGTCATTTTCAACCTCAACAACCGCATTGACTGGAAACACTTCTCTAATAGTATTCAGCTTGGTTATAAACGTTGGATCCGTTGTGAGGTTGCTTGGCACGTAGAGCGTGTTGGTGTTCTGGTGTTTATCCAAGAAAATCCAAAAAGGTTTATTCGTGTCACCGATGTTAATCAGCCAGCTGTGGCAATGGCTTTTGCTGATTTCATCTAATTGGTCTAATTCATTCAATTCGACCGGCATGACACGTGCGACTTTTTGTCCTTCGACAGTGGGATAGGTTGCCTGTGGGGAAACATAGCCCCCACGTTGGATATTAAAGTGTTGAAAAAGAAGTCGATATATATCAAGGCGAGAAAAACGATAGGTTGTTGGATCCTGCAATGTTGGCCAGGCTTTGTTTAACGAGGGAAGTGATGAGAATAAATCAAATTTGTTTTTTATCAGCTTTTTTAAAGGGTAGTCATGCAGCCGTTTTTGAAATTTATTGTGATCAAACCTAGGCCAACGAATGGATGGGATTCCATCTAAATTGTCCAAACGCCAATGATTGTCATAATAATCACTTTTATGTTTTAGCGTGTTCTGAATGATCGATTTAATATACTTATAAGACAGAGACTGTTGATGCGTTTGATTGGCTAAACTGGAAAGCCAGGGATGCCTTTGGTAGAAGCGTTCGAGCTCACCCACAAAATTGGCATCTTTGACTTTCTTTTTCCATTGATTTTCTAATTCGGGTTTTACCGAGTTGTCAAAGCGAGAAGAATATTCAAGACGGATACGACTGCGGATAGTTTCTTTTTCATTCCAAGACAGCGTCTGATTCCACCAATTATTGTGTTCATTTAACTCCTTTTCCCTTCGGTTAATAATTACCTGAGCTTCGCTTTCCATGTCAAAGGACTTGGAGCTTAGCCATTGTATTCTAAAATCGGACATTGCTGAATGAAGCAAGGAGTCGCAAATGTCGTTAACAAGGTTCGAGAAGTTCATGTGCTCTTGAGATTATCAAAGTGACCTGAATGATATCATAGCGACGATCAAATGTATATATATAGGTCAATAGATATAAATTAAGATCATAAAGTTTGATTGGGGTATTAATTAGTCAAAATTGAAAGTGGCTTGTAAATCAATAATGTCATACGACAGATTGTTGTTCACACGAAACCATAGGGTTTGATTGAGGTAACCAAAGCGTAAGGTGACCGCTTTTGACAATTTATTTTCAAGCCCAATCCCGGAGCGTTGTTGGGCTAACGTCTTGCCAAGATCCCATGCGGTGCGATTCATATTGATAAAGGTTTCACTAGCCAGGTAGGGACACACAATGGCTTGAGGAGAGCAAGCTCTTACAACGATTTTGAAACGATCACGCATCGATATGCCGGGTGCTTCATGTACCCATCGAATTTCAAGGCGATTATAAAATTGGGCGGAGAGGGTTTCGGATAGTTGATAGCGATAATCGATTTGCTCCCATAAACGTTGCTCGTTAATAAATCGGGCTTGAAGTTGGGTGGGGGCATAGGCAAATGCGGCCGAATAATCGATCGTGTCACTCAAATGCCTGCCAATGCGAAGGGTATTCAAATTTTGTCGGAATATGGGATCGAATGTATTTAAGCGCACATGAATATCCAATTGATAAAACCAGTCTTTTTGATGGGGAAAATGACCAAAGGCGGTTTGAATCATCCATACGTTGTTGAAGTGAAGCGTATTTGTAAAGGCAAGAGTAGCGTTGGTTAGTAAAAGGAGTCCGAGTAAGATGATTTTCAAAAAAGATCCTGTTTATTTCGAATATCAATTTTTGTTTCATTAGTATATTCGAGTATTGGTAAAAAAGTAGGGCCTACTCATAAAAATGTAATAATTGATACGTGAACGTTTGCGTTACCGTATGCGTTACCGAATGACTTGATAGCGGTTATGAACTGTTATAGAGTTAAATTTGGTGATTTTCAAAGGAGTGTTCAGCCATGCCAATTGTTCCCTATTATCTTAAGAGTAAAGCAAGCGTTCATTATGGTAAGCTCCGCATTGAACTTGAACCCAACGATATCAAAGTCTATCCCACATTAAATATTGAAAAAATAACCATTGAAATTCCTTTGGGCAGTTCGCAACGGTTTATCAATTGCACTATCAGCATCAAAAGCTATCGCAACAGTTTGAAAGCATTGGATGCCCTTGAAGAAGGTGACAATGATTTCATCGATAGCATCCACATCAAAAAAGACGCAGGACTGGGTAAGATTTATGCCTTTTCCGGTGCCGGTCGCGAGTGTGATGATACCAGTTTTCGCAAATTAATGAGCGGGTTGCAGACCTTTTTACAAGATCATTGTTCTATCGGACCCATCACGTTCACCGATTTAGAAAACCTGTTTCAAGACTATGGTATCCAAGCGCCATTTGATGAAAATTCCACAGAGCCCTTGATAGTCGATGTGGATATTCAAGCCAAACAATTGCAAACTTATAGCCTGTTTGCAGTGGATACGTCTGATAAGATGGATGTTGAAGAGGACGATAATGCGCTCGCGTTATCAAGCGAAAATAATAGCCCTTTTGAATCGTAACCCGTATGGAAGCATAGCCGTAATACAGGAACTCAACCTGCGACGAGGGTTATTTCCCGCATTCTGCTTCGCTCTGAGGAATCCTGATATATTTTTGTTCAATAAGAAAAATTGTCAAAACCAAAGAGAACCCCCTCGCCCGCGAGAAGATTTATTGTGATGGTGTGACCGGTACATAGGTAACAAACTTGACCGGATACATCGGTAACAAAAC
>JAGVJN010000005.1 GCA_020051095.1 Pseudomonadota bacterium | reverse complement strand
TGCGTTTCCGTCTGCGTTATCGAATGGATATATAATTATCGGACGACTTTATGCTTAAAAATTAGTGGTTTTGACGATTTGTTTACCGTATTGCGGCTTCGCCTAATACAGGCTTCGAAACGATGAATGAAAATAATAGGTTTTTACGTGAACGTTTGCGTTACCGTCTGCGTTACCGAATGGATCTATGATTGCCAGCCGAATATATGCTAAAAAATTAGGGAGTTTGAAGCTATGTTTCCCGGATTACGGCTGCGCCTTCATCCGGGAATTGGTAGGTGGAAATACTCAAGATGGGGTGTCCATTTTATTGGGTTGGGGATTTTAACCCGGCTTCAATGGATCTGATATCGTTCGCGAGCGTTTCAGCATACAATTGAACCTGCTCCATGGTTTGCCCTTCCACCATCACTCGGATGAGTGGTTCAGTCCCGGATGGGCGTAATAAGACTCGGCCACTGCTACCAATTTCATTTTCTATGCGCAGCAAGGCGTCTTGGGTAGCGGGGAGTTGCATCAAATGCTGGGCATGGTCGGTTCTTAGATTGATTAAATGCTGAGGTAGTAGAGTCAGTTCTTTGCACAGCTGAATTAATGACAATTGTTGTTTAATCATGGCTGCTAACACTTGTAGTGCTGTGATGATGCCATCGCCGGTGGTGGTTTTATCCAAGCAGGCAATATGCCCCGATGGTTCGCCACCAATTTTCCAGTTGTTTTCTTTTAACATCGACATGACATAGCGATCGCCCACTTTGGCTCGCTTAAAAGGAATTTGTTTCTGGGTAAAAGCCTTCTCCAATCCAAAATTGGACATGACTGTGCCGACGATTCCACCTTGCAGATGATTTTTATGTAACCTATCGCAGGCAATAATATAGAGCAGTTGATCACCATTAACGATCTCACCGGCATGGTTAACCATGATGCAGCGATCGCCATCGCCATCGAGGGCTATGCCTACATCTGCTCCATGTTGGAGCACGGCTTGCTGAAGTTGTTCGGGATTGGTGGACCCACATGATTGATTAATATTAAAACCATCGGGCTTATCGCCGATGGTAACCACATCGGCACCTAATTCAGCAAACACGTTGGGGGCGATGTGGTAAGTGGCGCCATTGGCGCAATCCACGACAATTTTCAGCCCATTCAATCGTGTCAGGGACGGAATGGTGGATTTGCAAAATTCAATGTATCGACCAGGCGCATCATTTATCCGAGCCACTTTGCCTAGCTTTGCCGAAGGAACACACTTTAATGGTTGATTAATTTCTGCTTCGATAAGAAGTTCAATGTCGTCATCGAGTTTAGAACCATCGGCAGTGAAAAATTTAATGCCATTATCTTCAAATGGATTGTGAGATGCACTGATAACGATGCCAGCATTGGCTCGTAAGGTTTGCGTGAGATAGGCAATTGCAGGGGTTGGCATAGGACCAAGCAGACGAACATCAACGCCAGCAGCGGATAAACCTGCTTCTAATGCAGATTCAAACATATAGCCTGAAATACGGGTATCTTTGCCGATAATGACTTTTTTGCGATCACCATTTGCCAATACACGGCCAACTGCCCAACCCAGTTTTAAAACAAACTCAGGGTTAATGTGATCGCTGCCAACATGACCACGAATACCATCTGTCCCAAAATATTGTCGTATATTCATCCTTAAACTTCCTTACTCGCTTGTTGCTTGGTGATAGCATCTAACATCGTTATTGCTGCAACGGTTTCGGCGACATCATGAACTCTGATGATCCCTACGCCCTGTAATTGGCTATAGATTGCTATTGCAATGCTCGGTGCAAGTCGATCTTCTTTAGGACAGCCTGTGACTTCACCAAGGGTACTTTTTCGGGATACTCCCAGTAAAACAGGAAAAGGCATTGCTGTAAATTCTTTTAGATGCTTTATCATTAATAAATTATGCTCAACAGATTTACCAAAACCGAAACCCGGATCGAGGATAATATTTTCTTTTTCAATACCATCATCCAAGCACTCCTGGGCACGATTTTGCAAAAAGTTTTTAATTTCTAGGACCACCCCGTTGGGATAGTGTGGCGCGACTTGCATGGTCTTTGGCTTAGCTTGCATATGCATGATGCACAAGGGAATGTTGGTTGTTGCCAACCATTGGCGTGTCGCCTTATCCGGTAGGCCGGTGATATCGTTAATTAAATTGGCGCCGAACTCAACACATGCCTGCATAACCGAGGTTTTATAGGTATCGACAGAAATTATGATATCACTTTCTTCGCGGATGGCTTTGATGACCGGTAAAATACGGTCCATTTCATCTTGTGCGGAGACAGTCTTGGCACCTGGCCGAGATGATTCCCCGCCAATATCTAAAATATCAACCCCTTGGGCGATGAGAAGGCGAGCATGTTCAATGGCTTGCTCGCATTTATCGTGTTTTCCGCCGTCATAAAAAGAATCGGGGGTGACATTGACAATACCCATCACTAAAGGCTTGGGCTTCGGTAGGGAGGCATCAAGCAATTGTTGATGCCAAAGTCGATACTGCTGAATGTTCAACTTATGATACCTTGTTGTTTTTAATACCAATATTCCGTTTTAGTAAGCTATATAATTAGACATCTTCAATAGGCTTACTATTTTTTGGACTATGCGCCCGTTTTCCGCTTGAGTCAGAATCGTCATGGACAACTTTTTTGGGTTCCCAATCTTGTGGTGGAGAGGGTTCCTTGCCTGCCATGATTTCTTTGATTTGAGCCGTATCAATGGTCTCATATTTAATCAAAGCATCTGCCATCAAATGCAATTTATCATTATTTTCCATTAATATTGTTTTAGCATGTTCATAATTACGCTGAATAATTGCTTTGACTTCTTTATCAATGGCTTCGGCTGTTTTATCCGAAAATTCTCGCGTTTGTTGCATTGATCGGCCTAAAAATACTTCCCCTTCCTCTTCGCCAAATGTTAATGGCCCTAATGAGGATAAACCCCAAGAGGTTACCATTTTGCGTGCGATATCGGTTGCACGGGTAATATCGTTTGAAGCACCGGTTGTCACGCTGTCTTCGCCAAAAATAATTTCTTCAGCAATTCGACCGCCAAATAAACTGGCTAGCTGGCTTTCTAAACGACGTCGACTATGGCTATATCGATCTTGTTCGGGAAGAAACATGGTAACACCCAATGCGCGCCCTCGTGGGATAATGGATACTTTGTAGACGGGATCATGCTCTGGCACGACAAGCCCAACAATGGCATGGCCTGCTTCATGATAAGCCGTCAATTTTTTCTCATTTTCATCCATGACCATTGAGCGGCGCTCAGCACCCATCATGATCTTGTCTTTTGCTGCATCCAATTCTTTCATGCTTACCGTGCGTCGATTTCCTCTTGCGGCAAACAGCGCAGCTTCATTCACTAAATTTGCCAGGTCTGCTCCTGAAAATCCGGGTGTACCACGAGCAATGGCCATGACATCCACTTCTTTTTCCAGAGGGACTTTTTGTAAATGGACTTTCAGAATTTGTTCGCGACCTTTGATGTCGGGCAAAGGAACAACGACTTGTCGGTCAAAGCGGCCAGGACGAAGCAGTGCTGGGTCCAAGACATCGGGTCGGTTGGTGGCTGAAATAACAATGACCCCTTCGTTACCCTCAAAACCGTCCATTTCAACTAAAAGTTGGTTTAAGGTTTGTTCACGCTCATCGTGGCCTCCGCCTAGCCCTGCGCCACGGTGGCGACCCACGGCATCAATTTCATCAATGAAGATAATGCATGGGGCATGTTTCTTTGCTTGATCAAACATATCGCGCACCCTGGAGGCACCAACCCCAACAAACATTTCAACAAAGTCTGAACCTGAGATGGTAAAGAACGGTACTTTGGCTTCCCCAGCAACCGCTTTAGCGAGCAACGTTTTACCTGTTCCTGGCGGGCCAACGAGTAAAACACCACGGGGAATACGTCCACCTAAGTTTTGGAATTTGCTCGGATCACGCAAGAAATCAACCAATTCAACGACTTCTTCTTTTGCTTCTTCAACGCCTGCCACATCTTTAAAGGTGACTTTGACTTGATCCTCACCCATTAATCGTGCTTTTGAACGGCCAAAGGACATAGCACCTCGGCCACTGCCGCCACCCTGCATTTGCCGCATGAAGAAAATCCATACACCAATTAATAGCAGCATGGGGAACCAGTTAATGAATAAATGCAATAACAAACTTTGTTGTTGCTTTTCTTCGCCACTGACGTCGACTTTATTTTTTAACAACTCGCCAAGCAGCGCATCGTCTTTCATCGGCATGTAGGTGACAAAACGACGATTATTTTTAGTCACGCCCTTAACAACCTTATCGCCTTCAATGGTTACAGAACTCACCATGCCTTGACCGACCTCGGTCAAAAATTGGCTATAGGATACTTTTTCAGTTGCGGCGTGCCGGGGGCCAAAGTTGCTAAACACTGAAACAAGCACAATGGCTATGATAAGCCATAAGAATAAATTTTTTGCCATGTCGTTCAAAATAATAACCTCATGGTTGGTCTGTCAGATAACTTACATTGTGCTTGAAAGTATATATTATTATTCTTATCAAGCGATAGGTTGTTTAACCGTTGCTAAAAAACTACAAAATACTGTCTTAAGAAGGGTCTATGACCCGACATAACGTATTCAAGGAAGTCCGCAAATATTTTATGTCTATTTATAAGTGTAGTCTATTATCCTCATAAATTAACCCATTTTGTATCCCTTTGCCAGCATATAGGTTTCTCTTGATCGGGAACGGGACGCTTTGGGTTTTTTAATAGCGACTTTGCTAAATTGCTGTCGCGCATCTTTAATTAATTGGTCAAATCCTTCACCATGAAAAAGCTTCATTAGCACATTGCCATCCTTTTTTAGTACCTGCGAGCATAAATCGAATGCTAACTCTGCTAACGCAATTGCTCTGGGTATGTCAATCGCGGGATTGCCACTCATATTTGGGGCCATATCCGATAAAATCAAGTCTACACCTTCATTTGGGATATGAGAAAGTAGATTTTGATAGACAAGTTCGTCTTGGAAATCCCCTAGAATAAACGTCACATCGGCTAGCGCATCCATTGGCAGAATATCTAATGCAATGATATTGCCTGTTCCATCAAGTTTTTGACTGACGTACTGAGTCCATCCGCCAGGGGCAGCGCCCAGATCAATCACGGTGATTCCAGGATAAAGCAATGTTTCCTTGTCATCGATTTCGATCAGTTTATAAATTGCTCGGCTGCGATACCCTTCAGCTTGCGCCTGTTTAACATAGGTATCTGAAAAATGTTCCTTAAGCCAGCTTTTTGAGCTTTTTGAACGTCCCATGATGGTAAAAATGGATGAAAAGGTAAATGGTACACAATTACGCTATCTTTTTCTAGCAAAACGTGCAATAATTCGTCATTTATTTGATTGATCAACCTTACCGAAGAGAAACCAGACCATGAAAAGTGATTTTCGCCAACAATTAAAAGCGCGAGCGCATTCTTTAAAACCGGTTGTGTTAATTGGCGATAAAGGTTTAACAGATGCCGTCATTAGTGAAGTTGATCACGCATTAAAGGCACATGAATTAATAAAAGTTAAAATTCGAGGTCAGGAAAAGCAAGACCGCGCCTTGCTGGCAGAGCAAATTTGTCCGGCTGTTGCCGCTGAATTGGTGCAACACATCGGCAATATTTTGGTCTTGTATCGTCAAAATGAAAACGATGATTAATCATCAGCGTTATGCCCATTTAAAATTTACCCTAACATGCTTCCGGTCTGGGGTGCTTGGTTAGCCTTATCCGCACAATCTGCGAGCATACTTAATCCGAAACCGCAAATCAAAGCTGCGCCAACACCAGCAACAATCGATTCGGCAAACGCAAAAGCGGTTGTGCCAATACCGGTTAATCCCGCAAAGATGACTAGCCCCGTCGATAGGCCTATTAACGCAGAAGATAATGCAATGATGAGGTAAAGTGTGCTTTTTGAGCTGAAAATTGTGATCAACAACGAGGCAGAAACGGGGGATGAACTATCCTGCTGGTCTAGCGTATGAATCCCCTCCATCGGTGATGACGGAAACAAGCAGTGAGCTGATGCGTTATCTTTCACTATTTGTTCGATTTTTCGCTAGCACGATGCTCTAACATGGCAACTGCTGGTAAGGTTTTGCCTTCTAAGCATTCCAAAAATGCGCCACCACCCGTTGAAATATAGGAAATCTGATTTTGAATGCCATATTGATCGACGGCTGCTAATGTATCGCCGCCGCCGGCAATGGAAAATGCTTCAGATTCAGCAATGGCGAAGGCTAAAGCGCGTGTACCATAAGCGAATTGTGGAAATTCAAATACGCCAATAGGCCCATTCCATATAATGGTTTTAGCTAATTCAATAATGTCGATATAACGGCCAACTGATTCCGGGCCTGCGTCAAATATCATATCGTTACCTGAAATATTGGCTAATGATTTATTAAAAGCGGGGCAGCTTTCGGCAAATTCTTTGCCAACCACGACGTCGACGGGTAAGGTTATTTGGCAATTATTAACTTTGGCAAGCTGTAAGATGTCGGCCGCTTCGCTTAGTAAATTTTCTTCGACCAATGATCGTCCGATTTCAACGCCTTGTGCTTTTAAGAATGTATTAGCGATGCCACCGCCTGGAATCAAGTAATCAACCTGGGTGACGAGTTGGCGAAGCAAGCTTAATTTGGAGGAGACTTTTGCCCCGCCCACGATGGCGACGATGGGCTTTTCAGGCGCTTTTAACGCCGCTTCAATAGCCGTTAATTCTTTCACCAATAAAGGACCTGCGACAGCAATCGGTGCGTAATGAGCAACACCGACAGTAGAGGCTTGAGAACGATGGGCTGTACCAAATGCATCCATGACAAAAATATCGCATAAAGCGGCCATTTTTTTGGATAATTCGACGTCATTTTCTTTCTCACCGGCGTTGAATCGCACGTTTTCGCACAACACGAGTTCGCCGGGATGGACATCGACCCCTTCCAGGTAATCTTTGACAAATCGGACTGGGTAATTGATATGGCTGCTTAGATAGTCAGCAACGGGTTGTAAAGTATATCTTGGATCATACATGCCTTCATTGGGGCGGCCTAAGTGCGACAGAACAATCACCGCAGCCCCATCATCCAGCAAGCGCGTCAATGTGGGTATAGCCGCTTGTAAACGTTGATCACTGGTAATTAAGCCATCTTTGATGGGCACATTGAGATCTTCACGAATGAGAACGCGTTTATTTTTTAAAGAAACATCATCAAGCGTCAGCACCTTCATTGTATTCTCCTTACCGAGACATCATAACCGACGCAACATCCAGCATTCGGTTAGAAAAGCCCCACTCATTGTCATACCATGCTGCGACTTTGACTAATTTACCTAAAACTTTTGTTTGGCTTGCATCAAAAATAGCCGAGGCAGGGTTGTGATTAAAATCAATGGAAACCAAAGGGAGGTCAGTATATTCTAGGATGTCGTTGGCAGCTTGCTTCATGACTTGATTGACTTCTTCTACGGATGTTTCTCGAGAGGCATTAAAGGTTAAATCAACGATTGATACGTTAATAGTTGGTATGCGCATGGCAAAGCCATCCAAACGGCCATTAAGTTCTGGCAAAACCAAACCAACAGCGGCAGCGGCGCCGGTTTTGGTCGGGATGATTGATTGGGTTGCTGATCGCGCACGACGAAGATCTTTATGACAACCATCCAATAACATTTGATCTTTGGTGTAGGCATGAATGGTGTTAATCAAGCCTGTTTCAATACCAATGGCTTTGTGAAGGGGTTTGACAACTGGTGCCAGGCAGTTTGTTGTGCAAGACGCGTTGGAGATAATCGTATGACCACCTGTAATTTGCTCATGGTTCACGCCATAGACGACCGTGGCGTCGACATCTTTTCCGGGTGCTGAAATTAACACTTTCTTTGCCCCCGCATCAATATGCATTTGTGCATCACTGCGGCGAGTGAATTTTCCGGTACACTCAAACACTAAATCAACCTTCATTTCAGCCCAAGGTAAATTTTTGGGATCGCGCTCGGAGGTAATACGAATGGGGTGGCCATCAATGATTAAATCTTGGCCTTGAGATTCAACTTTTCGATTAAAACGCCCATGAGTTGAATCATACTGAGTTAAATGCGCTGTCACTTCCATCCCAGATAAGTCATTGATCGCGACTATCTCAAACTCGTTTAGACGATTATATTCAAAAATTGACCATAAAATGCAGCGACCGATGCGGCCATAGCCATTAATAGCAACACGAATAGCCATGATAATTTCTCCAACTCTTTAGTCTGTTTGTTTGAGTAAGGAAGAGACCTGCTCATTGATGGTTGATTGGGAAAAGCCAAGATAGTTGTATGCGTCTTTGGCTTTTGCAGAAACACCGAAGCGATCTAATCCGATTACTTTACCATCTAATCCAACAAATTGATACCACCAGGCACTGGCGCCAGCCTCAATGGCGACGCGTTTGCGCACACTATTCGGTAATACCGATTGTTGGTAGCTCAAATCTTGAGCTAAAAATTGTTCGCAGCAAGGCATTGAAACCACACGAATGGCATGTTTAGGATGTGCCTTTGCTGCTTCCAATGCTAATTGTACCTCCGAGCCCGTGGCAATGATGATTAATTCAGGTTCTTTATCACAATCTTTTAATATATATCCTCCCCGGTGAATTTGCTGGCTTGTTTCTTTATTAATTTCCAGGGTAGGCAATGTTTGTCGACTCAATAATAAGCCTGATGGGCCTTGATGGCGGGAAATAGCTTGTAACCAGGCAACAGTGGTTTCAACCGTATCCGCGGGCCGCCAAACGTGAAAGTTAGGTGTCATTCGCAACATGGATGCATGTTCAACGGGTTGGTGGGTCGGACCGTCTTCACCTAAGCCAATGGAATCATGGGTTAGGACATAGATAACACGTTGTCGCATCAATGCCGCCAAACGCATGGCGTTTCTTGCATAATCACTAAATACTAAAAATGTGCCACCATAGGGAATAATGCCGCCATGAAGGGCAAGACCATTCATAATGGCGGCCATGCCAAATTCACGCACACCATAATATAAATAGTTCCCCTCATCTTCACCACTATTGATAGCAATGCATTTTTTACTGTCGGTATTATTACTGCCAGTCAAATCAGCCGATCCGCCCAGCAATTCAGGTAATTTGGGAACCAAGGCATTCAAACAATCTTGCGACGCTTTTCGAGTGGCTTTATCGGTTTGTGATGCAAGTGTCTTATCAAGTAAGCTCTGGCTAAACTCGGACCAATCATCGGGTAAATCACCATTGCTGCGGCGTAAGAATTCTGCATAAAATGCTGGGTATGCCTTCTCATAGTCATGTAATCGCTGTAGCCAAGCATTTTCAATCACACTACCTTGCTCTTTCTGATTCCAACTCTGAGCTATCTCATTGGGAATTTCAAAGGCAGGGTATGGCCAGTGGAGTTTGTCGCGAACGGCTTGGACACCTTCAGCGCCTAAAGGCGCACCATGGGATTTTTCACTCCCAGCGACGGGCGATCCATAGCCAATGGTTGTTTTACAAATAATCAGACTCGGGCGTTGTTGGTCTGCGCGGGCTTGAAGAATCGCTTGTTCAATCGCCGCGGGGTCATGGCCGTCAATGGGTCCAATCACTTGCCAATGATAGCTATGAAAGCGTTGAGCTGTGTCGTCAGTAAACCAGGTATCCACCGGGCCATCAATGGATATGTTATTGTCATCGTAAAATACAATTAATTTGCCTAATTTTAATGTGCCAGCAAGCGAGCATACTTCATGAGAAATGCCTTCCATGAGGCATCCATCACCGGTGAATGCATACGTATAATGATTGACTAGTTCATAACCGGGCCGATTAAATTCGGCGGCCATTTTCCGTTCTGCAATAGCCATTCCCACCGCATTTCCCAATCCTTGCCCTAAGGGTCCTGTGGTGGTTTCAACCCCAGGGCATTCCTCGTATTCGGGATGCCCTGGGGTTTTTGATCCTAATTGACGAAATTGTTTTAAATCGTCGATGGATACACGATAGCCAGTCAAATGCAACAAGGCATACAACAACATCGAACCGTGCCCATTGGAAAGCACAAATCGATCACGGTCATACCAATGAGGGTTCTCGGGGCTGTGTTTGATGAATTTATGCCATAAGACCGTGGCAATATCAGCCATTCCTAGTGGCATGCCGGGATGTCCAGATTGGGCTTTTTCGACGGCATCAATACTTAAAAAACGGATTGCATTGGCTAATTGCTGATGTGAAGGCATAACAAATCGCTCTTGTTGCTTTATAAAAAGCGATATTGTCGCCCAGAAAGAAGGATTTAACAAGGGGAGATGTATACACGGGAAAATTTAATTATCTGCATCAGTTAAATCTCTCTCGTTGTGTGAATGAGAAAATAGTAGCCTCGCCCTTTGGAAAATACTCAAAAATTAAAAGCAATCCCTAACAGAATGGCTTGTTGGGTCGGAATATTAGCTGCTCTCCCCAGATTATTTGCAGGAAGAGGAATCAAAGTTGCATTTATATTAGGGGATTTGCCAAAAATAGCTTGGTAATAAATCATCATAATGATGGTGTCAGATATATTCGAACTCAAGCCTAAATGTAAATCAGGAGACACTTTATTGATGTTGGGAATCGTATCGCGGTCAAATGTCATGGAACGATACGCTATTCCTAACTTTGCAAAGCCAGTAATCCGACCATTTTCAGAAAATCGCTTTGAAAGAGTTGGGAGGAGCTCTATTACAGGTTTAATAGTTGCTAAAATTGGAGTGCCACCCAACGCATCCAATACCCTTTGTTGAACAATGGGCCTCATGTTGAGGCCATTTTGAATTGCCGCTTCCATACCAAAATCAAAACCTTTCATACAAGAGAAGCTGCGATTCAACGCAAGACGTCCCACCCCTGTTGAACCATCTGAACTGACAGCATTAGAGAAGCGAGCATAACCAGCACTTGCAATCAGCATCCAATTTTTAATTCCAGAAGTAAAAGAAAAATTATTTGACCGCACTGTTGTTGTAGTATACTTCCCATCGACATTGATGTCTGTTTGATGCTCAATAGCTAAATTATCAGCACCACCTTTACTGGCCACCAAATTTTTATGATGCTTTCCTGCGCGACGGGTACTCTGCAATTCAGAGACTGTAATTGGTCGTTTTATCACGGAGCGAGAAGCTTTTCTGCCATTTCCATCAAACTCCTGAACAAATTCAACGGACTCGTTTTTACCAATGGTGACAACAATTTTATTTTTCTTTATGACTCCACCCTGGGCTTGCTGATCGACTTGTTCGGTTATGCTTACTCCGGGCGCGCTTAATTTTGCCTGAAAATTGCTATCACCGTTGGAGGTTTTTGTGCTGCTGGCGGTTATATGTTCATTGCTGCCTTGATTTAGAGTAAGTGTATTTTCTAATTTTTGAGACGCCATGCTTTCATTAGCATAACCTGCGGTTATCATTGAAAAAATTAGGCTGCTTAATAATATAAATTTATAAATGGTTGGGACACGAAATTTAAATACTATCATGGGGGTTCCTCATTACTACAAATATCTGGGTTAGGTCTCCAATATTTGGGATGATCCCCAGTTACATTATTTCCATTTACACTGATTAATCGGGATGCCTTCTTAACCAAGCCGCCACGCGAGCCCCCGTCACTGCTCCTGCAGATACTGCCGAGGTGACGAAGCCAATGGTTGTCCCGGCAGGGATTGGAACTGGATTGGCAAGTAATTCTGTATAAACACCGCTAGCTGATGGCGGTGTTATCGCTAGAGGAGCTGTAAATGTGTATAAATTCGAGGCATCATTCATATTGCGAACGAACATAGTCACAGTAGTGGCAGCGGTTACAGACCGCGCTTGGAAACTAATGGCAAATAATTCCCAATCTTCAGCCACCGGAATCCCGATCGCGCCAGTATCGCCATCACCAAATGCCCATTGATTCCCACCGCCTGTCGTTATATTTGCAGTATTTTCTGCAAATATTACTATTTTTTCATATACCCGGGTATTAATTTCATTATCAGTATAGTTGTTTGCCTGATTAATTGCGCTTGCAGATGTATTATTCGCGATCGTTTGAGTGCAGGATACACCGCACGGATTATCTGCTGCATGGCCATGGGATATCAAAATAAAGCTGAATAATAAACCTTTGAAAAGGATATGTCCTGATGATTTATGATTGAGAGTTGGTTTACGGTCTATCATTTCAAACCCTTTGAAATTGTCCCAATAAATTTTACTCCCTTAATAGCATTTTTTGTTACGAATGTCATCACAATAACCATAGTACAACAGAATATTTTCTAAATTATATGCAAGACATACCCTGCTTGCCTCAAATAATCGTTAAATAAGGTTAGATTTGGCGATGCGCTTATAAATATTCGTCACAAAGCTCAATGGGTTTTTGCTCGTCGATGACCGCAAACAGATCGAGAATTTGATGACAAAACACCAGTAATTGCTGTTCGTTTTCCCAAAGATCATAATTCATGCCTTTGCGAAATGCTTTTTGTTGCTGCAAGGCTCTGATTAAATCTTCTTCTTGGCGAGAAAGTTCAAGAAACAAGTTTGCGTGTAATAAATCAAGCAAATTTTTACTGGGTAATAATTTCCCGGTGTCATGAATAATATACGCTTTTAAACTGAGTTCTATGGCGGTATATAGCAAGCTAATGACAGGGAGCAATGTATTGGTTGAAGATAGCTTTTGCTGAACATCACTTTGCAACAAATAATTGGCATACTGGGCATGGTCGCTGGCTATACGAAATAATTCCTGGGGGGACAACGGCATACGCATTCGATTTGACATGGCTCCCTCCTACGATTAAAGGGTTAACGCCTTTTTGAATTATTAGGAGTATATCAACAGCTTCGGTAAGAAATATGACATACTCTTAATATAATTGTTGATGAGTTTGACTTAAAAAGCAAGTGTTGTAATAGGGAAAGCTTGACGATACAGTAAGGTTAATCTTTCAGATAGGTAATGACCAGATGATGAGTTATATCCTTGAATTACGCCATCGGTTAATGCGCGTATTTGTTATTTTTGCTGTTTCGTTAATAGCGAGCTTTTATTTTTCGGAACCGTTATTTCATTATTTAATTTACCCTTTGCAACACCAATTGCCGCCGGGTCATACCCTGATTGCCATCCAACTGACTAGCGCTGTCTTTACCCCATTGTCGATTGCTTTTCATATGGCTTGCCTTTTAACAATGCCCTATTTGCTGTGGCAGCTATGGCAATTTATTCATCCTGCTTTATACGGGCATGAAAAATCATGGTTAAGAATGCCATTGTTTGCCTCCTTGGGCTTACTCTTTCTAGGAATGGCTTTTGCTTATTGGGTGATCTTGCCGTTTATGTTCCAATTTTTTATCAGTTATTTACCACCGCAAGTTCAAATGATGCCCGATATGGCCTACAGCATTGATTTTATCACGCGCATGCTGCTCTTATTTGGCATTTGCTTTCAAGTGCCGTTGGTGTGCTTTTTGTTGGTAAGCACCCATATCATGGCTTACCAATCATTAAAACGTTCACGTCCTTATGTTATCGTGGGTGCGTTTATTGTCGGCATGTTGTTAACCCCACCCGATGTGGTTTCCCAAATATTGCTGGCAGTTCCTTTATGGATGTTGTTTGAATTGGGTATGATGGCCTGTGCTTGGCATCAACGATCATCAATCAAACAGGCATTGCCTAATCAAAGTAAGTCCTCATCGACTTAAAGCGAATGTTGCTTGCTACTTGTCGGTGATGAAGGCAACGGATCCTCACTGCCAAAAAATAGGATTGGCGAATATTTGCTAGCAGATGAAACGCTTATGGGGCTGCTTTTTTCGTTAGCAGGCACATAATCTTCAATCATATGCGCATGAAGCTTAGCCCCCTTATTGGAATCATTCTTAAGTTTTGGCCAAGTGGCAATCGGTGAATCAATGATTGCTTTTGGGGCGCTGCTTAGGAATTGATTAAAGGGTGCCGGTATATCGTTAAAGGGCGTTGATTGCACAACGGCCTTGATAGGCGCATCCGAAGGGTTTGGGTGATTACTATCTGGGTGTATATAAGGAGAATTTCCGACCCACCATTGATGCCACAATCGTAAAATCCAGGCACGCAGACCTTTAAAAAGACCAGTCATCTCTTGGATAGTGTTTTCCAGTGCTGCGTGTTGATAGGCCAACTCAAATTTGCTTTGAATGTCAGGCGCATCTTTAAGAAAGGGACCGGCTTGTTTGAGTAATTGACTGAGTTGTGAATAGGATTTTGTTTGGCTGGCAAGCGTTTTCAGGGTTGTCTCGGCATCATGATTTGCCATTGTTGCGATTAATTGACCGTCTGCATGATGAATCTGTTTTAGCAATGCTTCGAATAATACCTTTTGACTGGCAGGATTGCTTGATTGTGCTAACAAAATAGAGCTTGCTAGTTGATTGAGATCAATAAGTTGTGGGTTAAATCGTTTATCTTGTGCAAGCGCCATTGCCACTTGGACTATATTGGGATGCTTCATCACCAGGTCCGGCATTTTCTCAGAACCTTGCTCACATAGCCATGAGATGAATGGATGATTGGCGTCCTTAATCAGGTAAGCCCGCTCACAAATGGCAAAATATAACTGGGGATCGTTTTTAGGTAAACGCCTCATTAGTGCCTCATCTGGGGCGGATGGGGCCAGTGCGTCAATCAAATTTAACCAAGCAGCGGTTCGATGATTTCCTAATAATTTGTCGATGCTTGATAAGGTGATCTCTGGATAAAATTGATACCACTGGCGTAAGCGATGGTTTGCGTTCGCTCGATTCATTTGTAACATCAGTAATCGATGGATTAACACGGCGTGATCGGGTTTTGTTTTGGTTGTTAAACGCTGAAAGGTTTCATCGGATAGTTTCCCAAATTGGTGCGCTTCCATTATTAAAGCAAGCGCCCCGACCTCTGAAACTTGTTGCCATTCGTTATCAGTTAATTCATTGGCTGAAATAGCCTGGCAAAAGGCAGAGAGGACATGGGTGTCTGTTTGTTTTACCAAGGCATCTCTTATCGAAATACCTTCTAAAAGACTAAAGTCTTTTAAGGTTAAGCAATATAATGAAAGGCACCGAGTCAGTTGGGGGTTTTTGCTATTTTCTATCCCTTCTAAACACGCATGCAACGGCCATTGATGCTTGATCCAAGATTGAAAGAGCGTCGGCTTGTTAAAAGGACTCAGATTTGTTTTTAGATTGTCAATGAAAGCACTCATAAATGGTGTGTAGGGGATGTTGGCATGTTGTAATAGCACGTTGACAACGTGCGTTGGCGTATGTGCTATCAACAGGCCTAATTTGATGCGATCCTTTTGGTATTGCGTATAGAGTCTGACCCAAATTTCTGTCATATCATCGTCGGTTTCAGCAAGGAATTGACACAGTTGCGGCAATGTATCTGTGGTGTTGTGTTGTAAAACAGCGTGCTCAATTTGCTGGAACATTCTTTGTTGGGTGGTTTCACTCGTTTGAATGAGGATTTCCCATTCCTTCCCCCACCAACCCATTTGGCAATCGCTTGCAATATGACTCGGCAGTAAAAGTCCATTGAGTTGAGTGAGGTTTAAGCCAGCATTCTTGGATTTTGCCAGAAACTGAAAAAGGTCACTTAACAAGCGACAATGATTTTGCAGTGCGAAATTAGCCCATCGTGTCAGTTGCTCTGGGCTTGCATGGTATAATTTAGCCATGATATTGGATATCGACGTCTCAGATTGGCAAGCCTTCCATTGAGGCATCGCTTGCCGAAGATGTCGTAAGTCCATTTTCGTTTGCCGATATAAATCAAATAGTTGCGTTAAACTGAGTTGTTGGAAAAAGTGGTTCACTTTTTCACTATCGTTTAAAGAAGGCAATACAAATTGGTAGAACCAAGGAATAAAATCCGGTTCTTTGCTGAGTAGATTGAGTTGTTCAGCGATTTGATTATGCCAATCAGTTTGCCATTGTTTCTCTAACAAAAACGTATATGGGATTTCATCGATATCCAATTTAAATCCCGTTTCATCCACTTCGCCTTCAAATTGGATATTGCCGCTGGATTGAACCTTAAAGGGTGGCAAGTGGTGAAATAATGACAGTGTTTTTGGGGGGAGAATGACCGCTTCTTGTTTGCATTGAGTGTCAATGTCTGTCAATACCTTTTCCATTTGAGTCACGTGAAGAGGCAACTTTGAGGCCAATGGCTTTAAGTAGTCTCTCACCAAGACGCTTAATTGCGTTTGGCTCTTAATAAATAAATTACTAAGTTCACTATAACTTGGCTCTTCGGTTTGTATGAGCGGGTGAATAATTTGTTTAAACAGTTCTGTTTCTGCAATGATTTTTTTAATCGCTAAATTGGATTGGTTTTGATAGGTGTTAATGATTGGGAAAACTAATTGGGTTAGCCAGTCTAATTGATAGGCCCATCGGCTGTTTAAGAAATTAATTTTCGGGGGGGTCGTATGGGATGTACCTGAAAACAGAGTATGCACCCTGTCAGCATATTGCTGCCATTTCCAAACGGCTTGATGGGCTGCCCATGCATCAGAAGGATTCAATTGATTAATTAATGAAATATTCGGGACATAATGAAATTGTGCCTGACAAAAACTGTCTTTTACAATTTGATAGAGCAAGCTATTTGCCTGAATTTTAATAGGAGGGGTCGGGTTAATTAGCCATTTTTGAATTAAATGATACCAATTAGGATCGCTGTATACCTTATCTTTTAACGCTTTTAAGTCAGTATCATTTAGCAACAGGAGTAAGCAAGTGAGATCCGGTTGTAATTGGCTTATAAATTCATCCAATTGATGACAGGATAGGTGGTAATTAAGTAAGTCCGTCATTAAACGACGCTTGTTGTCTGGGGGCGCCTTGCTTTGTAAAAGTCTTGCAAGGTGCGCTCGGTCTTGAATGATATGGAATACTTGTTCCTTTTGCGCATGATTTAGCTTTCCTAAGCCCTCCTGGTAGGGCTTATGAATTAATAAGTCGACATAAGCCTTTGGATCAGGGGCTTTTTGAATTTGGGTATAGAGAAAACTGCTGTCGACATACTGACTAAGGTAGCAGCTTAATGAAAAGTTTTGAATGACCCATTCTGGGTTCCCTAACTGTGCATTAACAAAATCAAATTGTTCAGTCTTTGGTAGTAGCTCAAATAGAAAATGTCGATTATCGGGTTGTTTTAACGATAAAGGCCAATTTGCCAAGGTGAGGCGCAATTGATGCAAAAAAACAGGATCCTGTTTGATAGCGTTATCAAATTGAATGGTTGGATACCGCATTGCCAGGTTAACAACGACAAAAGCGCTATTTTGTTGTTGCATTAACGCGGCGGCAATTTTCGTGAACGACTCACTCGTGGTGATATCTTGAGACAGTTTGCCATATTTAATTAACTCAGGTAACGTTGTTGCCAGCGTTTGTTCGAGTTCTTTCCACAGATGGGGCTTAATGCCTTCAGGTTGTGAAATGGCCTGCTCGCATGCGGTCAGCCAATTGTTAAGAAGATCATTCAAGTCGGATTTATTTTCACCATAACCCAGGATTAATTTGTTAAGTTGAATGAGGCATTCTACGGACTGTGGCGTATGAGCCGCTAAGGTCACGGTGGTATTTAACACCTCTCCCAGAAGTTTTTCATTTTGCCAAGCCCACCAATTCCTGCTGGTAGTCGCTTTCATGTCATTAGTCTGTAATGCCTGAAGTAACATAATGGCACTGATTTTTTTGACTTTGGGTTGTTGCCAAAATTGGTCAAGCACGGGATAGGGTAAAATTCTGAATAATGTGAATAAATATTTGTCATCCAATGATTCGACAACAGCTGCTATATTTTTATGCCAATAATTGGTGGGTAAGCGAGCAGATACTTGACCCGATTCAACTTGTTTTGCCACAACGGCGGCAGAAAAATACTGTTGATAGATGCGACTCTGAGTATCCACATTAGAAAAGGCCTCCTTTAATTTTTTGGCACTTTTTAGTCCTAAGCGACTGGTCAAACTACCAATGAGATTGTAGCTTTTTGGCGAATCTAACTCATATATTGATAGAATAATTTGGCTTAAACGCTTCCAGTCTGAGCACCCTTGCATAAGCCATTGATCCAATAAATCTCCACCCTGTTTATTAAAATCCAAGGTGTCGATAAGATGTTGTAAATGAAGATTCTTTCCCGAATACCAAGAAGTTAGGTATGGTAAATAGGGTTTTTCACCGACAATGAGTTTGAGCGAATCCAGTTCAACCAACAATTGAAAAGCCAGAAAGGCATCGTTTGAGGATTTAGGCCAAACGACTTTGGCATGGCTGATAAACTGTTGAGATAACAATTGAATCGCTTTATTTAAGGTTTGTTTGCTTTCAAGGGTCAGGCACCCGAGCAGGTTCAATTTTTCTATCAGTAATACTAAGCAATCTTCGCTTAGCATTTTTTGGTCATTCAACTCAGAAATAATGGATTCGATCCACAGGGTTCCTTGGGAAGGTAATCTCGGGTCTAATAATTTTAGAATCAGTTCTGTTAATGCCTCTTTGGAAGGTATTTTTTGTATCACTGCTTTGGCATAACAGGTTCTGATTAGGGTGTTGGATTGTTTCCTGTCAGCAATGTAGAGAAACTGAAAGAGTTTATCGTTTAACTGCTCCTGGCTAAGTTGTAAAAAAAAAGCTTGCCATAGCGTATCTGTGTCGCGCGTGTGCTGATTAAGAAATTGAATGCTGCTTTTTTGGGAAGGGTCACGTTTCGCCAGGAGATGAAAAAAATCAGCAGGTTTTAGGTGAATTGACAGACGTTCTAACCAACCATACCAATTTTCCAACCCAAGCGATTTTTGACAAAAATCGCTATACGATATCAGGGAATGTTCCTTGCTCGGATCATTTTTCAACGATGCTAACAACCCTTTTTCGACTTTTTCCACAAATTGTGGATGTTGCCAATCGAACCACTCAGGATGATCGATTACTTTAGCTAAATGGACTGGGTTAGCTAGAAATGCTTGAATGACTGGGTTAGCAAGGTCGGGATGGCTTGAACATATTTCATCAAAATTCGATTCTTGTTGTTTAACTTGCTCTATCAATACGTCAATAAGCTGGTGGCATCGTTTTTCATAAATCGCTTTGCGGGCTTCGTCATGAATCAGCCTGTGGTGCTGTCGGCAATCAAGGTAGACTTGTATGATTTGGGAAAGGGATAAATGATGACATAATGTATGCACATCCTCATTGGAAAGCGGCTCAACATGGGTAATGCGAGCTAGGATGTGGTGACTATCCATTGAATCCTGCGATGCTGTCTCTAAGCCTGACATCTGAAACTCCTTGACCGAACCATCTTGGACGTTTTTGAGTGGGCCTGATTTGCCCTACCAAAGTATCCTTATAACAAAAAATAGTCACATTGGTAAAGACCTTCGTGCTTCTTTGATCGGTAAAGTTATGATACCATACAAAAATTAATCAAATTGTATGACTAAATAGGACTTATGTTAGCAGTCTTGCATATCATTATTATTGCTATCACCAATGTGACGGTTCAATTTCCCATCACCATAATGGGATTTCACAGCACCTATGGCGTATTTACTTACCCGTTGATTTTTATCATTACTGATTTAACAGTGCGTCTTCAAGGTGCCAAAAAAGCCAGGCAAACGGTTTTAGCAGCCATGTTTCCGGGACTTATAATATCCTATGGCTTAGCGAATTGGTGTAGTGATTTGCATGCCGTTATTGCCTGGAATCCGCTTGCTTTTCGGGTTGCCTTTGCCAGTTTTAGTGCCTATGTTTTTGGCCAATTGATGGATATTTTTGTCTTTCAGCGATTCAGGCAATACCGACAGTGGTGGGTTGCTCCCTCTGCTTCTAGTCTGGTTGGCAATGTTATCGATACCTTTTGGTTTTTCTTCATCGCCTTCTACCATTCGACCAATCCCTTTTTCGCGGCACACTGGGTGGAAATTGCGTGGGTGGATCTTGGATTTAAGTTATTTATTTCTTTTATGTCTTTTATACCCATTTATGGTCTTTTTTTGAGATGGTATCCGGGGTTACGCCTGCAGTATTGATAGACCTAATGATGACGAGAATAGAAGCGCTGGAAGAAATTGCCATGCGATAAGGGGTTATTATTTAGGGGGGGTAATCGATAATTGCTCGGCAGGTGTGAGCGATTTTCCCTCCGTTAATTGGCAATGATTAATGGTGATGATATCAGTGGCTTCCCCTTCACAATGAAGTTTTTGCCCAAATTTATTGTAAATAATAAAGGTTAATTTATTGGGATGCTCTTTGCTATCTGAATCTTCAATCACTTGGACGTGGTAACCATCGGGATTAGGGAGGCTCTTGAGTCGAGACACCATGCATTTTATCAACTCAGTTTGGCGCTTTTTTTCTGTCTCATAACAATATTTCAGCGTTTCAAATGCTAAGTCTGGCACGGGAGCGGCTGCTTGTGTGGCCATTAATGGCAATGACACCAACATAAACAGCATCGAAAGCAATTGCTTCATAGCCTATTCCCTCGTTATGGTATACACCAATTAACAAGCTCAATTTTGCACGCTCGTAGACACTCATCAAACTTCGCCTTGTTTTCAAGTGTTTTAAACGTATTCGTATTGTCAGTATTCGCTGTCCCGGTAATGATTAACTCAAAGCAATAAGGAAGCTTCATTTTATCTTCATCGCTAAGCTCAAAATTGACATAGCCACCATTATCTTGAGAAGGATTGGGTTGGCAGGTATAAACCTTCGTATCGGCAGCCATTCCGCAATATTTTATTGCGCATCGATTGGCGCATTGCTCAATGCTAGTCGTCGTAGAATAGACATCACTGATCAGGGAGAAAGTAAGACATATACTAAAAAACGCTTTAACAGCCACCGGATTGGACTTGCCAAACATAAACCACTCCTTATCCACATCAAACGCCTCAAGGCATGAGTACCGCTCTTTAGTCAATCTAGGCGAGATAGGGACTTACCTCCTAAATTATAGATTAATTATAATCAAAATGCATAATTATCAATCAATATAGCAATGGCTTTCTGTTTTGCAGCACTTTTTTAAGAGGGGCGCTAAACGAGAGAGAAGTTGCTGATTTTATCTTGGGATCTTGCTACAAAGATTTCCTGCTGATATTTATCATCTTTTATGAGTGTTACGGCTTTAAATGCATCAAGGTAGTGTGCCAGCATCTTAATATGCTTAATTGAAGATGGGCTGAATTGAGAAATGTCTTTCTTATCTTTGATGATGTCCACCCAGTCACGTACCGTTTGTAGAGAAAAATCGCTTGGTAATAGCAGAATATCACTTTCTGAGCGATCCTCATAATAATCAAAAGCCATTTGAGAATGACACTGCAATAAAGAAAGCTCAATTTCAACGCTTTCGTCAGGATGGCCATCGATTTGGATTTTTACGTTTGTTTTGAGATCGTTTGGTTTAATCCGATTTAACTGCTCGGCTGTTAAAGGAATTGTGGCTGGGAATTGTCGTAAAATAGTTTTTAGGTTGGTTAGTAAATTGGGTTTTTGTTGGATGGGAATATATTGAAGGCCGTTTTTACTACGAAGAACCAATTGAATTTCTTTTTGTAGATTAAAGGCCATATCTTGAGTTGGCCGGATTATAAATGATCCAATGGGGAATTCTAAAATCTTATTTTCCAATTGTTTCACTTCAGTCACAGACATCATGTTTGAATGTAAGTAAGTGCTAAAATTGCTGAGATCGTCTCGAATTTCATCAACAAGGTCGTTATAGTGCTTAATCGGATTAGTCAATTTTGGGTTATTCATCAAAATAGCTGGCACACCCTGGTTCCCAAGCAATTGATGATGAACCTTGTTTTCTTTGACAAAAGACACATAGATAGTTGGCAGCGGATCAATGCGGCTATCAGTCCAGACGACATAGTTGTCTTTATTTACCAACAAGGTTTCAGCGTCTTGAGAACTTCGCACATGCCGGCTCAAATCAGACATATGATTTTTTAGTTTTTCTTTAAAATGACATTGGCGTGATCGGCTAATGGCTTCTTTGACGATATTTTCAAAATAGGCATATTGCTTGCCCAAGTATTCATACCCCTCATTGGTGACTTTGAAATCTGCGATGATGAATTTTTCATTGCTACCAAGGATATATAAGCTAAAATCATCGTTATCGACATTGGGAGGGATAATAATATAATCGCCAGGAATATTTTTTGCATTCAATATACTGATCTCTGCTATTTCAGGCTTTTCATGCCGGAAGCGAGGGGATTTTTTTATCGCTTGGATATTTTCATGCAAATTATTCAACTTCTTTTTTATGATGGAAACAATATCACTCAAGTTTTTATATACTTTTTTATTAAAAGTAAAGCCATGATTACCCTGAGTAAACCGTTGCTTACTTCGATAAATTGTGCCACCAACGTTCATATCAATGGTGTATAACGGCTGACCCTTAGATAACGTTGTTGTGCTAGGGCGTATTAAATACTGACCATCTTCTTTAAGCATTTTCCGCTTTTGCTGGACTTCTTCACTCTGCGTGCTATTTATAAAATTGGGGGAGTTAATTAACATGAGGTAGAATGCATTTTCCTTTGCATATTGCACCATTCTTGGCTGGTTTGTTGGTTTTCTTTTCGGTTTGGTTGCTAATTGCTTAAGATACGTGAGGGATTCGTCTAATGTTTGGCATATTTTTCCTTCAGCGGAATACCCACTGATTGTCACACTGATGGATAACTTCTCAATGACGTTGGGGGCCTTTTTGATAAACACAAAACAATGTTCATTTGGCGTACAAGGCACTATCCTGAAAGCACCAATTTCGGCCAAGCCTAATTCCTCTAATGCTCCCATTTCATTAGCGGGTCCTTTAAGCGTATAAGTCGCTATTTCTTTCGCATAGATTTGTTGCATGAGTCGGTAAAGTTGGTTATTTATTTCAAGAATTTTTATTGTAAATGCTGTCGAATCCAGGTTTTTGTTTTCGATTACCTGCTTGTGTTCAAGCTTTTTAGACTCAAATTCTTTAAATAATTCAACAAGTTCAGACATGCGCGCTCAAAGTGATAAAAAAGGGCTATAGTATAATAGAAAAGGATTAAGGTTTTATTATCAGGGTAACGGTAAATGAAAGTATCCTTTGTACCGGACAAAAAACAAAGAACTAATACGAGCCCGTGAGCGTGCCCGTGCCCGATTTTGAAAAATTAAAAGATAAACTTTGATCTTGAAGCAGAGCACCGAAAAAAGTGATTTCTGCCCATTAAAAACCGGGCATGGGCACCATTAGCATTGGGCACGGGCACGTCTTAGATATGAGTTTTGTCCAGTACAAAGGAAAGTATCTTTGCCGTTGTTTCCCGTATTCCGGCCTAAAGCCTGCATATGGGATAATTTTTGTCGTAGCCCGCATAGAGCGTAGCGGAATGCGGGTATAACACTAGCCAGGAGGCTAAATATGAAAAAATTGCTCAGTTATTTATTAGCCTTAATTATCGGCGTGGTGATCGGAGTTGTTGGTACTGTATTTTTCTATCCATTTATATTTCCTCCACCACAGGTGAATGAACAGGTTCAAAATATCCAAGGCAAGCATGTCTTTGCTGAGGGTAAATTTATCCACCTTAAGCCTTGGGATCCCATTCACTATGGCAAAGGCGGCGTTGAAATCTATCAAGGCAAAAAGCAAGCGGAAGTGTTTTTACAAAAAGATTTTGAAGTAGGCCCCGGCCCAGCGTATGTTATTTATTTATCGGATAAAGCCGATATCAGGACGGCCGCAGATTTTAAATCGGCAAAAAACACCAAGCTTGGCATGTTGAAGAGTTTTAAAGGAAGCCAAGTGTATCTTGTGCCTAATAATGTGGATATCACCAAGATGAAGTCGGTTGTCGTTTGGTGCGAAGCATTCGGGGTATTGATCACTGTTGCTGATCTAAAGCTTAAAAATTGATATATAAAGTACGTGAACGTTTGCGTTACCGAAAAATTTCAATCGGTATCGCAAACGTTCACGAAAAAAAATGTTAATTATTAAGGTATTATTGTAATTTTTGAGCCACAATCGTCGGGAATATACATTGCTCATCATAAATCACTTCTTTAACCGAAAAGCCCGCTTCTTCTAATTGTTGGCGTGTTTCGGATTCACTGCGAAAGCATTGCCAACCGGCTTGAATAATGTCGGTAAAGATGGCCGCTTGTTTCATGAAATTATCGAGGCTATCGATTTTCCAAGGCGACTTGCTAGATAAGGTAGGTGGCGGGGTGATAAAGCTTGTGACCAAATGCCCTTTTGGCTTGAGTGCTTTATAAAACTGGCGATATAAGTCGATGACGCGGTTGGATTTGGGTTCATAAATATTGAGTCCATTACTAGTGATAGCATCAAATTGATTGTCGATAGCTAATTGCCAGGCGTCTTTTTTTAGAAACGAGACGTGCTTTATGCCTAAATTTTTAGCATTTTTTTCAGCCAGGGATAAGGATTCTTCATCAAGATCGATGCCGGTTAACTGACAATTTTTAACAGAGGAAAAATCCAACCTTAGCAGATCATCCATTAATCCACAGGGAACTGATGCCAAGTGACAATTATCCGACAACAATCCTTGCAGTGTGCGTTGAAAAATAGCAAATCGTTGTTGAGTGGCTTTAAAGCCAGGCGATTGATGCACTATCCACGACTCAAGCGGGGATAGGTTTTTTTCTTTAGGACCATGCAGGATCATATAGGCAGTCCAAAATCCATTGAGGCCTTTGTTTTTCAGAAGAAATTGCCCTAAAGGAAATGTCACTAATTCTTCTGCTAATTGAAGCTCAACGTCAATCGGTAAAATGGGCGTTGGGTTTTTGGATATTCTTTCTTTGATGCTGTCAAGGTCAATCGATTCATCTAGCCCGTGAGATATAATCATTGTCAAAATCCTGTTATGATTGCTTTGTATGGGATAATTTCTTACTAACCCTGTCGTTGCGAGCTTTGCGAAGCAATCCAGAGCAGATTTCAGTTCAGAGATCGAACCGGATTGCTTCGCAAAGCTCGCAACGACGGCTTAATTAAAAAATTGTCCGGTACAAAGTTATGATTGCAAAGGCGCACTATACCAAGGTTTCTCATTAATTGGTATGGTATCCATTTTACAACATTGATTGACCATGTCCCGAACTGACCGATTATTTCAACTGCTACAAATTCTCAGACGCCACCGCCATCCAGTCAGTGGGCAACGGCTTGCGTCTGAATTAAATATCAGCTTACGAACCTTATACCGAGACATTGCCAGCCTCCAAGCCCAAGGCGCAGAGATTAGTGGCGAAGCGGGCGTTGGCTATGTGTTAAAGCCCAGTTTCATGTTGCCGCCGTTGATGTTTAGCGAAGAAGAAATTGAAAGCTTGGTGTTAGGCATTCGCTGGGTGAGTAAAAAAACGGATGATACCCTTGGGGCTGCCGCGACCAATGCCTTGGCTAAAATTGCAGCGGTTCTCCCTCCTAAGCTACGAGGGCAATTAGACCTCTCCAGTTTACTGGTGGGGCCTAGCCAAACCATATCCGCAGAAGAAGAGCCATTAACGCTAATAAGACAAGCAATACGTTTTGAGCGAGAAATTTGCATGCTCTATGAAGATGGCCAAGGTCAGCAAACGAAGCGGACAGTATGGCCGATTGGACTTGCCTATTTTGATCAAGTCCGAGTCATGATTGCTTGGTGTCAGTTGCGGCAAGATTTTCGTCATTTTCGAGCCGACCGAATATGCCAAATTGAAGTGAATGAAACCCGTTACCCCAAAAGCAAGGCGTTATTATTAAAACAATGGCGAGCCATTCATAATATTCCATCGTCCTAATCACTACTGACAGAAACTGTCATGCCCTTCTTGTATTCTCATCAAATGACATCAAGGTTGATAGCTAGCCTGTCAAGTTATCCCAATTATTTGTTATAGGAGTGTATTATGAGTTTACCCAATTATATTGTTTATTATGTTGAAAAGCCATCGAAAAGTGGGGCGTTTTATGCCGCCTTATTTGATGGTGAGCATATCCCTTCTTCCGAGAATTACTCCATTGTTCTACTTAAAAACGGTATCAAGCTTGGTTTTTGGTCAAAACAAGCGGTGTCTCCGAAGACCGATGGCGTCCCTGGCTCTAGTGAATTGTGTGTGATGGTTGATAATCAAGAAGCAGTCGATAGCTATTATCAGCATTGGCAACAACGGCATGTCGACGTTATCCAAAAGCCTATGAATATGGGGTATGGATATACTTTCTTAGGGCAATGCCCCGATGGGCATCGATTACGGGTGGCGTATATTTTTGATTGAAAGATCGCAATTGTTATCACCGAAATCCCGCATCACGGCTTCGCCTAATGCGGGATTAAGCAGGCATCAAGCGAAGCTGTGATTCAGCGGCTTTTCAGGGCATCACTCTAATAGCTATTTACCAATAGCAGGTGCTACATCTTCTGGTGGAACAAACGTTTTTTCACTAAGAGGAGGACGCTTCAATTTTTTATGCCTTTCGCTATCTCCTTTGGAGAAAATAGAGTTATGACTACCAACCCACTCTAACTTCGATGGCTTTTTTTTACTTTCATTCAGGAGGCTATCACATATTTTAGACCATTTAGCATCCTCTTTAGACCCCTCAACGGCAATCTTGCCAGTGTTAATCTGGACAGAACCTGTTGGTAATGAGCCAGTGCTGCTGTTATCTTCCTCAGAGCTAAGGGTTCCTAAGGCTTTTGGGCTACCTTTGGGTGATTCTGAATCGGAGCTTGCAGAACCTGAGTTTGATGATTGTTTGTCAAACGATTTATCAATTTCTTTTAGATGAACATTGATAAAAATACCCAAGTTTTCAACTTTCGATTTCCCTAACGCATCAAGATGATTGTCAGGTAAGAAGAAAAATTGTGGCAAGTGTGCTCGAAACGCATCACTTTTTAAATTCAATCCATGGTTTACCTTGGATAAATATTCTTCCGTCGTTGTGCTCTTAACTTTGAACCAGCCAAAGGTGACATAATGAAGAAATTTCCGATACCAAGGCGCACTATCCCAATCATATTGGGCGTGCTTTGCCATTAAACTATCGATATCGTTAACAAGTTTTGAGCAAAAATCCTTAGAAGCATTATCGTAGCATTTGATGGCTAATTTTTCTGCCAAGCGGATTACCCGATGCTCTTTAGGTTGCATTGTTTTTATTTTATTGAAGAGGGGGTTTGCGCCTTCTAGCAATGCCTGGCCAGTTAAGTCCTGCTTAAGAAGTTCTTGGATCTTATCAATATCCTCTTGAACTCCTAAATCAGAAGAAGGGAGCACCTTCTCGATTTCTTTCATAAACTCATCAACAGGTTTGTTTCGATGGCCTAGCAGTTTTTGAATATTGGTAACTTTCAAGCGTTTATTGGGGTCTTCTCGGGTAAGCTCTTTAATTAATAAGGATAAATTATGGATGACATTGGTGGGCTTTTTAAAATAGGATGCGACGCTTAAGTCGGGATCCCTGAATTCATTGGGAAGCTCTTCCATTTGGGTTAAAATCAAAAACTGTTTTAATGCCATGCCTAATTGGAAAGCCATAAATGCTTCCATGTCCATGTTATTTAATAAGCCATGGAAGTTAAATCCATCCATGCTAGGGTTAAGGCATAGCAAATATTCATTTGGTGCAAACATTGGCGTACTACGTATCATTCCAGCCTTAGGTTGCTTGTCTTTGATAATGGTTTTTCTATCGCTGACGCGGATTAAATTATTATCTACTAAGAAATTGGTTAACTTGATATCGGGATGGTAGTGCCCTGAGTTAATCAACTTCGTACAAAAATCAACTAATTGCTCAAAATAGTAGATCGTTTGAGACCCAATGTCATTGGCTTTTGTAGGACTTTCTCTTAATGTTTTGGCAATGTTTGATAAATCACCTTTTTTAGCAAATTGGCTTAATGCCACTGGCTGAATAGCAATTTCATCTTCTTCTTTCTCCTTAAATGCCATCATGAACATGGCATAATCTTCAATGAAGTACTTTGAGACGGGTAAACTCTCCAAAATTTGGTCGTCTTTTCGGCTTAATCGGTCTTCGGCACGAAATACCATTTTCTTAGGGCTACCGTTCATGGAGAATGTATAATTGTAATTATTGACATGGTTACCTAGCGCTTTTGTTTGATAGCCGGTTCCGGTCGTCATTTCGGTATCAGGATAGACGATATGATGAATTTTTTGTTTTGCGTTTGCGAGAATTAATGTTTGATTGGCTATTTTTCTTTTAGTGTGTTCATCAGCCTGATTGATCGCATTTAATTGACAAGATAGCTTGATATATTTCTCTTTACAGTCATCGTATGGGGTGTTTTTCTCAAATAATGCATCTCTTTCTTGCATCAAATCATAGCGAAGGGATGGATTTTCATGGACATCAATGGGCGTTTTATCGTAATCAACGGTTTCTTTAACCGCTTCTGAAACGGCTTGAGCAAATTGAAATGTTTTTAGAAAAAACGATCCATACACATTAATGCCCATTTGTTTTAAAGCTTTAGGCCAACCTTCCTCTCCTTTTTGGTGTACCCAAAGAAACAGATCCTCGTCATAGGTTAGCGTATTTAATAGATAGTTTATTTGTTGTAGATAAAATAGCTGCTTAACCTTTTCCTCTTCGGGAACCTGATTATAGTGTTCGACGAGTGTATGTAACTCTTTAAAGTTAGCCGGTGGTAGAGATAAACGCATGTTTTGCTCCGTATGAGATTCTGAATTTAAAATGATATAAATGTTAATATGATGAGCATTTATAACATAATGTGATCTTTTAATCAATGAATTTGTTGAAATGTGAACAGATAGGTTGGTGGTAAGGCAGTGAGTTTAGCGTTTTGGAAGAACTATAAAATTCACTACCCAGTTTGCAAGTAATTCGGTATCAATGCTTAAGGATAAGGAGCTGATAAAGTTTTCATAGATTTCAGCTTCAAATAAACCCTTTCGTTTTTCAATTAAATATCGAGCGTAGGTTTGGTTAAATTCAGGATGCCCTTGAAAGGATAAGAATATTTCACCAAGTTCCATCATCGCTATCGGTGAGTGATTCGTTTTAGCTAAACATTGTGCATGAGGCGGCAATTTTAGGACTTGATCTTGATGGCTGACACAAACCTGGAACGCAGGTTGCCAGGGTTTCATCCAAGGTTTTTGCTCTAATATCGTTGCTTTACTGACGCCTAACCCCCAGCCATTGGCTGCGCGATTGACTTGTCCGCCTAAGGCTTGCGCTATGGCTTGATGGCCAAAACAAATGCCGATGGTTTTGATTTGTGACTTCCAAAGCTGTTGTATAAACGTTAACAACATTTGGATCCAGGGATCGGGATCGAGCACGCCATAACGACTGCCGGTAATGACATACGCATCAAAATCATGCACATTTTCCGGCAGTGCTTGGTTCACGGCATCAAAAACTGTCCATGTAATTGGGTAGCGGGTGGATGCAAAAAAGTTGGCGAACATCGTTGGGTAGTCACCATACTGTTCAATAACCTGTGGTGATAGTGGATCACAATTTATGAGTCCTAAGCGTACCATTAGCCAACCTTCCCATCAATGGCAGCAAGCAATATCTGTTCGTAGTCTGCGGCAGTAAACGAAACAGGGTTGCAGGCCGCGGCAGCATCTTCGGTTGCCATGTAGGCAATGCGTTCAACGTGTGCTTCATCGATGCCAATGTCACGTAAGCAAGGTTCAATGGCAAGTGAGCGCCTTAGTTCGATTATCCAATCGACAAACCCATTAAAGCCATTAGCAATCTTTAAAAAAGGCGTTATTGTTTCAATTCGGGATTGAATTGCAGGTCGGTTAGCCATTAACACATATGGCATTAAAATGGCATTTAAGCGGCCATGATGGGCATTATAAACGGCGCCTAACGGATGCGCTAAGGCGTGCATGGCGCCCAGGCCCTTTTGGAATGCAGTTGCCCCCATCGCTGAGGCAACCAAGAGATGGGTCCTAGCCTCTAAATTATGTCCATCCTGATATGCTTTGAGTAAATTATCTTTTACCATAGCCATAGCTTGCATGGCTATGCCATCCGCCATTGGGTGGTATCCTTTGGCACAATAGGCTTCTAAGCTATGAGATAACGCATCCATGCCGGTTGCGGCAGTCAGTGGTGCGGGTAAGCTTGCGCTTAATTCAGGGTCAAGGATTACCTGCTTAGGCAACATGAGTGGGTGAAAAATAATGCGTTTTACTTGGTGTTTGGCATCGGTGATAACGGATGCGCGCCCTACCTCTGAACCCGTGCCCGCGGTTGTTGGGATGGCAATACTCGGTGCAATACCATCAACACGGATTTTACGCCAATTATCGCCAACATCTTCGAATGTCCAAAGAGGGAGTTCTTGGCCACTCATCAAGGCAATTGCCTTACCGGCATCTATTGCGGAACCACCCCCCAGAGCGATAACACCTTGGCAATGATGATGACGATAGACATCAACGCCTGCATTAACATTTTCACCCGTAGGGTTTGATTGGATATTGGAAAAAACAGGAATGGTGAGTCCTGATTGCTGAGCGTTTGCGATCAATTGTTGGCAAAAGGGCAGTTGAACTAAGCCTGGATCAGTTACCAATAAGACGGTAGTCAGGTCTATTTGGTGACATAATTTGCCGAGCTCATTGACTTTTCCGGCTCCAACATGGATGGATGTTGGATAATTCCAAGTGGCTTGTAAAAACTGATTCATAATTATTTACTCAACTGCTTAATGTGAAATGACTTTGGTTGGGTGAAGGTGGCAAAACCCAGTTCGGATAACGAGCAACCACGGCCTGAATCTTTCACCCCCGTCCATGCAAGGGCTGGGTCGAGATAATCGCAGCGGTTGACAAAAAACGTCCCAGTTTGCACTTGCTCGCCAATAGCAACTGCCGCATCAATATCTTCGCTAAAGACAGAAGCGGTTAGCCCATATTGGCTATCATTCATTAAGTAAATTGCTTCTTCATCGCTATCCACGGCCATCACGCAAACGACAGGGCCAAACGTTTCTTCTTGCATGATGCGCATTTGATGGTTGATATTGACTAATATTTGTGGGGCAAGGTAGGCTGTGCCGGGTTTATCATGGTCAAAATGAGTAGGATCAATCAAGGGTGTGGCACCACTTTTAATCGCTTCTTGGATTTGTTTGCGGACAAAGTCTGCGGCTTGGGCACTGACCATGGGGCCCAAGGTAACGGATGGATCGTCTGCAGGCCCCAGTCGATATTGGTTCACCAATAGTTTTGATTGGTGAATAAATTCATCAAAACAAGCGCGATGAACATAGATTCGTTCAATGCCACAACAAGACTGACCTGAGTTAAAGAATGCCCCATCCATCGTTGTTGCAACGGCATAATCTAGCTTAGCATCGGCTCGAACATAGGCAGGGTCTTTGCCGCCCAGCTCTAAGCAAATGGGAATAAACCGACCCAGTGCCGCTTTTTCAACTTGTTTGCCGCCACTAACCGAGCCTGTAAACACAACCTGATTGATTAAATCAGATTGAATGACTTGTTCAGTATGGGTATGGCTTAAGTTCATGAATTGAAATACGCCCTCGGGGAGACCGGCTTCAGTAAACGCTTGAAAAAATCGCTCTGCAACCAGCGGGGTTTGGGCGGAGTGTTTTAGAATAACCGTATTGCCGGCAAGGAGTGCTGGGATGATGCCATTGACTGCTGTCAGGTAAGGATAATTCCAGGGGGCAATGATAAAACAAGTGCCGAGAGGTTCTCGTTTGATAAATCGCTTAAACCCAGTTTTTGGGGGCACTTGAATGTTGGCTAACGCTGTGTCAGCAATATCTATCATATAATGTGCTCTTTCGGCCAGCCCATCGAGTTCGTTGCCGGCATAGGCAATTGGCCTCCCCATTTGCCAACTTAACTCACTGGCAATGGCTTGTCTTTGCGAAAGAAGATTAAAAACTGCTGCCCGGCAGAGCGCCTTACGAACATTAAGCGCAGTCTGTTTCCAGCGATTCTGAACGGCATGACTTAATTCCAAACAGGTTGAAATGTCTTGTTCGCTGGCATAGGGACGTTCCACATAGATGGATTGATCGATGGGACTAATGACTTGTAGCGTAGATTTCATGCATTCCTCTAAATAATTTCAAAATAGCGATCGAGTTCCCAATCTGAGATATGGGCGTTATATTGCCGAGTCTCCCATTCTCGTGTGCTGGCAAAATGATCCACAAACTCATTTCCAAACAGGAGGTGTGCGGCTTCGGAATCCCGAAGATTTTGTGCAGCTTCCATCAATGTCTTTGGCAAGGCTAACTGTGCGGGGTGGTCAACATCATAAGCACTCCCAGTAATCGGTTCTGACGGTTCAAGTTGATGCTCGATACCATAAAGTCCCGACGCAAGAGCTGCCGCTAAAGCCAAATAGGGATTCGCATCGGCAGCAGCAATACGGTATTCAAGGCGTTGACTTTTGTCTTGTCCTGGAATGAGACGCAATGCGGTTGTTCGGTTTTCAATCCCCCAAGTGGAATGGGTTGGCGCCCAAAAGCCGGGAATTAATCGAGTATAACTATTAATTGTCGGTGCAACCATAGCTAAAAAGTGTGGCATTAGTTGCTGTTGTCCGCCAAGGAAATGTTTCTGCACTTGGCTCATGCCATGGGGTGCATCCGCTTGGTAAAACGCGGATTTATCCGTTGCTTTATCGCGAAGGGAGAGATGGATGTGGCCACTTTGACCCGGGTAATCTGACGACCATTTTGCCATAAACGTTGCCATCAGATGATGGCGCTGAGCCAGGACTTTCATAAAGGTTTTAAATAGTTCGGCTTTATCAGCAGATTCTAACGCATGATCGACGACTAAGGCCGCTTCAATGACGCCTGGCCCTGTTTCTGTATGCAGGCCTTCGATTGGAAAACGCATCATCTCTGACATGTTTAAAATATCATGATACAGCTCAGCATAAACAGAATTTCGAATCATCGAATAACCAAAAAAATCCGGTGTGATGGTTTTTAAATTACGAAAGCCTTTCTCGCGAACACTATCCGGTGTTTCATCAAATAAGAAGAACTCATATTCAAAAGCTGCCATAGGCTCAAATCCCATGTCATTGGCTTTTTTGATAACACGCTTTAGTACGGAGCGAGGGCAGATGGCTTTCGCTTCCCCTTGAAACTCTGACAGGAATAACAGCTGATCCTCTTCAAAAGCGATGTTACGGCAGCTATCTGCTATGATTTGAACAGGCGCATCCGGATAACCGGTGTGCCAGCCCGTATACTGGACATTGTCATAGAGTTTATCTTTGCTGTCCCAACCTAATACCACATCGCAGAAGGAAAAGCCTTTGTCGATAGCGGAGAAAAATTTATCTTTATGCATGTATTTGCCACGTAGGACACCATCCATGTCGCATATGCCTACTTTGACGTGACTTAACTGACGTTGTTCAACAATGAGTTTAGCGTCTTCGACGGTTTTTACTTGCTCGGGTGATAACATGACATGTCCTTTTCGTAAGTCTAGATGTTATTTGATGTCCATCTTACTGTAAAAAATATACTAAAAACAATGGGTAACAATGGCAAGAGGTGGTTGAAACTTATGGATGATTATTTCGCTATCTTTTTAGACAGGCGAAATACATAAAGATGGATTTGAGATAAATACCCAATGCCCATCTATATGCGAAGTGTGAGGTGAGCGAAGGTGACTAGTTATAATCGTTTTGATACCAAGTGTCATAATCGTTGCAATATTTCATGCGATTGCAAGGGCTCGAACACGTACTTGCATAGCTAACGGTTGAACAGCCTGTATTGCACCCTGTGTTACAACCGGTATAAGCTGTGCTGCAGCCGCCACTCTGTTGGCAGAAATTAAAGCCACACCCGCTTAATAATAAGATAGAACCAAATACCAGACTGATTGAGACTGCCTTCTTCATAATCGTTTTCCTTAAAATGTCCTTGCTTATTTAATTTTAGTCAAAAACGAGTTAAAATCAAGCAATTGAATCCAGGAATGATCTTTGTGATTTTTTAATTGAGTGTATTTTATGGAACCTGTATACTCATCGCTCTTTTGATTTCAAAGTAAACAGAATGGCATTCCCAAAACTATCTGAATTAGCTGCAAAAAAATTATACCAAACATCTCCGAGCACCTTTTTTAGCTTTTATAACAAGGAGATTCCTCCTGAAATTAAGAAGTATGTCGATCAAGGAATCGCAAAACTTAAAGAAGCAGAAGAACAAAACTATCAACTTGAGCTTGAAAAGCGAGAAGAGCGCATAGAAAAGGCTGTTTATCATGTTCAACATCACCCCATTTACAGCAAATGTTGTTCCTTCTTATTAGCGATAGCGATGGGTGGAAGCCATGCACTGATCTATTGGTTAATAAAAGACTCTCTAACGAGAGAAGAAAAAGGAGCGGCACTGGGGACCATTCCCGTTAGTGTACTGCTTGGGGTTTGTTATGGGGCATGTTGTTTCCCTTCAACAGCAAACTATTGGATGAGGCTATTTTTCCCAGCTGCATCCCCTGATCGAGAAATCGATCTCGAAAAACAACTAGGGGAAAATCCGCCGGATTTTTTACCTAAAACTTCCAGGAAAAACGCATAGTGGGATAAGGAAAGTCCATCAATAATGATGATCAACCAAAAAATTAACTGTCTTTATAAGTCCGACCTGTTTTCATCACAAATTTCACTTTTTCAAGGACGGTTACGTTTGTCATCGGATCACCTTCAACACCGATGATATCAGCCAACATACCGATTTTAATTTGGCCCCTGTTTTTAATATCCATCATTTCCGCCGCATTGGTGGTGGATGTTCGGATGGCATCGATGGGAGACATTCCCCGCTTGACTAAGGCACTAAATTCTTTTGCATTGTCCCCATGAGGAAAGACGGGTGTGTCGGTACCAAATACAATTTTCACATGAGCTTGTATCGCTTTTTCTAAGCTTTTCCGTGCTTTCGGAATGACATATTCTGCTTTTTGACGGATATCATTGGGTAACATGTCGTAGTTGATGGCATAGCCAAGGTAAGAGGTCGGCACTAAATAGGTTCCTTTTTCTTTCATTAAACGGATGCTTTCATCGCTTAATAAGGATCCATGTTCAATAGAGCGGACACCGGCTTTAATTGCATCGTTTATTCCTTGGGTGCCATGAGCATGTACCGAGACATACACACCGTGTCGTGCCGCTTCGTTAACCATGGCTTTTAATTCTTCAAAGGAGTATTGCTGGGCACCCACGGTGGACTCGTGAGATAATACGCCGGCTGTCGCTCCCGCCTTTATCACTTTTGCGCCATATTTGATTTGGTATCTCACGGATTTAACAACTTCATCCACCCCATCCGCCACACCATTTTTATAGCTATTAGGAATATGAGCACTGCGATAATTGCCGACCATCTCCGGGTCCATGTGTCCGCCAGTGATGCTTAACGCATGGCCCGCAGGAATGATATGGGGGGCGGCAATGATTCCCTCTTCACTGGCTTTTGCAAGGGCAACATCAACTAAGGTATTGCCTGGATAACCTTGACTAATATCACGAATGGTGGTGAAACCAGCCATTAATAGCGTTTGAGCATTTTTAACACCATTTAAGGTTGCCATCGCGGCATCAGTTTGAATATATTCCAAGGCATAATTTGGTGTAAACTCAAAATGAACATGGACATGCATGTCCATTAATCCAGGTAATAAGGTTAGCTGTGGTTTTTCGATGATTTGCGCCGATTTGGGAACGTGTTGCGGATTGATAGCCGTTATCGTGTCATTTTCGATTAAAATCGCTGCAGGACTTACATATTTGCCAGCTTGAACATCCAAATACCGTTTTGCTTTTAAAAGAATGGGGTTAGCTTGCACTGAACTAATCAAAAAAATGGCCAGCGTTAAATATCGTTTTTTCATCCTGCTTCTCAATTCGTTAAAAGCCGCCAATTATGGCAATGAAGATTCGCATAGGCAAGCGCAAAGCGAGCAAAAAAGCGAATTAGAATCCCTATTCCCCATTAAGGAGGGTAACGAGGGCAGAATGGTTCAAAATTTGTTGTACATGACCAAAAATGATATAATAAATGACTTTTCAAAATACGAGATTTAAATAATAGCATTTGGTGATATAAGAAAAATGAATCACACCGTTACGTTGGTGTTTATTAAATAGGTTCTCAAGGGTATGCATCATCGCGTTATAATTAGGGGCTGTTTCACTCGGAATATAAGAGCACGACAATAATCTGCTTTTTAACTGTGGCCAGTTGAGGTCCTGATGGTTATCGAAGGAATGCGTCTTAAACGCTTGGCCATGAAACGTTAGTGCTTGCTTTTGTGCATTTTCAGCAGAAACATTGAGATAGTCTGTACCAAATTCGATGAGCAGTTGCTCGTAGTCTCTCATGATCGGGGTATTGTTTTCCCTAAGATTCCAAACTAAAAAAAGAGACCCTGTGGGTTTTAGAACTCTTAAAAATTCAACCTCCGTTTGTTCTTTGTTAAACCAATGATACGCTTGGGCGACGGTGATAAGGTCAATGCTATGTTTGGGTAATTGCGTATGGTCGGCTTGTCCATCAATGCTCTGAAAGAGGGAATAGTTGGCTAAATATTTCTCTGCAGCTTGTCGCATGGCTTGGTTTGGCTCGACACCAAATACCTGAATTCCCTCGTCCAATAGCAATTTGGTAAATATTCCTGTCCCTGAACCAATATCAGCAACGAGGGAGTGAGCCGTTAAATGACATTTTTCTTTCAGCAAATCCACGATAGCTTGTGGATAACCAGGTCTAGCCAATAAGTAATTTTCTACCCGATTTGAAAATCGTTGTGTGTTATCCATTGTTGTTCACAGGCATTGAATGTCTTTTGACAGTTACAGATATGTATGGAAATGTCAATTTAATTACTTTCAAGCAAGTCAAGCATTTTTTTTATTGCGTCGTAACTACCATATTATTGACGAAGGTGATAATTTATCAGTAATGACTTGCTCCTATTGGACTATGCCAAACACCATTATTTGCCAAGACTTTGATGTTTTGCATAAGTCCTGTTCTATCCAATGTTTAAATAAAAATAATCGAATTGATTTGATAGATGAGGGCGATCAGGAGTCCAGGAATGATTCCCAACCTGGTTAATTGACTAACGCCATGCAGGTTTATTTTATGTATCGCATTGTTATTACCCTTTTTGCAACGGTATTTTTTTTTCATTCGGCAGCGGCTGGACAGTCGCTTAATGAACAAATAGAGAAATTGATTAAGCAACAATTGCCCAATGCAACGGTCGCTGTTGTCGTGAAGGATATAGCAACAAATCGCGTTTTATATCAAAGGAATGCGGATAAATTATTATCGCCAGCCAGCGGCATTAAAGTTTATACAGCCATTGCAGCCCTTTATGGATTGGGGCCAAACTATCGATTTGTGACGCAATTATTTCATAAGGCCAACCAGTATTATCTTCGCTTTGGGGGGTCTCCTTCGTTTAAAAAAGAAGAGCTGACTAGTTTACTATCCAATTTAAAGCAGTCCATGGTGAATCATCAAACCAAGGTTGTGATTGATAGTTCTCGCTTTAAATCGCCTGATTATCCGGACGGCACGTCCTATGATGATATGGGTTGGTATTATGCGGCACCCGATACAGCGGCGATTATCAATGAAAATGCCGTTGCCTATCAATTTCTCCCATCCCAGCGGGCCAATTTGCCGGTCGCGGTAGCAACCAATCAAGCAAACACGGGCATCACCATTATCAACCATCTAAAAACTGCCAGTAAACAGGATAAAAATAATCACTGCCAGTTTAATATCGAAGTGAAGCCTAACAATACCATGCGTCTTTATGGATGTATGCTCAAATCTAAAAATCCCGTCACCATGAAATTAGCCGTTCCCAATCCTTTATTACGTGCAAAGCAGGAAATAAAGAGTCGCTTAACGGAACAAGGCATTAAACTAGCAACGCCCATAAACAATGGCATCACACCCAATGATGCAGAAGAGATCGCTCGAATAGAATCGGTTAGCTTATTTAAATTGGTTAAGCGCATGCTTAAGAAGTCAAATAATATCTATGCCAATAGCATCACAAAAGAACTTGGCTATTCTCAAACGGGAGAGGGATCTTATAAACATGGGACGTTTGCCATTAAAAAACTCATTTCACAAAACACGAAAATTAATATGAAAGGGGTTCGGCTCTACGATGGCGAAGGAACACGCTATAATTTGATAACGGCAAACCATATGGTTAGTTTATTGGCGGCTATTTACAAAGATAAGCCCATGAGAGAATTTCTATTAAAAGCCTTACCGCAATCAAGTCGCTCAGGGAGTTTGGAAGGGCGAATGCATGGCACGGCACTTGAAGGAAAAGTGTTTGCTAAAACGGGGAGTATGCATGACATTGCATCGCTCTCAGGTTATGTGATTGACGGGGCGCATTCGCCGTTAGTTTTTTCCATTATTATCAATGGACTCGATAAGCCTTTGAGAAATGCTAGGGCTGTTGAGGAAAAAATATTGCTAATGGTGTATCAGAGTGACGTGGCAAGACGTCGGGGATAATTGGTCGAGGTCGGAATTGAGAACTACCCTTGTCCTTGGGCTTGAACATCATCCATGATGTCGTCTCAATTACTCGCCTCGTGATCTTAGAATACCAAATTCTAGCAAATTGTCTTTACGAGAAATGCGGAACGTTTTGTAAGAAATTTCTTGGGCTAAAGCCCTTATTTTATATAATTGATTGTATCCATTAATTAGATTGCTAGGAATCACTAGCAAAAAAAAAACGTGATTCAATTGAATCACGCTTTTTAGCGTAGTTAGTCGGACTAATCTGGGTTACAAAATTATTGACCCGGTATTCTTGTGAAAACAAACACACCAACGGGGACTTGTTTACCATTTTGCGTGAAGTGCTTCGTTTTTGCCATGGTCGTTGGTTTTTTAGGGTTGGTGTCTTTATCATCAGCCTGATATGTTTGGCCATCATCACCGCCTGAATCCCAAGCATAAGCGTCAACAGTGACTGTGGGAACCCACTTGCCATTTTTATAGAGGTTCACATCGCCAACGCCGACAAACCAATCAGGACTTGGCGCAATCATCGCGACCATGGAGACCATTGGAAATTTTGTCGTTGCGGTAAACGTTGTAGAGGCGGGTTGGTGAACTTCACCTTTTAGCGGTTCTTTTGTTTCGATTAAAGAACCGGCTTTTCCTGCTTTGATAGCCGCATTGATTTCTTCATCTAGTGGATTATGTTGGCCATGCTCAGAAAGATTTTCTAAGCCGGGTGTTGGTTTTGTGCCGACTTTAAAAATATGATAGCCAGTAGCATGGGTTGCACCGATTAAGGGTGAAAAATGCCCAAGGCCTGTTGGGTATTCAACGGGGTGAGACGCAGCGTTCCACGTTGGAACAAAAACGACTTTATATAGCGCACTCCGGTCAGCACCAGCATAAGTGCTAGTTGCCATTGGTAAAATAGTACCAAAAGCAATCGCCTTAAGTAGTGTTGTTGTTTTTTTTCCTTTCATGTAAATTTTCTCCATAAATAACTAACACTATTAAATCTAGTTCAGTGTTCCCTTTTTATCAAGTTTATGCAACGCATTGATTAGAAATTATTTTTTCGTAGGATGATAACCCTGTTATTGACTTGGGCTGCTCATGGGATCCTCATCCAAGGCCTTTTGTAAAAAGGATTCCCTAAATGGGCTAAGATAGTCTGAAAAAAATCCGATCGCTCGTCCGACAATATTCATGTCGTAGAAGCGAGATATTTGTGCTGCTTTCTGATGAGTGCCAAGAAGAATTTTATTAAGGTAGCTAACACAGTCGACTTCGCCAGGTTTCATTTTATGCAATGCAAAACTGAGATCGCCGCTATGTGTTTTAATCAATTTATTATGTAAGGCTAGCATCTCGACTATCACCTTTCCTTTCACCGTCCTCGCTTCGCATTGATCCAGCGGATCGGATGTATCCGAAGGAGTTGGGGAAAACTCAATTAAACATTCTTCTTGTTTGATAGGAATGCGAATATAAGCATGTTGACCGACATAGCCATACAGGGCGGAAGCTGCTATGAAGCTTGCCTTGTAACTTCGAATTTCAAAGGTGATGTCTTCTTCTAAGAATTCCACATACTTTTCGGGGTCGTTGTCAAAATGGGTTTCTATAAGCAACGTTTCTTGATCTTTTATATAGTCAGCGATGGTTATTGATTCTTGCAACTCTTTGATTGCAACCCCGATCCCATCAAGGGCGTATTTCGTTTGTCTTAACAAGGGATCTTTTAAGAGCTTTTTAGGCGTTCTAAAACCAAACGCAGCACCAATATAAAACCCAGCCATCATTCCTAATAGCGTTCCGCTTATCGGGTTAAAATTCCATAAGCCACGGATTAAGCCACAGAAACCGCCCAATTGAGTACCTAAAATTCCGAATAAGGTTGCCGTGAACAGTGAGCCTATCTGAAGAAGATAGGTTTGAATCAAATAGCCATAAGAATTGGTTTTTGAAGAGGATTGTAAGGCACGATAAGACGTCAATACGTCATCCAGTGTGTTCAGATTGGTATCTTCCGTATTATCATAAAAACGATTTAATTTGGTGATAAAATCAGCAAGGTCATGGATAAATTCTTCGCTAACATCTTGGTGTCTTTCTTTCGCTGTTAGAATAGCGAGATGAAGATAATACTGTATTTCTCCAGGAGGAAGCGTTTTAATACCTTTTTCACAGTCATTTAATCGTTGCAATTTCATCTCTTAACCTTAATGCATTGAATGGCCAATAATTTCGTGTGTAGATTATAACACATAATTGTAGATATCAAACACAAAGGCCTAAATATAGGCATAAAGATCAAGTGCGATTCATTTTGCTTGCTTGTCCTCATGCGCAACGTCATACCGTCCATTTTTTTGCTTGTCTGTGGCGTTTCTGCATCAATTTTTATCTTTTACATAATTATGTTACTAATAAAGCTATTAACAATTCGTTTCACGGCGGTAATGGATGTACCGTGTTTTTATAACAAGGAGGGTGTATGAGTTTAACCTTGGAAATGGTTAAAAACTATTTGGAGCAAATTCCAACATTAAAAGAAATCGATAATCAGGCTGTCAAAGATAAGGAAGATAGCAAAAAAGGACAAACACCTTTGACGATAGAGCTTGGACGATTGTGGATAAATAACATTTTGACCGATGAAGATAACCAATTATTAGACATTGAACAAACAGCATTAGTCAATTTGCAAAATGCACTCTATGATATTCCCACGGATTTGAGTTTTCATACGATTATTGTGGCGCTTAAAGGACTTGATTTGGTGACAGTCCAAAACAACTTATTTATCGCTGTTAATCAATATATCGATAATTTCCTTCTTTTTGAGAGTCATATGGATGCTCATAAGATGTTGTTAAAAGCGATTGTTTTAGAGTTAAAAATCATGGAATATGATTTAAGTAAAAAAGACGGTCCAATCACTCTAGGACCCAGTTTTTGGCCTATTCAAATATTGTCAAACGAAGATAGAATCAGTAACCTTTCTAAGGTAAAAGAATTGCTTGAGGATATCTTAACAAGGTTTGACACGATTTATACACCACCTGAGAAGGTGAGTGCGGTGTGTTAAGACTTGTCTTGCCTCGATCATGGGTGTTTTTGTAATTCCTGTTTTATAGAATGATTATAGGAGAGTTGTTATGAACCGCTATTCATGGAAAATGGGGGTCATTATTTTTTGCTCATTTTTGAGCGTTCAGTCAATCGCCTTCCAGCCATACAATGAATTAGAAATCGCCTATGTTGACTTAAATCATTATCCAGAAAAAATAAATCACTTTGGCCCCGATACGGAAATAACCATTGGTGATTTGCATGGTAATGCCTTGAAGCTTCTGAATTTTTTAATTCATCAAGAAGTTATCAGTATGCCCGCCAAAGATTATCAAAATTTCGTGGAAATTTATCATACTCCCCCGGACAATCTGACTAGCAAAGACATCGCCATATTTCATGCAATTATCAATGCGATGTCGATTAATCCAGCCCATCCGGTCAGATTTTTAGGCGATGATCTCTGTGATAGAGGGATGAACGATTATTTTACTTTACACCTGTTTAAAAAATTAGATTTAGCCAATGTTAATTTTGAAGTGGTATTATCTAATCATAATAATTTTTTCCTAAGCGCCTATGAGCGGCCGGAAAAATCATTCAGTTATAATCCTTACGGGGAGGGCAACCACGAATCGTTAGTGCGTTCTATGTTAAATTTAGGCAAGTTAATTGATAGGGGATTGGTTGATAAACAAGATATTCTTGAAATCATTCAAACAAACTATTTGAAACACTTGGTCTTTCCCGGCATGACGGTGAATAAAAACAAACAGGAAATCACGCTCTACACTCATGCGCCAGTTGACTTACAAATCCTTTCGAATTTAGCTAAGGATCTCAATATTGACTATCAAGACAGTGATTTGAATCATCTAGTTCAAACGTATTCATCAATCAATCGGCAAATTCAATCTTGGATTATGCAAAATCAATTTAGTACCAATTATAAGCGTTTGAATGAGAGACACAAAACGGAGAATACCCCAAGCCCTATCCAGCAGGTGTTATGGAATCGCAATTATACGATTTTAGAGAGGGTTCATAAGCCTGAAGGAAAAGCATTTTCCATCAATTATGTCCATGGTCATGATTCCCAATCCAACGTCGTTGATCTGGATAATAAATTCGGAAAAGGGGATAATTACGATAGAGGTCCTTTGGCTGTTTATATGACAAACCCAGGACTTTCTCCTTGACTGTCCCCCAATCTCTAAAATTAAGGCGAACAAATATGTCCCATACCTATGACATAACCCTGGTAACAAAAGCGGACTATGTCAACCCAATTAACCCCAATACCTATGTCAACAATATTTTATTAGAAGATAATTTAGTGATGTCCGCCTTAAAAGCACAGGGGCTTAACGTGCATCGGGTCAGTTGGGATGATGCGGCCTTTGATTGGTCGTCAACAGCGTCTGTATTGATTCGAGCGACCTGGGATTATTTTGAAAGAATTGATGCGTTTCGGGTTTGGCTGCACAACACTACCAAATTAACCCGATTTATCAACCCCTATCCATTATTGCTTTGGAATATGGACAAGCATTATTTACAAACATTATCTGGTCATGGCGTTGCCATAGCACCGACACGATTTATCAACCAAGGTGAGTTACAAACGTTATCCTCATTATTTAGGGAAACAGGGTTTCGCGAAGTGGTTATTAAGCCCGCGATTGGCGGAGGTGGGTATCATACGTATCGCATAAGAGCCGATCAAATCGACATGTATGAATCCATCTTTGCCGACCTTATCAAACAAGAATCGTTATTATTTCAACAATTCCAATCCTCGGTGTTGTCATTTGGTGAAATTTCACTCATGTTTTTCGCTGGACACTATTCGCATGCCATCCGCAAGCAAGCCAAGAAGGGAGAATTTCGCGTGCAAGATGATTTTGGTGGGACGGTAACAGCCTATGAGGCGGATATGGCGACAATCGCATTGGCAAAAAATATTCTCTCATTGTGTCAACCAATCCCTCATTATGCACGTGTGGATTTAATTGCAGACGGGGCAGACAGTTGGTATCTATCTGAGCTTGAACTTATTGAACCAGAGCTGTGGTTTAGGTTTAAACCAGATTCTGCTTCACGTTTTGCTGAACACTTAACATCGCTAACCTGTGCAGTATAAATAATTGGGTATACATATAGACTAATAATCGATACTATTGGGCCAGGCTTTTTAAAAAGGAAATGAAATGAAGTTAATTTTTAAAGTGACGGTTCCTTCTTCGGTGGTCGTATCTTCACCGACTGTGCAGACAGCTCCCAATGCGCCAATAGGCCCTTTTGCCCCTACTGGCTATTATGTTCCTGCAGCTCCTTATGCTCCGCTTGCAACAACTAACCCGGTACCTCCACCATCTTCCTATGGGAAATTTAATCCGCTTGGTCAAATAACACCAATCGCGTCATCCAGTTCATCCCATTCCCACTCTGCGCCATATCAACCACCACACCACCATGGACACCCAGCCCCATCCGTACCCAAAAGCCAAGTGGTTTCGACAGGGCCTCATGGATTTTTTAGTCCCGCAAATGCCTCTCAGTCACCGGTATCAATCGTTTCAAACGTGCTAACAAATATAACAAATGCTTCCTTTACCATTAAGAGTATTTCTGCTTTTAAAGAGGATCCCTCTATGGTTGAGGCAGACATTGATTTAGTCGGCCTTCAACGTGCTGAAGAGGTCATTACAAGCATTCGAAATGCTATCGCGAAGAATTCAAATATTGAATTAGTTTCAATAGTGGATGACCATTCTTACGGTAATACGCATGGCAGAAATTTCAAACACTAACCTGCCTGTTTTTTTAAGGCGATGCTGGGATATCTAAAGAGGACTCTGGCGCATCTTCAACTTTTTTGAATAAAGAAGAAGATGCTGCCGAAAGTTCATCCGCTTTTTGTTGTATGGACGTTAAATTTTCTTGTTGATTCATATGTTCCTGCATCTTATCAATAACTGTTTGTTTCAATTCCTCTAATTCTTGATTGGCTTTTTTAAGAACCGTTTGATGAGGAAATCGTTTGTCGTCTTCATTGGCAAATAATACCATGAGGTGATGGTACAATCGTGCAAATCGGTGTTCGCAAGAGGGGGAAGTTGCTTCGCTATTTTGAGCCTGGTTAGGTTTAAAGAAGTGAAAAGAAGCCATCGTTTTCTCCTAATTTGTTTAGAGCACTAACGGTTACTAACACTTTCAGGACATACAAGACAAAACATCATTAACCATCTATCGCTACAGAACAGCTGGGTTTGGTGATATTTATTCATCCCTGTTAAATTTCATCAATATCTTTAAAGTAACATCGTTTGTTCAACAAAGCTAGGGTTGTTCCTTAGCGAATTTGCTTCTAAGTTTGGCATGTTGATATGGGTTTATAAAGTGCTTAGGGAAGAATCGGTGCTTCCCATTGCTGTCTTTGAGGAAAGGATTTCATCTGCAGCACGCAAGCCGGAAAGGTAGGCACCGTGGATAGTGCTGGGGTCGGTGGTAGAGGTTGCTTCACCGGCAAAGAATAGTTTTTCTGTGACAGGGTTTGCCATGATTTGGTAAAGGCCAGCGTCATATTGATAGGGCAAGTACGAATAACTACCCAGCGTGTTGGGGTCGTCCGCCCAATTTGTTTGCATGGTACTCGTTGGTTCGGGTATATCATTACCATAAAGGGTCCGTAGGTGTTTCATTGCCCAACTGGTTAAGGATTCACGCCCCTTTTCATGGGCTAACTGGCCGCTGATAAAGACTAACAATATCGGCTGCATGGTGTATTTGTAAAAATTAAAAATATTAAACCCGTACTCTTTCTGCTTTGGTAATAAACCTATCCACTCATGCCCTCTATCCCAAAAAACATGGTCAAATTTTAAATAAAGTTTATCATAAATGCCCATCTCAAGCTGCCTAATTGCTTGTTGCTTTTCGATGGGTAAATTGGGTGAGAATTGAATTTTGTTCGCTTTTAAGACCCCCAAGGGGACAGTAATGAGGACTTTCTTTGCTTGAAAATGTCCTTTATCTGTATCGACGTGAATGACGTTGCCTGAATAATCAATTCGTCTAACGCCTTGATGAAAGAGGATAGGAATTTTTTTACTTTTTTCTTCTAATATCGTAACAAAACCACCGACAACTAAGGCGTTTTTGCCGTCACAGGTGGTGTTTATATAAGGCTCTTCGCTCGCAAACCCTAATTTTTTGAGACTTTCTGCATATTCATAGGTATAGATGTTTTGTAATGCATAATATAAAAGGGCTTCTTGTCTATCGCTGAGTTTTTGAGAGATGGCATAATTATTAAACGCCATATCAAAATCCAACTCTGGATTGGTGGTTTCCATGCTGTGAAGGAAATCCTTGATCAATGACTTAAACTCGCTTATTTCGTGACTCGCTATTTTCTGTCCTTTTTGATCATAAAGGGCAAAATCCCCTAACATGCCATCACTGTCGTCAACATGATAGCTGTTGGTGACTAATTGATTGGGCCGAAACAAATGTTTAGCCGGATTGACTTCACTGCCATGTAACCACGAAGCCCCTAGCTCGATTGGCTCACCCCAGGAATAGTTAGTATCAATTCTGCCGCCGATACGATCGCGTGATTCAAGAAGTAAGACATCTTGATTCGCATCGATAAGCTTTTCCGCGGCAGTAAGACCAGCAATCCCTGCTCCTATGACAATCACGGCGTAGCAATGTTTTGTAACATCGGTACTGGGTGTGGAGGCTATTGCCAGATCAGGAGCTGGGTCATTCATACAAGCCGTTGGGTAGTCTTGGAACAAATATTATAATTCAACTCGAATGAAATACCACTTTAATTTACGAACCCTAACTATCATAGAATAATCTAAACTAAATACTGTGGAACTATTGAAAGGGATACATATGAAAACAGCATTTGTTCTATCCGGTGGGGGAAGTCTTGGTTCAGTCCAAGTAGGCATGCTAATAGCGCTGATGGAAAATGGTATATTTCCTGATCTCATCGTTGGAACATCGGTAGGGGCTATCAATGCATCACTCATCGCAGGCGATCCGACTCTCGCGGGTGCAAATCGACTAAAAAGCATATGGTTGCAAATGAAAAGACACCATATTTTCCCAAGCAATTTCAAGAACATTTTTTTGGGGATTTTTGGCCACCGCAATCACTTGGTTTCCAACGAAGGACTTAAATCCATCATTCGCAAAAATTTGGATTACACGCTGTTAGAAGAGGCTAAAATTCCAATCCATGTTATTGCCACAGAAGTTAAAAGCGGGGCTGAAGTCATTCTATCAGAAGGCAATGCCGTTGAAGCCATTACTGCCAGCGCTGCGATACCGGGTGTTTTTCCCCCGGTTAATTTCGGGCAGGACCAACTTGTTGATGGCGGGGTTGTCAACAATACTCCCATATCTTACGCACTTAAACTTGGTGCAGAAAGTATATGGGTATTGCCCACAGGGTATGCTTGCGATTTAACGTCTCCCCCAGATAGAGCAGTTAGCATGTTGATGCATTCAATCAGTTTACTTATACAACAGCGGCTATTAAGTGATATTCATGCTAATCAAACGAATAAAGCACTCCATGTTATTCCGCCACTGTGCCCAATTACAACAAACCCGACGGATTTATCCCAAACAAAAGACTATATGGATCGTTCTTATCAGAGCACAATTAAATGGCTACAATCGAGTCAGGATTTAGAACAAGCTTTAAAAACATTAACTTTTCATCGGCATTAGCCAGGATTTAGCTAGGCTATAGCATCTTAAGCACAATGTGCTATCCATCAAAATAATAACTTCGATTCGGTAACCCCTCATCCGCCCTACGGGCACCTTCTCCCCATGTTTGGGGAGAAGGTAAAATGAAGAAAGTTATTTGAAAGTGATATGTCTAAAAAGCAACGTCTAAACGATGAACTGGTAATTGTGTTGGTTTTATAAGCGGGTGATGGGAATCGAACCCACGCTATCAGCTTGGGAAGCTGAAGTTCTACCATTGAACTACACCCGCACCATCTAGCAAAACCTCTTGAGGCCTGGCAGCGGAGTGTATCACTAAATAGAGGGGTTAACAATAATCCATGAATCCTCCGTATTCGAGAATGACGATTCGATAGGTGTTTAAGTTAAAATAATTTAAGCGGGTACTACTAATATCTAATTGACAAATGCAAGCTGTGTGCTTTGTCTATCGCTTCAGTCACTTGTTCATGATCTTGGCCAGGGTCTGTATACTGAAATTTCTCATGATCCAATCCTTTAATGCTGTTTAAAAATGAGATGATCGGATCATTCTCAGTTATAACTAATTCTTTCATCGCAAAAGCCAGGGTATCTTTGTGCTCTTCGCATTGAGAAACCATTGAGGGGACCAAGACAAATTTCGCGTCGATATCCCAAGGTTTCTCCTTGCTCATGACGGTGATTGTATTTTGCAGAATGGGGCTTATTTGTGACAAGATAAAATTGAGGTGTGAATAGTTGGTATGCGATACCAAAATAAATTGAACGCCATCTGTTTTGTCTAAATATTCCTTGTAATTCTTGATGCGATCTAACATTTCTTGGTTAACCAGACACATCGAATTAAAAATAGTGCTAAATTTCTTAAAATCCATATTTACGTCAAATTCTGAATTAAAAGCATTGTGAAGGTCACTCGTGGTAATTTGACCTAACCTCAGCGATTTTAACTGGCCAGACGTTCTCATCCATTCCCACACGCTTTCACCAGTGTTGGGATTACTATTTTCTTTAAACCATGAAGAAAAGCCTTCTTTTAGGGAATCAAGATTTGAATTGACAAATTGGCCTATAGAAAAAATGACATAAATCAAAGTGAGCTCAGGATAAAACAGTGATTTGTTGCTAATTTTATCATCAAGATTTTAGTTTATCCATCTATGCAAGCAATAGGAATGGTTGAAAATTATTCATATATATGATAAAATGAACAACCTGTTTCAAAGACCAGTAGGATGTCGGAAACTATTTTTTATAAATTGAACATCATTGTGTCTCTAGGAATATGTCTAGTTTGTCGCAAATTATTGGATAAAACAACCATTCGATGATAACCCCAGGAGTCTGTTATGTGGTTTGCCTTTGCTATTTTTGCCGCTATCTTATGGGGATTTAATTATGCATTAACCGAAAAAATCGTGAACAGCATTTCCCCTGCTACCTTATTGGCTATGGAAATGTTAATCGGCAGTGTCTTGTTTTCTGGTATTTCTTATTTCACCACGATGAAAAAGGATGTTGAGCTATTATCCACGAATTCCAATCTCTTATTATTAACGTTAGCTGAGGTAGTCATTGTCCTCATAGCCAGTTATTTTATCGTCACCTCCATCACGCTTAAAAATGCGACGACAGCGGGAATTGTTGAGCTAACCTATCCTTTGTTTACGATGGTATTCACTTGGTTCTTATTTAATCAGGTTCACATCAATCTTTCGGTGATTATTGGTGGTTTATTCATTTTGGGTGGTGTTCTGGTTATTAGTTTTGCTTAATGTCTTTGCTCCCATTTTCGGGAAAACTTTGTATCGGACAATTTTTATAATAAGCCGTCGTTGCGAACGTAGTGAAGCAATCCAGAACGGATATTTGTTCAGAGATCGAACTGGATTGCTTCGCAAAGCTCGCAACGACTGGGCTATTATGAAATTATCCTTGTACAGAGTGGCGCAAACGTGCATCAATTGTTAATATTACCTTAACAATGAGCAAATATAATACACGACCAATATTGACGAATTAATATACAAAAAAAGGTTGGTTATAGCATGTCCACGTCACTCGTTCATTATGTTACTTTTAAAACTAGTCAAGGAACATCGAGAAAATTATCCGTTATTGATGGTGTGCCATTTTATTGCTCTTCCGGGGAAAATTCGCATTCAAGAGGCACATGGTTTCCTTTTTTAGGAATTGAAACCGAAGGCAGTGATCGGGGGTGGTTTCGAAAACCTGGCTTTCTCAATGAATTAACAAGTCTCGGCGATACCATCCCTCAGACATATAACAACCACTTTCCATCGTTTGATATTCGAAAACGGTTTACCAGCTTAAAATGTTTACTGATCTCAAGCCTTATTGGGGGGGGATTCTGGGAAACAGAAAACGGGAAGGCGTTATTTGAGACGTTGAAACAAGACCATCCGCAATTTTATTCAGATAATGCCTATATACTGCAAGACACAGGCCAAACCTTTAATGCAGAAAACACCCCACCCCAATCAGTTGAAAGAACAAAAATATATCGGGCTATCAATGAGCTCCTTGAAAAAGGGGCAATTTATTCTTTGACGAGTGGGTTTGATGCCAAGCTTTTTTATCAGCAGTTTGTTGATGTGGGTTATGCAAAAGACAATGCAAATCCCTTGCAAAGTAATGTCATTACTTTGTTTAAACCCACTTATCCTCAATATCCTAAAACGCTTTCACCTGCATTGCATGAGGAAATGAAGTGGCCTAACGATTACCAAAAAAGTTTAGCGATGAGTGAAGAGCAAAAAATTGAGACAGAAGAATTTATCCGCCTTATCTATCCAATTGCAAGAAAGAACATAAGCACAAATCCTAAATATTTAGATTATGAATTATGCTATGCGGAACCTATCAATGGCATCTATCAAAATTGTAAAACGCATGTGAATATTGACTTTTTGCATAACGGTGAGATTATCGTTTATCCCGATAACCTCGATATTATCTATGAAAATAAAAATAAAAATACGCTTATTTTTAAAGTTTACAACCTTTCGCGAGGGGAGTGGATGGTTTTAAAGAATAGTACGCTGAAAAGTCTAATTCCCTATTTAAAGCAGTTAAGTGAGAATCCCCATATTGCGAAAATTTATGATTTTTGTGGATTTAGAAGAGCTACTTCTCAAATAGGCAAGCTGTATGATAAAAATTTGACTCAATTAATAATGGATTGTAAATCCACCCCGATGAGTGCGGTGTATAAAGAAAAATTGATGGTGTCTTTACTCAAAGGGATGGAGGCGATTCATAAAACGCCGTATAAATTTTCAAACACGGAAGGATTTTTGTTTCATGCCGATATCAAACTTGACAATATCTTTTTTGATAAAGCAGCCGATGATGTGGTTATTGGTGATCTGGGGGAAATTGGCAAATGGGATTTCTTAACCTCTAGTTCCGGTTATATGCCCCCGGAATTGGCATTGGAAATATTAAAGTTAGAGGCAATGGATAAAAACAATTATTCTAACAATCATATTATTACTTTTAACAAAAAAAGAGGTCCCGGTATTGATATATGGAATTTAGGGTTGGTATTTGCCGGTCTATTGCAAGGTGAGGTTATTAAGCATAAATCCTATGCAAAAGATGTCTACTTTCCTCAATTAAATTTTATTTTAGACCGCTTGCAACGAAAAGAGCATGAACAAACTTATTTAGGAGAAATGGCCAGTTTAGAGCAAGATGAAATCGATGAAGAAATTTGTCAAATTAAACAGCGTTTACCCCAAACTGAGGATGGTCAAAAATTGCGACGATTGTGGGATGTTGTTCATCAGATGTTGCAAGTGTCACCTAGCAAACGATTGAGTGCGTCACAATTAATGAATCAATTACAATCATGCGTCACGAACGCTTCTGTCAAGCAAATATCTGACTTGGGGCAGCCAATCGGTGTCAAACGATTTTTTCCACCTGCAAATTCAACAAATTCCGTTACAATGGAAAGTGTGCAACGTCAGATGATATGATGATTCGTTTGCTGTTGCTTTGTTGATTAGTTTTACCAAAGCAGGAAGGTGGTAAGGCTTGGACGCTCTCTCGCACAAAACTTGATTTCTACCTTATGCTTGACCAAACTTTAACTAAGTTTTGTCAATAAGATTGATACATTGATAAGAATCGCGATTTTATTGTTGTTATTCAATACAAGTCTTTTTGCGGCAACCAAACAGGCGCCAGTTAAACCCATTCGCATCGGCATTTACTTAACTTCACTTTATAATTTTGATTATTCCAAAGGCACGTTTAGCGCGGGCTACTACCTATGGACCGTCGCGGATGATCCCAACTATGACCCGACAAAAAGTTTAGAAGTGGTCAACGCTATCGACTATCGGATGGCCAATCAAACACGAGGGAAAAATCCCGATGGTACAACCTATACAACCGTCCACTTATACAATACGAACTTACACTATTGGAATGTCAAACATTTCCCATTTGATAGGCAACAACTAAAAATCATTATTGAAGATGCGTCTGATTTGCTAAGCATCAAGTTTAAACCGGATCTCAAAGAAAGTGGGATTATACACACGCTTAAGGTCGAAGGATGGGATGTTCAAGGTATGCAAATCAATACTTACCCGTTTAAATATAAAAGCAATTTTGGAAATGAAGATTATTCCTATGGGTTATATTCAAGACTGACAGTCACAATCAGTCTGAAGCGAGAGGGTTTGCGATTATTTGTGAATTATTTTATTGGGTTTTTCGTGGCATTAATTTTAACGTCGCTCATATTTTTCATTGATCCTAAGGAGATCGGTACGCGTTCTGGGTATGTATTAAGCTCGCTATTCGCTTCCGTGGGAAACAAATATATTATCGATGGACTGATACCGCCTGTCACAGAGTTTACGTTAATCGACGCCATTCAATTTTTAACCTTTGCCCAAGTTCTTATTGCTGTATTTACCACACTTTATGTCTTTAATTTGGCAAAATCAGACCAACATGAGAAAGCGAAAAAGATTAGTCAGCGGGTTGGTTATGTCGTTGTGCCGATGGTATTTATATTATTGATTTTCTTTTCTTTAATAGCCATGCTGTCTTAAACTCCAGGCTTTTACCGATACTATGGAATAGAGTTGGGCTACCCGTTGCCAAGTTACAAAAATGAGTGGTATGGTAAAAGGATGCCTATACCATTAAAGGTGCGCATTGCTACGGCAAATTGCGGTAATGATGGGCCGGGGCTCGATGCGCTTCAAACGATAAAGCAGTTAATAGAGCGGGAAGATCTGGACTGCTTCATCCTAAGTGGTCAAGAATTTAACTTTCCTACGTTCAAGTCTCAATTTTGCCAAATATTTTCCGGCAGTCAGTACCATCTGATCGAGTTAGGCAAAATGCACACGCATACGAAACCATCTCAGTTCTTTCACAAAACCACTGGAATTGGAGCGTTTATCATTGCAAAAGGGGGCATGGAAATACAACCATTAGAAACGCTGAAATCCCGGCGTTCAACGAAAATTCATTATTCCCACCCTTATAATAAGGGTGGTTTAATCAGTAAGTTTACGATTATACATGAAGGCAAGTCCTATCAATATCACCATGTGAGTGGCCATTTGGATTCAAACAAACCCGCAAAGGCAACCTATGATTGGTACAAGCTTATTAACAACTATGCGCATGGGCGAATTATGCACTGGGATGAATTAATTGCAATCATTCCGGATATGCTCTCAACAGGTATGGACGCCAATACGAGAAATGTGATTTCTGAAGGAGCTATTATTAACCCATGGCTCGAAGCACACGACAATACGAAAGGGATGAGAATCGCACCGCTTGGTAATCATTTTTTTTCAGGGAAAAACACGTATCATAGCCATTTAGAAAATACCGAAGAGACAGAAGACCCTAAGCGACGAGGATTTGTTCAAGCCGGTTCGTTAGATGTTGTTGGTGTGTTAGATCCTGCGAAAGACGCTAGTGTATTTGAGCTAAACCATGATGATTGCATTATCATACCGAGTAACCCCACTTCATCTAAACGGGATCATGCCATTGTTATCAGCCCAGCGTTTCCGATAATTGAAGTGAATGACTTTAATCGAGTTAAGCGTTTCCTATGCGCACAATTAAAGAATTTATCGTTGGGCGTCAGTGATTTAATCCGTTCTTTTGAGAATTCACCTCAAAGCAGGCAACAATTGATTGATTGTTATAATAGTTATTTATCCAAATCCGGGTTATTAGCTCAGATCGTTAAAGATCATTATCAAGCATTAGGCATGCCCCCCAGTGGAATGTATAAAAATCAAGCCAAGCCTTTGTCTTCCGCGCAAGCGGGGGGGCCATTTTTTGACTAGAATTAATGGAAAGGGTTGTTGAGCTCCTTTTTAATTGATAGAAATAACCGCGCAAATGGAATGAGGTGGGTAGCACTATGGTAAATTGCATTCGACAAACGAAACTAACCGGGATTATTTTTTTGATAGTCCTAATGATGAGTATCAATCAGAGTGTGTTCCCCCAAACAACCAACGAAAAACCGACACTGATTACGGTGACGGAAGACGATTTCCAAGTGGATGGCAAAGGTAAAAAAGCTAAAAATTTCAAATTAACCTTCACTCACCCAGACGGCTCTCAAGATGAGAAAGGCTATTTTGCTAAAAAAGGTGATATGTTTAATGTCGTCGTCGAAAATAAAACCACCGTACCGATTACGATACATTGGCATGGATTAATTGTGCCCAGCAGCCAAGATGGGGTGCCTTTTGTAAGCCAACTATTAATCCAACCGGGGAAGAGTAAACATTTTTATTATCGTCTTTTGCAATCGGGAACCTATTGGATGCACTCCCACCAGAAATTCCAAGAACAAATGCAGCTGTCAGCACCACTGATTTTGTATGATGAGCAAGACTCATATCAAAACAGCCAAGAAGTGATTATGTTTTTAGAAGATTTTAGCTATACCCCCCCGGAAAAAATATTTACTGCATTAAAAAATCAAAAAATGGATATGTCAAAAACCAAAAGCAGTGGTGATATTAATGATGTCAACTACGATGCATTCCTAACTAATAAGAAGACATTTGCTGCCCCTGATGTTATCACCGTCAACGCCTCCAATCCGGTTAGACTGCGTATCATCAATGCTTCATCGTCAACAAATTTTAGGATAGATACGGGTCTTTTAAATGCCAAATTAATCGCTGTTGATGGCCAACCGGTGCAGCCGATGGAAGGTAAGGAATTCCCTATTGGCACAGCCAATCGACTGGATTTAATCGTCCAACTGCCTCCCCAAGGGGGCTCATTCCCGATCAAAGCACTTGCTGAAGGCACAAAAATGCAAACGGGATTAATCTTAACAACGGATAAAGCAAAAGTACCTAAACTTTCGTCAGCGACGCAAACACCAATGGGACGTGTTGCCTATTATGAGCTAGAAAAGAAACTAAAATCGCAAGAAGGCTTGCCCAAGAAAAAAATCGATAAAAAAATTCACTTTGTCTTGAATGGAACAATGAGCGGCTATGTTTGGACCATGAACGGTGAAGCGTGGCCAAACGTTAATCCAAGCGTGGTGAATTTCGGAGATAGAGTTGAAATTACCTATGAAAATAAAACAGGGATGTCTCATCCGATGCATTTTCATGGCCATCTATTTCAAGTCACTGAAATCAATGGCCAACCCATTAAAGACGGTGCTGTGAGAGACACCGTCTTAGTACAACCCAATACAACGGTTAAAGTGCAATTTGATGCCCTAAATCCCGGGGTTTGGGTGACCCATTGCCATAATTTATACCATATGAATGCGGGTATGCTAACGACCATCCAATACCAACATTATCCCAAGCCGGATTTTTATTTGAACTATATTGGAAAAGGTCAGGCAAAAAAGACGTTTCCTCGGATAACAATTAAAACATCAAGGTAGACTTTTGATGCCTGACTAAAGTGTGCCAGTTAGCGTGATGCCCGTTGGGCAGCCATTTCTAGTAGTTTGGCCTCTGATTCAACCTGGTCAGCCAGTCTAGAGTGACTAAATATTGACAGAATGCGGCCACCTCTTGAATGTTTTGAACGATGCTCTAAACGAATATCTGTCGCAAGTTCTCGTAAAATTTTAGCTTGTTGTTTTGTCGTAGAGGCTTCTTCAAGTTGATGCCAAGCCTTTTCTTTTGGTCTTTCATGTTTTGTGCATTTGTGACCGAATAAACCATGATGAGTGCTAATAACGCGCGCAAGTGCTAGTTGACCCAAGTTGGGCTCTTTAATGGGTGCTGGATGATTCGCTTGACTGATTTGCAAGTCAAAGGTCAATACCCCCATTGCGCCCAATCCGGCATAAGAAAGATTGGTGCGTTGTGTTTTCAACGTAGCAACACTAAGATGATCGCTATTCTTACGGTATTCAGCTAATAATCTCACCAACCCTTCTCGGAATCTTGTTTGGCAGTCTTGGGCATAATCCTTTTTCATCTCTTGGCAGTAGTAGTTAACAAACGCTACCATTTCATCAAAATATAATTTGCCGTTTCTATCTTGTGCAATATCGATATCATAGAGGGTTTGGTCGAGTTGGGAAATGGCTTCAGGGTGTATGATAGGGTTTTTGGCTAATTCGTTGATGACAAGAAATTCATCGGATCGAATATGATTCAACAATTTTTCATAGACATGAGGCAAGAAATAATTACTTTGTTTTAATCTAGCAAAATCCCTGGCGAAAAGCGTTTCTTCCTTGATTAGATTGCTATGTTGCTCAAATTGCTTGATTTCATCCGCCAATTGTTTAATTTCTTGGACCTGTTTTAGAAAAGTAATGGCATCAATGTCATTATGTTGGGCCTTTGAGAACGTTGAGTTCGCCTCATCTATCTTCCGTGTCATCCAAGGGATGTCTAATTTATGAGCATCCCGCAAAACGCTGACATGACTATTTATCAAACCTTCTAAAGGAACACAGGGTTTCGGTTTAGGATAGGATGGCGAGATTGGGGAGTGATCGTTTTTCAATTGTTTACCCATAAGACTTCCTTATTGTTAGTATTTAGGGCCTAAGCCCTAGTTAGATACAATTAACTGCTTACAGTGAAACTTGATTGCTTGGCGTTTTTTTATGAACGTCACTTTTTTAGTCTACGGGAGTTTGCTGATTAAAATCAACCCAGAAAAAGTATGTTGGGCCTTGACCTGGGGTATCTTCAGTTTTCTAAAGCAAGAAAAAGTTGCCGTCGTTGCGACCCAGAGCATAGCGAAGGGGAAGCAATCCAGCACATATCTTTAGCGTGACATCAATCTGGATTGCTTCGCTTGCGCTCGCAAGGACTAAATATGAGGCATCTCCCAAAAACTGAAGATATCTCAGGGCCTTGGCCCAACATAGCATCCCGGTTTAACCCAGTTTATTTCCCTTTATGCACTAAATACCCAATCCTTGCACTTCACCAATAATCTCGCTATTTTAGAATGAGGCTTGCTTTAAATACGCTAGTTGGCATTCCCTCGAATTGGTTTGGTTTTGCTAAGTTTAATTTCTATTTTTTATAAAGAATGGAGTCTTTATGCAAGGATTAATCGCCTTTGCTTTGGGTAATTTTACCTTAAGTTTGTTTGTTTTGAGTCTTCTTTTTGTTGGGGTAGCCTTGTTGCGTATGCCAAAACCAAGGGGAAAAGCTCAGGTTATCGACAAATTGTTTGCCTACTTTCTTTTATTTAACATTGGGATCAGTTATCTGTATAACTTTGTCATGCATGTGTTTTTTGGTGACATGGCCGCCGCTTTCATTGGTTGGTCGCAAAGCCCTTTTCAGCTTGAAGTTGGGTTTGCTAGCTTGGGATTTTGCGTCGTTGGCTTATTGAGTTTTTGGGGCAATCTTGGTTTTCGTGCCGCAACTATCTTAGCACCGTCGTTTTTCCTCTGGGGGGCTGCGGGTGGGCACATTTATCAAATGATAGTTGCTCATAATTTTGCCCCTGGCAATGCGGGCATCATCTTCTGGTCTGATATATTAATCCCAATTATTGGCCTAACGTTGTTATATATGCAATATCAACATCCAATTGGGCAAAACACTCATCAACCATGATCGCTGCACTGGTCTATTCGAATGATGAACAAATGATATAATGAGTCATTTGTTCATCACCCTTTTCTCATGCCGGATATAAAATATTCAATCTATAAAACGCAATGCCCATCCCGTAACGTGTTAGCAAATATTGGTGATAAGTGGTCAATTTTGATTATTAATCTACATTTGACGAAAACCTATTGATTCGGAGAATTAAAAAAAGCCATTAGCGGAATTTCTGCTAAAGTTTTAACCCAATTGATATTTTCTATACTTACTAATGGTAATATTGATTCAATCAATAATACTATTAAAACGTTCGGAATTGAGTTAACCCCTTCTTCCTAACAACAGTTTAAGACAGCTCTCAAATCTTTGCGCACTTCCAGCGCAAACGACACGCTCGATAGTGAAAGTCCTACATCAAGCTCGCCCATTCAGCGCTAGGTTTTAGCGGAGCGTTTCTATTCATTGAAATTTAGATAGCTTTTAAAAAAAATATCGTTGTAAGGGGAACCGGCTTTAGTCTTAAGAGGATAATATTTTTGATGGCCTGCGAAGAATGAATGCGGATTGTGCGCCATCATACTTTGCGAGCTAACTTCGGGGTGGTATGGTGTTTGATCCTTGAGCTTGGCCAATGGACGAACCGACTTTACATCCACCAATTCCGGAAAACGCAAAGCAAATCTCTGGAAGGGGCGCAAATCATCATTTCTTGCCAATTCCGATAAATAATTTTGCAGCTCTGTGGGCTGGTATTCGATAGGGTATGCTCCGTTTTCGAGGCAAAAGAAGATATAATCATTATCTTTTTGAGATAATGCCTGAGCCAGAAATATGTGAGCTTTATTTCGGTAATTGAGGGTCAAAAAATTATAACGCGATAGTAGCGCTTGCAGTTTCGCATAGGGTAGGGATGATGACATTTCTAACAACGCTTCTTGCATTGCTTCCTTAACAGAAACTCCTTGCGCATCTAAATCATCAAATGAAAATCCTTGGTCGTGCAAGAAGTCAAGGATATCAAACTGGTTATGCTTTGCCGCAAAATGCATTAAACGTTTCCCTTTATGGGTTGCATCTAATTTAACCTGTGGGTAGTCGGATAAGATTCGCTTTATCGCATCAAGGTCACCTTTTTTAACAGAGGGAACCAAATTTATCTTATCCAGGTAGGTATTGCCGACCTGATTGGTGTGCGCCGTGTTAACACCTAATTCGATTAAGGGGACAAATAAATCAACTCGCCCTGCTTCAGCGGCATGAAATAAAAGCGTATCGCCATGGCTGTCGACAGCAGATAGCAATTGAGGGTGGTGTTGTAGCAACGTGTTCACCTGCTCTGGGGTTACTCGTTGAAGCAGTTTATGGCTGCTTTCAACGAAGCCAGAATAGATTGACGTTTCATTGCCTGGAAAGGCCTTGATATATCGACTCAACCGATCATTGTCAATGAGGTCGGCTGGGTCTACATAATTGAGAAAGCCACTGGCTTCAGGATAGAGGATGATAATTCTATCAATAATTTCAATATCTTGCTGACTAAATAATTTACTTAGCATCAAGATTAGCGCTTTATGTTCTAGCGCAGAAACCTTTGCACCTTGACTCAAACAAAACATCACCAAGTCAATATTTTCATTATCAATTGCAGTCAATAAGAGTGTGGTTGTTCTTTCATCAGACGGGGAAAAGAACGATGCTTTAAAATTAATATCGAGGGACTTGATTGTTTGAAAATAATGGATGATACGTTGATTTTTATCTATTGAACTTGCTCTATTTATTGATCTTGCTCTACTAATAAGATTTAGTTGAAGTATTTCTAAAGGCGTGCGGCCATCTTCGCTCTTTTCATCAATAGAAACGCCATGAGTGATAAAAAAATTTATAATTTCTGGCGATAGTTGGAGCGTAACGACAAGGTGTAATAGGTTAGAGCCTGATAAACTATGTTGATCCAATGATATGAATGATGCATATTCATTTAAGTCTTCTAAGCGAACATGTTTCTTGGAAGTCAGATAATTAATGATAGAAAAATCCTGCATAAAGGATTTGCCGGCATCGTCAGTTATATGGGGATCAATGCCAAGTGATATAGCTGTTGCTATAAGGTCTAATCGATTATTTGCAGCCATGTGATGCAACAAGGTTTTTCCGGACTTATCTTTTAAGTTAACGTCTAAATGCGGCATGAGGGCCATTCGGGACTTGAAAGAATCCACGGTACACGTTTTTAAAAAAGCTCCGTCGAAAAAGCTAAAAATGTTCAATTGTGAAGAGATTTGTCCACCATTGGCAGTAAGCCAGGAAACAGCAAATGGATAGTCGTTTATAATGGCAATCTCGAGCGCATTAAATTGACCACCATTATGATGAAAATAGGGCCTATTAATCGATTCTGGCGTAAATTGAGCTCTTAATAGAATAGGATCACTACTTTTCAACGCGGATAAGGCTTCATCAACATGGACAATCTCAAAGTCTTGATTGGCAAGTACGGTTTTAGCCGGGATTTTTCCTTCAACCCGAAATAGTTTCCCTAACATGTCATTGGCAGACTGCTGCATCTGCTGGTAAACAGAGGAGTCGATGTCGAATGTGTTGATGTCAAACTGGCGTAAAAAGTCATCTTGCATACTACTGCCTATATTGCGCAACTCGCGAATCATGGCATAGGCAATGCCAGGCATAATATCTCTGCCGTGAAATACGGTGCCGGGGATACTCAAGGTTGAGAATTTCCCCGTTTCAGGATAGATCAGATGGATGGATTCTCGCGGTTCGACGGTGATGTCATTTTTGCGAACCAGTTTGTCTTTGTAGTGCAATATTCTAAGGACTGAGGCGTTTCTTGGTACATACATTTCAAAAAGAGAAACATTACCTGACTCCAATAAACCACTATGCCGTCCTTTGATGACAAACTGACCCATGCCAAAACGTGAACCGGCCTTGTACTGATGATTTAATTCCATGCGATAAAATACATAGTGCCCGTTATTCAGTTTATCAATATCGCCTTCAGATGAATGGTCGTCAAAGCGAAGGAGTTGTCTTTTCAATAATGAATTAGACAAGATGTCACCCGATGCTAAGATGGCTTCTTTGGAATTGGTGTAGTGAGTCAAATCAAACTCTTGCGCCATAAAAAAGCGCAAGAATTTTGTCTCGCTTGAAGAAAGGGGGCCTAAGGATTGTTTAATCTTTGCTAAATTTTTTGCCGAGCGCGATCTAATGAAATTTTTTATCGCTGGTTCAACTTTCATCGCTGGGTCCTGGCTATCAACTTCTTGCCAATATTCGGAGGCATGAAATTCTTTCGCGGCTTGTGCACTTCGAATTTCTCGTTGAATCGCTGTTGCGGCTTTGTCTAGTTGGCGACCAGGCATCTCATCGAGATATTGCGGATAACGGCTCACTAACGCTTGGTATATGGGAAGCGCTTTAAACTCATCGCTTAAAAACAATTCATACGTTTTCCCATACGGTAATAAATCCCAAATCGGCTTATTTGTCATTTTCGTGGCGAGTTTGGGTAATGTGTTTGCATTCAATGCTGGCAATAGGATCTCATGCATGGCATGGTGGCCTTGGGCAACTTCTGCGGCGGCCAATAAATTTAAATACTGCTCATATTGCTTGAAATTAAAGTTGGGGAATAAAAAGTGTATCCCTTCAAGGCAATCAGCAGTGGTGCCGGATGGACCCGCAATAAAGGATATACCCTGCTTCCTAAAAGCTTTCACGATGGGTGAATTTTCATTGGCTTTGGCACGATATTTATGTGGCGTGAATTCATGGCGGTGAAAATTTAAAAATGCATCTAAGGCAGACTCATCATCGGTTATGCCTAACGTGGTTGACTGTTTTGTCGATTGCACCGTCAGTCGTCCACGCGTGTGCTCTTCAAACATTTGGCCTTTATCCTTAGGTCGCAGCGTTCGATGAATAATGCCACGTTTTTGCATGATGGCGTCACGTTGGCTTTCTTCGCAATCCAGTTCTGGCTGATAGAGGTTTTGGTAATTGAAAAACAACAAATGCAGCGACATGGTTTCGGATATGACTTGTGCTCTATCAGCCCCATTGAGCGGCCTTTCAAGAAGGGCGATGAGTGCATCAATTGGATCAACGGAGGTATCATAGGGAATTTTAAATTTAATCAACGCCTTTTTAAATTCCGATTCTTTACTTGTAAGAAGTGTCGTTTTATGGCGTTTTAAATAATCAACGATGGCGCTATTGATGGTTGCAAGACTTTCACAAGGTGCATGTTCTAAGAGTGATTGGCTGAGCATGGATTCAAATTCAGCATTTAACTTTGGGTTGCCAAAACGATCAAGCGTTTGAGAATAGGCGAGGTATCGTTGTTGATGCGTCGCTAAATTTGCTTTTTCCTCGGGCGAAAGAGCATTCAACACGCTTTTGTTGGCAAGAATTTGTGAGAGATAATACGCAATTTGACCACTGTTTTCTGCCTGCTCAATTTTTTTAATGATTCCATTCAGGTATTTTTGCATTCGTTCATCGAGGCTATTAATTGACGTTAACAATGCGATCACATCGTTATATATACTGTTTTCTGCCATGGACTGACTCTCATTTCCTGTGGTGATTCCGCAATTACTTAGGTGGCTAAAAAAAAATGCCTGCGAAATCGTTCTTGCAACGATAGTGTAATAAAACGTTATGAATTAATTGGAGGACTGATGACCAAGTTAACGATTGCGTAGAATAAATTTTATTCTAAATGCCCCAATTAAATCGAGTTTAATTTTATCATGTGTGATTATAATTGAAACATCAATCCTTGATATGTCCTCAAATGACCCGAGAATGACCTCATAGAACCAGAATAGATTTAAACGTTAATAAGTTCTTGCCTAGACAATCTGTAACGGCTTTTGATTCGCTTCTTTTGGGACAAAAAAGGGGTTTTTCTATCATGGTTGGTTGCACTCGCCAATTCGCCAAATATGACGTTTCGGTGAGAAGTGGCCAAGAGGCAGGCTTTATGCGGAGGGTCCAGGAACATAGACTGCTGTCACGGAAATTCGTCTAAAGAAGGACTGAATAGAGTTAATTGGGTATATACCCGTGATAATTCAAAAAACAGAAAACTCGCTTTTGGAATGAACACGTGTATATATGCTAACAGGGAAAATTAAATTAAAATCGTCCATTTTAGAAATAGAATCTCAGATCATAGGATATCAAATGGCTACTACGCAAAGTACAGTTGACTATATTATGGAGCAAATTGCTCATGCTGGCGTGATGACTGCAAGAAAAATGTTTGGGGAATATGCTATTTACTGCAATGCCAAAGTGGTTGCCTTAGTTTGTGATGATCAACTCTACGTAAAACCCACCAATGCAGGCAAAGCGTTTATCAACCATTACACTGAAGGGTGCCCATACCCTGGCGCGAAACCGTACTTATTCATTTCCGGTGAGTTATGGGAGGACGATGAATGGTTAACAACACTCATTCAAATGACGGCGAAGGAACTGCCTGAGCCCAAACCGAAGTCTAAAAAAACGCGTTAATTGTCTTGAAGAGAATCCAACAACAATGCCATCGAGTACTGGTTTTTATAGTCGCCATCAATTAAAAGTGAATTGATATGTTTTCCTTCAACATAAAAGCCCATTTTTTGATAAAGTGCTAATGCTTTTTCGTTGTCCTCCCGAACAGACAATTCGATTCGGGTAAGGTGTCTTGATTTTGCTAGCGATAACGCTTGTTCTATTAATGCCCGACCAATTCCTTGACCTCGGTAGTCTTTTATGACGCCAATGCCTAGCGTACCAAGGTGTTTACAGGCATGACGATTCGAGCCGGTGATATCACACCAACCAATGACTTTTTGATTTGAAATAGCAATGAGATGCGGCCAAGATTCGCGAATGTTTGTTTCAACAAACTCTTTAGACATTTCAAATGAAGGGGTATCCAAGAACGCTAAAAATAATTTTTCACGAGCAACGCTACCAACTGCTTGACGAAAGCATTCAATATCGTTTTCTGTGATGGGTCTAATTTCATAGGTCATCGGCATGATCTCGCCATCATTTAATCAATTCGCCATTTCTTCGCTTGAAAATCTTTCTATGACTTCAGGGGCTTTGCCATAGGGATCCCCTTTGACTTCACAGGCCAATTTTGCCATGAATTCCACTAAATAATTGGCATTATATTCGGCCATTTTTCGGCCTTCTGCCGTTTGCATCGTGGTAGGTAATGTTAATAATTTTTGTTGAAAATGATCCAAAGCATACTTGGTATCATCAAGCTGACGCTTTTCAGCAAACAAATCTTGTGCATCAAATAAATGATGTCCTAAAAGACCTGCTGTGTAAAACACTCTCGCAAGTCCAATAGCGCCCAGTGCTTCCAATCTATCGGCATCTTGAACGATTTTTGCCTCTATTGTTTCCGGTTTAATATTGGCGCTAAAACTATGGGCACAAATTGCATGCTCAACACTTGGGTATAGCTCCGTTGGAAAATCAGGATAGTGCGTGGATAAAATGTTTAACGTTTCTTTTGCCGCTAACACCGACGATTGCTTTCTATTCGGGTGATTTTTTGGCAAATTGACAATATCGTGAAAATAACAGGCTTTTGCAATGACAAGCTCGTTGCCACCCAGTTTGTTCATGATTGCTTTTGCAGTGGTATACACTCGGCGAAAATGGCTTATATCATGGGATTTATCGTCCAACTCATGGGATTGGTGGTATTGCTCAAACTTTCTTATCCATTGTTCAATCATCGTCATTTTTCTGCTTATTGACTGTTAGTAACCATATCATAATAGCCTAGTCGTTGCGAGCCTTTATTCAGTAAAAAAACCGGAGGAACGCTTAGGGCCTCTAGCTGTCATACCAAATAGTCTTACCTTGGTTTTGAAGAAGAATTTTAAAATGATTGTCTCGAAGTTCGGATGTTATCATTTTGTTGACTTCTTCTTGCAAGACTAATGAGACCAATGGCTCCTAAGGCCCCAAGAAAATAAGGAAGCGCATCGGATGTAAAAGATTTGAGCTTATCGAATATATTCCAATGGAAATGAGCATTGCTGTGGGTTTGCTGATTGCTATTTTCCTCTGAATCACGAGTGCGATTAAAAAATCGAGGCGCATGTGGCTGTCGAGGGCTATGATTATTCGCTTGTCTATTTGGCCTACTGGAAGAAGAGGCTAATGAATGAGCGAAATTTGGAACCAAATTGACGATATAGGATGCTAAAGCAGGGCTCCATTCTTTTAACTGATTAAACTGCTCTTTGTATTGAATAAGTCCAATTATTGGGGCTGGATGGTTAACAAGCAAGCTGTTGGCCAGAGTCCTATCGTCTATGAGCAATAGCATGTAGGCGTCAAACGTCTGAAAAAAACCAAGAATCCTATCTGGCTGTCTTCGATACATATCGTAGGCTAATTGCTTATCTCTGCTGACAATCCCCATGAATTGCTCAGGCGTTCGAAACAATCCAATTATCTTATCGGGTCGATATAGGAAAAAGTCATGGGCAATTTTATTATTTTCGTCCAGCAATTGCAGGAATTGAATGCGCGTTTGCAAAAGATTGATAAATTTGTTTGGATTCACTTCAAAAAAATGATGTGCAAACGCCTGATCCGTGTGGCGAAGTAACATAAATTGGTCAAATGTCTGACATAAGCTAACCACTTCATTAGGCTGACTTATAAACAAGCGATGAGCCATACTTCGTTTGTTTTCTAGTAATGACATGAATTGTTCAAAATTAGATATGATCACAGGTTTCTGTGATGAAGCACGAGGCGTTGCATATGGATATTCATTACCAAAGCTCGCTCGTTGCATGAAAACAAAAGACGAACTTGAGAAGGAATCAAAGCCATCGTTTTGACTAAATACAAACCTTACATTGGAGAAAGGTGAAAATCGATGGCTGGGGAATCCGTCAAAATCGCTTTCTTGGAAAACACCAAACCCTGATTGCGAATAAGAATGGTTATCTGATTGTTTGAATTGAGAAAAAAATTCAGCAAAAAGATCACCAAAATCGTTGTTTGCATAAGGTGAAGTATAGGGACCATAGGGCGGCGAATAAGACGAATTGGGGGCGGTGTAGGAAGCATGATTCTGGTAAGCTGCGGATGATGTTGAGGCGTGATTACCCTGTTTCTGAGATAATCGGTAGTCCTTCTCCTTCATTGGGTCTGACAAGGTGCTATTGGCATCGCTGACAAGTTTAAAGAGATTTTCACATATTGGTGTATAGCACTTATCTTTATTTTTATCGGGGTGGAGCTTCATTGCTAGCGAGCGATAAGTCTTTTTCAATCTATTTTTATCAATGGCTTCGTCCATGGTAAAACCCATCACGTCATAATAGGTTTGTTTACTTGCCTCATCCATAAGTCGCTTTAGCGCAATTTCTTTTTCAGCGTCACTTACAACATTTTCAAGGTCATTCAGTTTATCTAGTAGACTGCTCATAATACTTCTGCCTTTATATTGCCAAGATAAAAGGTAACTTGATAAAGGGTACCTGTTTACAAATTTGGAACCGGTTGTTATGACAATTTAGTTCCCGCTCCAAGTGGGCTATATAAGGCCACTTAGGTTTATAATAGGGCAATAATATCAAACCTATGAGCTATGTGCAAAACATATTATTGGCTGGTAGTGAAAGACTTTATATGCCCAGATTGAATAACATGGGGGTTGCGACGAGAGGAGCAAACTATTAACAGGCTTAACTCATCTCGTCGTAACTGTAGCAGAATGAATAAGCAAGACTATGGAAAGGAGCTATCTCACTCAACGTCGATATATAAACCCGATAATCAATCCACCGAGCAAACTTTCAACGACATAGGCGATAAACCAATATCCCGCCAAAAGTCCTGAAATCGGTAAATAATACCAAGCGCCTGCAGCTTGTATACCGGATAAGACGCCAAAATAAAACCCAAATTTCAACCCGTTTTTCCAGCCTCCTTCCTCAAAAAGACGCGTAAAAATAAACACAATCCAGATGGTAATCAACGCCATGATTCCAATATTAAACGGCATATAAGCCACCATTTGATCGTAACTTCGCCAAATTGAAGGGGTTTCGCTGTAGATATTTGTCAACAAGAATCCATGGATAATGGTCTCATACCCAAAGATAAATATAAAAAGACCTATCATGGCTATCAAAAAACGTTTCATGTTCATAAAGTTATCCTCAGATTTTTAGAATTAGATTCCGAACAAGTGTATGACAGTTTTAATGGCAATTTCTTCCAAACGCAATACGCGGTAATTTTGGGCGATCATTTACCGAAAGTCTATAGCACCCAGGCTGCATTTCTTGAGGTAATTTGAGTCTACACTATATTTATATATATATCCCACATGAAGTAGTTATGACTCAAGATGAAATAGATTTAATTGCTGCAATCAATCGAGCTGATCAACGAACCATCGGCAGGCTCATTAATGCCAACAAAAATCTGGTAAATTGTATTGATGATAATGGACTGACTCCGTTACAACATGCCATGGATTCGGGTAGTTTAAATCTTGTGTTTGGCCTTATCGTTGTTTTTGGTGCAAGGATTAGGACACAAAGTGAATTGACACAGTTAGAGGAAATGCTTAAAGATGAACCTGATGAGCAAAAGGCTAACAAGATTAAGGTTTATATTCAAAAAATTAAAGAATCAAGCACGCCTCTTTTGCAAGGAACACCTCAAACAGCCGTGACAAAAAAAACGGCTGTTTTGCAAAACGATCAAGATTTCCCCCCATTGCATAGAGCCATAAAACAGGATAACAAGCAAGAGGTCATACGCCTGTTGAATGAAGGTCATGACCCAAATGAACCAAATAGTCGTGGCATAAGTGCTTATAATATGTGCGGTAATGATGAAATCACCGAGAAGCTCATTATGCATATGGAATCAATGCCACAGAATCAGCGTTGGATTCAGTATAAGATGAAGCAAATGGGTTATGAAAAAATTGATATGAAAGGTGTCTGTAATGGAATATCAAATATGGCGGGCAGGGCTTTTTTAGCGGGGGGCATGAATCGATTCAATGAGCGGCTTCGATATATTCAACATACCCCTTGGGAACAATTGGAAAGCAAGGTGGATGTTAAAGCTTTCTTTGATGGTGTCTATGTTTATCAATTTTCCTATGATGATTCGCTTCAACATTTATTCCCTAATGGTGAAAGACCTTCCGATAGCGATGTCAATCAGCTACTCGATGATAATGACGCCATTTATGAAGGTGAAACCCAAATGGGCGCTTATACCCACGAAGAACTGGTGGCATATCTTCGCTTACTTGAAAGCAACTTAAGCGTTCCTACTTCAATCATGATTAAATCACTTTCACATGCCATTACTATCAATTATGACAAAGATAAAAGAACCTGGTTTTTTATCGATCCAGTTAGCTTGCCGGCCAAACCGGTGACAGACCCAGCGGAACTGGCAAGCTTAATCATGGGATCAGCGATAGAATCTTACTCAGATAAAACAAATAAAGACAACGTTGCCGTTATTTCTACCCAACTTAAAGTAGCCAAAGAAAACCAACAACAGCTGATTCAAGATCAAAGAAAATTAGCCCAAAACCCAACCTGGATGGCGCTCCACCAACCAAACCCAGAAAGAGCCGCCCGACAGGATAAAAAGAAAAATACATTATTACACTTGGCTATTCGTCATAAGAATGATGCTTTAGTAAAGCAATTAATAGAGATGTTAGGGAACAAACAGAAAAATGAACATGGCGAAGTACATCCCTTAAATAGTTCGGATACGAATAACACAACGCCGTTATTTCATTATATTTGGTATGAACCCAATGTGGAAATGATAGCGCTTTTGATACAACATGGCGCCGAACTAAATGAAAAGCACACATTGGACGGTAAGGAATGCTCGCTTTTGGATATCGCGATAGACTCTGATAATGAAGCGCTTGCCAAGGTTTTGATTGAAAATGGAATACCGATTCAAAACTGGGATCAGTTAGTGGATGTTGTAACTAGCCGAAACTGGGAAAATGTCATAGATGTGCTTATAAAAAGAGGACTATATGCTCATATCACAGACCCTGAAAGGCTTGCTAAACTTCCTAAAAAAGAACAAAGTTCGGTTGAAACAGCCTGTTTTCAGGATGAGATAAATCCACGCGAATCAGTTCACCCTGAGGCAGGTCGTACGTTACCGACACTTAGTATGCAAGAAAAATTTAAAGTCCAAAAAGGAATAAATGCCTCCATGGTAAATCCCGATGCAGTTCTGTTAAGCGCCTTGATAGCGCAACATAACCAAAAATGTTCACCAGGGGCTAGGGTCAATTTAAGTGATGAGCAGGGTGATCCCATAGTATTTGTAAGAGACGAAGAAAGTAAAAACTCAACCCTTGAGACACCTGATTATATTCTTAGACAAAAAGGCACTGAACTTGATGTTTATGAAAGATTGGATGGCCAGGTAGAACCCCAAAAGGAGACAGCAAAAAAGGAGGCGGCGATTAGCAAAGTATTCGGTCAACTTTATCAAGCCAATCAACTTGTCATCATTGAAGCCCACCTCTATCATGTGAAAAAAAGGCTTGCTGATTTATTTGAAAATGCCCGATTAGCGCTCAAACCTGGCGATTGGAAAAGCCCCGGAGAAATAAAGGACATTATTAAAAATTATAAATTTGATGCTGAAAAAGAGTGGAAATTTGGCCGCACAGATTCTGGAAATTATGCCTTTCGCGATGAGAAAAAAGGCTATAAGCTTGAATTTGAGGAAAGTGGTGAAATTTCGGTATCAAAAGATGGCAGCCTTCTTTTTGATGATAAACGAGTTGAAACATTGAAAAGTTTCAGTGCCTACTTTAGACATATTACAAATGCTGAAGCTAAAATTGAAGAGCATTTTGATCTTGTGCTAGAGGAACATGATTCCCCCCAATTTCCCGCTTAGCTCCAATCCATAATTTTCGAAAAAAACCGTTTTTGAATCCTGCCCAAAAGGCCATGCTATACTAAAATCTAATTAGTCGGCCCTGAAATATTGTTTAATTCGCAAACACCTGTTCATATCTAATGCAATTTAAAATTTTTCTAAGATTGAATCCACATCCAGCTAAAACGG
>JAGVJN010000053.1 GCA_020051095.1 Pseudomonadota bacterium | reverse complement strand
TCGCATATGATTGGACTTTTTTCCCTAAGATTGTCTCTTATAGCTAATTATGATGGCGAATTCAAGAGTTGTCGGGCCAAGGCCCGACCTACGCGCGCTGTGTAAAAATTAGATGATTCCGCCCTGCCCAATCGCTAAAAAAATTTTACATGGCTTTAAATTATCGTTACCATGCGCAAATAAACAATCAAAGGATCTAATATGTTAAGGAAGCTAACCCTAATTGCCTTGTTTTTTCCACTATTAATCAGTAACTTAAATGCGAAACAAGCGGCTTCTGTTAAACACTATACCTTACAATGGAACATCAAAATAAATGAACTTAATTCTAATTTACAAATAAAAGAGTTGTACTCAACAAAAAATCTGACGATCCTTCCGCAATTATTAATAGATGACGGTTATTCCTATTTACAGGGAATAAATATAGAAACTGGGAAACAGCAATATGTTGTGAAGCTACCCGCAGAACATATTTTTTATTCTGAAATACCCGCCTTTATTTTTGGTGATAAACTCTTCTCCTATGGTTTAAACCAACAGTTGAATCTTATTTTTTTTATCTATGACATTAATACAGGCACCCTGATAGAAAAGATTCTAACGGATATTAATATAGACGCGGAACGCTCCATAAAGGATGTGAAGAGCTTTGTTCATCTTTATCAAGACGACATTTATTTAACCTATGTAGCGCCTAAGGCAGAAACAGCTTATAAAATAACAAAGAAGAATTCTGCAAGGCCAGTGGTAACCAGGTTATTTCAAATACGCCATGAAAAGGAAAACATGGACCAAACCCTTTTTGCTATACAGGGAATGTTCTATAAGGTTAACAGCCCAGAATACTGTATTCGCGAAATAAAAAGGCTTGATGATACTGGCCAGGAACTCTGGACAAACAGGGAGAATTTTGAATATTGCGATTCAGAAGTTCCGTTTGTATATTTCAACAATAATCAGGTTATTGTTAACCAAGCCCAAATAACCCGGAGGAGCGACAATATTGGAATTAATTTAACAACCACCTTGGATGCTACTACTGGCAAAATCTTATCCAATTATCAATTCCCCATTCATGCCTCAGCGGTCAGCTTTTCCATTTATACTACCTTGGATAAAAATGACGACCTGCTTTTATTAGATAATGCCTGTACTTTAAGAAAGCTAAAGCATGGAGATCAGGGTTATAAAAAACTTGCCTGGCAAAAGAGTATTCCTTTGTTGGAATGTTATCAGTATGATACCGTAATAAATCCAGATGGCTCGCAATTAATTGTAACCCGTAATTTTTCTACTAAAAACGATCCGATCATTCCCATTATATCGGTTGATGTTGAAAGCGGTAAATTTTCTAAAAGGGCAAACGGTTCTAATTATACTTTAAATATGTACAAAAATATCCTGATGATTCAATATCAAAATTCAGTTACAGTCATTGACACTAACACCTGGAAAATACTTGATGATATAGAAATGCCTGAAAAGCAATACGTACAATTAGTCAGGCACACTGCTCAAGGCCTAGAAATTTATACTACAAAGTATTTATATTTTTACACACTGGATGAAGACTGTTGAACATTAAGGGGCAGGCCTTGACCCTTATGCGAGCCTAAATTAAATTATATTGCCGATTAATTTGGGCCAAAAAATGCACTGATTGCAAGCCGAGGCGTTCATAAATTCGCGCTGTTACATTTGAGTTATCCCTAATATAAAATTCTGTCTCCCTCCACTCATGCGCAATATCTCACGACTTATAGGTGATATCTTCCATCCAACAATAGCAGCAATCTTGCGCGCTGAGATTGAACTTTATTTTGGTGCGTAAATTTGAGACATTCCACGATGCCTATGGCTGGAAGGACAGTCAATCAACAAATCGCCCCTTTCATAGGGAGAGATTTTATGTGATAGAGTAAAAGCATCAAAAGAGCCCCATTTACGCCCCAAAATTCGCAAGTCGAAAATTAGGGTAATATAAATCAATAAGTTACAAGAGATTATCGCGGGTTCAATTCCCGCCGTCTCCACAATAACTTATTGAAATATATTATTTTTTTCAAAATTAATTTTTGATTGCTTCCCGCTGGCAAAATTCTGACATGATTTTGACTGTCCAAGTCCATTAGCCCCATCATTTTGGTGTTTCATCCTAGAGGGAGCCAAACTATACTTTAACTCGATCAATAAAACTTTGTAGATTTTCGATAACAGCCATTAAGTTTTGATTTAAGTTATTCACTTCATCTTGGCAAAAATGTTCTGTCGCCAGTTTTTGCATGAAATCACCTTGTTTTTCTAGCTGTCGACAGGCTGTTTTCGCTTTTTCAGTTAGAAAAAAATGGTAACATCGTTTATCTTCTTCACTTCGAAGCCGAATTACCAAACCATCACGTTCCATTTTGTTTAATATTCCCACCACAGTGGGCTGTTTCAATCCTGAACTTTTGGTTAGTTCCATCTGTGTCTGACCATCCTGTTCCCAAAGACGTACCAAAAAAATTGTCTGACTATATGTAACTCCTAAGGATTCTAAATTCAAGTTGGATACACGTTCAAATAATCGCGCTGCCTTTTTAATCAATACTCCTGTATGCTCATTTAAATTAATCGACATATCTTCACTCATCGTTTAAAGAAAATATATAGTCACCTATATATATTGACTTTATTTAGTTCCCTGTTTATCATCCTTAACGTTTTTGACGATTTATAAGGATGTTATGATGTTTAAATTACGTGGTACTCTATTTTCTTTTCTGTTGATTTTCAATAGCCTTGCCATTGCAGTTAATCCAATTCTAGCCGTTGTTGAAGAAAATTCCGATAGACTGAGTTTCTATAATACCGAGACAGGTATACGACAAGGGAGCCTTAAACTTGGTTTCCTACCCCATGAAATTGCCGTCACTAAAGATGGTAAAATAGCATATGTCAGTAACTTTGGTATCCGTGATTATGATAGTGGCTCAGGAACCCCTGGGGTATCCATATCAGTTATCGACCTGACAAAACAAGTTGAAAAATACCGTCTGTATACCCATGACGCGATGGAACAAAAAGATTATCAAGATATTGACAGTGCGCCGCATGGCTTGAAATTACGCCCTCCCTATGAGAAACAGCTTTATGTCAATGTCGAACATGGGGGAAAAGTCCTGGTCTTTGATGTTGAATCAAAAAAAATTATAAAAAAATTTGATGTCAGTCCAAATACACACAACCTGTTTTTTTCAGAAGACGGAAAAACATTATGGCTTATGGCCGGTAAAGATGGCGTGATACGAATGAATGCCGATTCTGGAGAGATTACTGGTAGCATAGCATTACCATCAGCAGTACGCGGTTTAAAATATACACCGGATAAACGTAATTTGATGCTTTCTGCAGTCAACCAAATTGTACTTGTTGATTCAGATACACTGGTTATAAAAAAGCAGTTTACCAATTTAAATCTTGGCCCGGTTCTCTATTCTGATATGACTCCTGATCAAAAATACATTCTTGCCCCTGCACCATTTGATCATCAAGTTGGCATCATTGATGTAGCCACTGGTCAAGTAATTAAACGAATGGTAACGGGTCTAAATCCTATGAATATTCTCGTTAGCCCTGACGGTCGCTATGCCTATGTATCGAATGCCACCGATAAGCATTTATCTAAAATTGATATGAATACCTTGGAGATGTCTGAAATTTCAACTCATGATGGTCCCAATGGTTTAGCCTTTATCCCCGAATGGCATAAGAAGAAGCATCAAAAGCTAACCATGGGCGTTGTTTTACCATTGAGTGGTAAAGACAGTGCAAAGGGCCGAGATATGTTAAGGGGTTATGAATATTGGAAAAGTATGGTTATCAAAGGCGGTGGACTTTTAATTGGTAATCAAGTCTATGAACCAGAGATTGTGTATTTAAACTCTAATTCTGATACTGAACAAGTTAAGACATTATCGCAGGAATTGGTGAGCCAGCATCAAGTACAGATTTTTCTTTCACCCTATGGCCAGGATGCCTATGAGCAAGAAAGGCATATTGCAGAATTCCATCATATTATTATGACTCCCCCTTTGATTGGTGATGAAACGTGGAATCCAGATAATATTGCACAGGGTTATGATTATTTTGTCTCAACAAAAATGTATGAAAATCATTACGTTGCCCAATACAATTTCAAACCTTCTTCCTGGTCAGCGATGGCAACAGCAGTTGGGCTAAAATTTCAAAAAACCTGTGAACAGGTAAACTCTCTTGATTATCAGCAGTTTATGTCAGTCCTCAATGACACTCATTTTCAATTATTTTATTGATAAGGATTTAAAATGAAGGACCAATTAACCAGTACTAGCAGTTACAAAGAGATCATAGCCAGAATGGATAAACTGAGTACGGCAGCTCTCTGTGATGCCCATTCTGATGTTAGTGTAATGGAAGGTGGTTTACGCACGTTTAATCGTGATCCATTAACCCGTGTTGTCGGCAGAGCCTATACGGTAAACAGCGCCGGGGATGCTTTGTCAACAATGGTAGCATTGGATGATCTTCCAAATTTTATTTTAGAGCTAGGATGCAAAGATGATAGAGTTCCCTTTTTGCTCATTATCGCCTCTTGTGGCACTAAGCTCGATATGTTAGGTGGAATGTGCGCAGAGACCGCAAAGCTTAAAGGATATGGCGGCATTATTACCGATGGAAACTGTAGGGATGTTGCTGAAATCCAAAATAATGGTTTACCAGTCTTTGCAAAGGGTACATATCCCAGATCAACCCCTAAACAGACCGTTGGAAAGGTGAAAATACCAATTACTTGTGGAGATGTATATGTCAATCCAGGAGATATTGTTATGGCAGATAGTGACGGTATCATTGTCCTAAGCAAAGAGACAGCGATTGCTGCTGTTAATAAAGCGGAAGTGAACGAAGAAAAAGAAGCTATCGCAAGGAAAGAAATCCAAGGAGGCGCTCGCTTTGATGAAATCTGTAACTTAAAAGAACATATAGAAAAACGTCAACGAGAAGAACCATCTACACTCAATTTGACTATTTAAAAAGGAAATTTCATAGTGCATACATCTATTTCAACAATTCTGTTTTTTATTGTTCTATCCACGTTATCCTTTTCCAAGGCACTGGCGGAGAGTAGTGATTATCAATTTAATCCCGAAGATCCCCACCATGCGCTTTATATTCCTGATAACCAAACCCATGCACCTGCGATTTTAATGCTTCATGCCAGTACGGGTATTGAAAATGTTAACCATGATTGGGCTCGGCGACTAAGAGAACAAGGTTATGTGGTGTATATTATTGATAGCTTCACACCACGAGGCTGGGAGGATAGACGTTCTGTAGGATGGGAAACGGCCACTCAAGCACAACTGAATGATCTGGTTCCAGCTTATGAGTATTTAAGCCACCTACCTTTCGTCGATCCTGAAAACATTGGTCTTCTAGGGTTTTCGATGGGAGGCTTCGATGTACTGAAAGTAATGACAGAATCAAATAATCCCAAGAACTACCAACAACTGAATTTCAAAGTTGCGGCTTCTTTTTACGGCGTTTGTCACAGATTGGATAACAACACGATCCTAAAGGCAAACACGAAACTATTCATAGGAGAAAATGATGATCGCGCAACGACTCAAGATTGTGTTCAATTAATCCATAACAGTTCTGAGGTTAATCCGAATATTGACATTCAAATTTATTCTCATGCATTACATGGATTTGATAACTTTGAATTCCCAGAGTCAAAAGAAATCATTGATGAAAAGGGCGAGCATTACCATATTGGTTTTGACGCAGCTGCAAGAGCAGAAGCGTTAAAAGATTTGCCAGATTATTTTGATAGGGCACTTAAACCTGCTCAATAATTAAGGTGAAATCATCCATGAAAAAAACAAGAAGAAAATCCATTGGTATTAGACCAGATCAAATTGCTTGGAGCTGTTGGATGTTGGCAAACACAGCTAGCAGCTGACACTTAGTCACAGGTACAGGCGATCATCTATCAAACTGTCATATTAATATAATCAGGAAACCTAATGAAAACAAAATCAATTGAAAAATAATTTATGCTTCTCCGCTAAGACAATATCAAGCCCATAAAATCATGAAGTTAGGCCAGTAAGATAAACCTTATTAATTTCACAAACAGCTACTATATTTTTTATTTTTATTTCGAAAATTTTTTAAATGGGAATATTAGTAAAATTAAGGATAGTATTAATTTTAATATCAGTCATTATTCAAATAGGTAAGCTATGTGCAGAGATATGCATACAATTCATAGGATAATTGCAAAATAGCTTCAACGTTCTCAAATAGCTATAAAAAAATTTGGACTATCATTCGAATCCCAATAAAAATTACCAATATTCCAGCAGATATCATGATCACTCTCGGTTCGATAAATCGAACCACCCATGCTGCAAATGGCGCAGCAATAGCCCCGCCAACAATCAAGCCAAAAATAATTGTCCAATGTGTGATTCCAATTGTTAAAAGAAAAGTTGCCGATATACTGAGTGTAATTAAAAATTCAGTGAAGTTTACAGAGCCTAT
>JAGVJN010000014.1 GCA_020051095.1 Pseudomonadota bacterium | reverse complement strand
AAAATGGCGAAAAAAGTAGATTAGACGGAACTCGGACGGGCTCGGGCTCGCTCACGGGCCCGGGCCCGATTGGTTCCGTGAAAAGTTGAGCATCGCGTTTATTTAGTAATTAGTCCACACCTAACCATTGATTTGAACTGTTGATACGTTGGGGATCTTATAGCCAAAAGTAATGAAGCGCTGGAAGGGATGTGATAAGCACTAATATCTCGACTGGCACACCAAGCCATAAATAATCAAAGAATTTATAGCTGCCTGGCCCCATGATTAAGGTGTTATTTTGATGGCTAATTGGGGTCAGAAATGAGCAGGACGATCCAATGGCCACGGCCATCAAAAACGGATCAACACTCATATGCATGGTTTGCGCAATATTAATGGCTATTGGCGCCATCACAACCGCTGTTGCGGCGTTATTCATCAGATCTGACAGTGTCATCGTGATAATCAGGACCAAAGCAAGAATGAACATGGTTGAATCCGGACCTGCTAGAAAAATAATATTACGCCCAATTAATTCCGCAGCACCTGTGGATTTTAATGCATCACCTAACGGGATTAATGCCCCTAAAAGAACAATAATAGACCAATCAATGCTTTGGTATACTCGCCGTATGGGCATGACGTTGAAAATCACTATCATGATAACAACGAGTGTGAAGGACGCTGAAACAGCAAGCCATTGCATGGTTGCCAAAAATATACCGATGATAAAAAATAATACGGGAATGATCGTACTGCGATTAAAACCCACCTCAATGCGTCTTTCTGCTAGGGGAACTAAACCAAGATTCACTACCTTTTCACGCAATCCATCTTCTTCACCTTGGATTAACAAAACGTCACCCGCGTTAAAATTCACATGGTTTAATCGATTCATAATGGATTTACCCGCTCTGGCAATGGCGAGTAAGTTGAGTTGTTGCGTTGAGCGAATACGCAGTTTCTGCCAGGAGCGGCCTTCCAATCGCGAACCTTGGGTAACAACTGCTTCGGTGGTGTTTATCTCTTCGCCGCGAAGATTTTCGGGTTTGACAATCTCACCATGCACAAGTTTTAATTTCCCTTTTATAATCAATTCACTCAAGTCCTCATGACTTGCTTCAACAATGAGAACATCATTGGCTAGTAATTCTTCATGATAAGGGATGGCTAATCGTTTCTTGCGTTTTCGAATCAACCCTAAGATGGAAAAATCCCCTTCTATTAAATGTTCTAATTGCGTTCTGGACATGCCCACGACAGGGGAATCTTCCGGGATAGAAACCTCGCTGATGTAATTATGTATTTGATATAAATCTTCCGTGCTCTTTTCCGCTTTACGTCTTTTAGGGATATAGCGCCAACCAACCAAAATGATGAAAGTAAGGCAAACAACTAATACGGATAAACCCACGGGTGTATAATCAAATAGACTAAATTGGCTACCCGTCACTTGTTGACGATAAGAGGAGATAAGAAGATTGGGTGGTGTGCCAACGCGTGTGGTCATGCCGCCTAAAACGGTAGCAAATGAAAGTGGCATTAATATGCTTGAGGGTGATAATTTTGCATGAATGGCACTTTGGATGGCAATCGGCATGAGCAACGCTAATGCCCCAACGTTATTCATAAACGCTGACATGGCAGCGCCTATGATACAAATAATCCCAATATGGATAGACGGTGTGCTAGCGAATGGCATGAGTAGTTTTTGAATTTGCTCCACCAACCCTGTTTGCGAAATGGCGGCGGTAATAACCATGACGCAAGCTACGGTAATGACAGCTGTGTTGCCAAAACCGGTGAAGGCTTGCTGGGAAGGGATAATACCAAACATGACTAATGCCATGAGGCTCATGATCGCCACCAGATCGTAGCGATAATAACCCCAAATAAACATCAAAAGGGTAGCCGCTAAAACGGCAAATAACAGAACAATGTCCAGCACGGCCTGCAGTATCCTTTTGTTAGCTACGCAACGTTAGAACGTCAATCGGTGCATAATGGATCAACGCATTGGCTGTGCTTCCTAGGAGAGTCTGGACACCTTCGGGGGTATCACTGCCAATGATCAATAAATCACAGTCAAGTTCTTTAATCATCGTTAAAATAGTTTGTTTGATTGATCCGACTTGTACATGGAGGTTTTCATGGGGCAAATTAAGACCATCTGCAACAACTTTTAATACAGCTTCCGCTTGATCAGGGATGGGGCGGTCAAATTCAGCAAAACCTAAACTTTGTGCCCATTGTAATGAGTTGGGAGGGGAAACAACATGTAATAAATGAAAGCTTGCACCAATCTCTTGAGCAATATGGTGAGCCTTTTGACAAAGATCAAAATGATTTTCTTTTAAATCAGTCGCATGCAACACTTTTTTATACATTCTTCTTTCCTAGATAAACAAACTTTGGGATAGTAGGGAACGTCCCTTAAGTCGTTTCCTATTGATTTAATTTAGTTTATTAAAAATCTTTTCAAACTACAATGTCAATCACTTCCACTTTATAGCAGACGCCCAGAGCGTCTGCTTATTCGACAGTTTATGATGGATTGTGTCGATTAAAATCAATCAATGTGAGAATACCGCTCCACCAAGACGTATAGCGATCATCATTGATATCAAAATTATTTTTCCGCTTAAGCAATTGATTATTTTCCCATTTAAATAAAGGAGGGTGGTTATCGAGCGTCTCTAGATTGTTGCTATCGGGTAGGAGGGTCATTTCTTCGAAGGCTTGGGGCATCATGCCTGTTTCAAAAGCGGCATAAATCGCATCGGCTGACTCCTGGACAATCTGTTGAATCAAACCAAGGTGTTGAGCTGCATCTGGGGTGTTTAAAAAACCATCACCATAAGCGCGCCAGCTGATGCCGCGTTGGTTAGTGACATTCAAACCGGTGCGATTATCTTCATCATGCATTAAATTCGCGATAAGCAAACAGAGTGCTTTTGGCAAATATATATGCGCGGCAATTGCTCTTCTTGGGGTGCGTAAATGGCCCGATGACATGGCATCTGTAAGGAAATGGTTGGCAAAACCATTCATCGCATAGGCCTGGGACAATAGTGAATGGGCGATAGTTATATCACCATTACTATAGGCTTGGTGGGCTTTGATTGCCACTTTTAAAGCGGCTTGATGGCCTGCTTTGTAGGCAACATGAGCATCGGGGTAGAAATGATCGTAATTAACATTTGCTAGGGAAATGTATTCCCCAAACGGGATATAGTCGCTGACAAAACTGCCCCCACCGCTCAATCGGTTTAATTTCTTTGAGATTTGAGCCCCATGTTCGTGATAAAAATGCCATTCACTCTCTCCAGATAGTTTTGCATTCTCCAATTGATTGGATAAATGATCAAAATACTGACGATAAACGGGTACTTGAATGAGTGCGTTTTGGTAAGTATCTGAACTCACCGCATCAAGTTTTAGAAATTGGGAATAGAAACACGCTTCACGGTTTTCGATGGGGCAGTTTGATATTGGTCGGTCATTAGAACCAAATAAATCGCCTGCAAACATGATTAGTTCGCCGTAGGTCAAGATAAGGTTATTGGAGAGTTGGATTTGATTATTATCATGAGGATGAGGTAGGTCTCCCCACTTTAAGATAACCTGATTACCAACACCTCTGTGTTCAAGGTTGGCGAAGCCGGCTTTTCGGTTGTTGAATGATTCCTCAATCAAGGCGTCATAATTTGTGGCTGCGACAGACAGAGGGCTTATAAATACTATCAATGACAATAACAAGCCGTGTGTGATATCCTTGCGCATTAGAGTATCCTTTTTGTAAATTAAATTTTTTATTATTCAGTTTACTTTATCATTTTTTTAATAAAACAGTTTAGCATGTAATTAATTTATTTAGCTATTTCATATATCTATTTGTTGTGTCAACCATTATGAACGAAAAAAAGAGTAAAAAAGCGATTTATGAAACGACGATTGATTCATTTAGTCATGAGGGTCGTGGTGTTGCGCGTGTGGAAGGGAAAACCACATTTATTCAAGGTGCGCTTGAAGGTGAAAAGGTGCTTTATGAATTGACCTTCCGAAAAAAAGATTTCGACCAAGCCAATGTTGTCGATATTCTTGAGCCGGCAGGAAATCGCGTTGCACCTAAATGTGAGCACTACCAGTATTGTGGCGGTTGCTCATTGCAGCATTTATCACACGACGGACAAATTGCATTTAAGCAATGGATGTTTTCAGATACCTTAGCTCGTTTTGGCCATGTAACGCCCGAAGCTTGGGTTGAACCGATTGTCGGACCGGCTTGGTCTTATCGCCATAAAGCACGATTAAGTGTACGACACGTGCATAAAAAAGGGGGGGTATTAGTTGGCTTTCGTGAGAAGCGACAACCCAAATACATTACGGACATTGAACAATGTCGAATTTTAGCCCCCTCGGTGGGCGATAATATCGTTAAATTTAAGCAGTTGTTAGATCAGTTTGATAATTTAGACACCATTGCTCAAATTGAAGTGGCTGTTGGTGACGATGAAACGGCCTTGATATTAAGAAATTTAGCGCCCTTAACGGACAATGAGCAACGGTTGCTAATGTCGTTTGCAAACGAAAATCATTATCGCATATTTCTGCAGCCGGGTAATTATGAAACGGTCTCATTGTTTTATCCGAAGGACGATAAAGATTATCTTCAATACCATTTAAGTCGCTATAATATTACCTTTGATTTTCACCCAACTGATTTCACCCAAATCAATCCCGTTATCAATGAACAGATGATTGATCAAGCAATTGAATGGCTTGCTTTGAACGATCATGATGTTGTATTGGATTTATTTTGCGGACTTGGTAATTTTTCCTTGCCTTTAGCATTAAAAGCAAAACAAGTTATTGGGATAGAAGGCAGTGAATCAATGGTTGAAAGAGCAAACCATAACCGTCTACGTAATCACATTGAAAATGCGCAGTTTTTTGCTGCTGATCTTAGTAAGGAAAATGCGCTCGTGGAATTGATAAAACTACCCATCGACAAAGCATTAATCGATCCGCCCAGAACAGGCGCTCTTGAAATTGTTAAGCAACTCTCTAAACTTAATATAAACCGCATTGTTTATGTGTCATGTAATCCAGCCACCCTGGCAAGAGATGCCGATTATTTGGTTAACCAAGCGGGCTACCGATTAGTGAAAGCTGGCATTATGGATATGTTTCCACAAACTTCCCATGTTGAATCCATGGCTGTTTTTGAGAGGTAAATTTCATGGTAAAGGTAAAAGAAGAATGTGAATGGATAAAGGATAATCAACCTGATACTCAGTTGTGGTTAAAAAAATTGATAAGAAAAGGGTATATCGAAGATATATCGTTGATTGAAAATGCTTGTGCATTGAGTGAAGTTGCTGGTCGCGATCAAGCCACGGATATCGGCATTTCCTGTTTGCATAAGGGATTATTAATGGCAGATATGTTAGCTGACCTTGAAGTGGATCAAGAAACCCTTGCTACCGCTATTATTATGGATAGCGTCTATTATGCAGAATTATCGCTTGATGTTGTGGAAGAACAACTTGGCCATGTCGTTTGCAAACTGGTCAATGGTATCAACAAAATGGGCGATATTGCGAATGTTCAGATACTAAATAAAGCCCCTGAAAATCAACAACAGCTCGAAAATACACGAAAAATGTTACTGGCGATGGTTGATGATGTCCGGGTTGTGTTAATTAAACTCGCGGAACGACTTTGCATACTTCGCTATTGTGGTCAATTGCCTGAAGGTATGTGCCGCCAAATTGCTTCCGAATCCATGGAAATTTTTGCTCCCCTTGCCAATCGCTTGGGGATCGGGGCCATTAAATGGGAGATGGAAGATCTCGCTTTTCGCTATCTAGAGCCATCGGCATACAAAGAAATAGCCAAGGGTTTAAAAACAAGGCGAATTGAACGTGATCAATATGTTAATAAAATCGTGGATGAATTGAATGAGCAAATCCAACTGTTGGATATCCACCATTTTGCTGTCTATGGTCGTTCTAAGCATATCCATAGTATTTACCGTAAGATGGAGCGTAAGAATGTTTCTTTAGACGAAATCTATGATGCGACTGCTGTTCGAGTGTTGGTCAATACCGAAGCGGAATGTTATGAGGTTTTAAGTTTAGTGCATTCGCTCTGGCAACAAATTCCAGCTGAATTTGATGACTATATTATCAATCGAAAACCCAATGGTTATCAGTCCCTCCATACTGCTGTCATTGGCCCAGGTGATCGTGTTTTCGAAGTGCAAATTCGGACGTTTGAAATGCATGATCTTGCTGAAATGGGTGTTGCTGCGCATTGGAAATATAAAGAGGGCGGTGCTGAACAAAAAGAAAGTCATGAGCGTAAAATTGAATGGTTACGTGATGTTCTTGCTTGGCACCGTGATTTAGCTAAAAACAAAGGGGTCTCCGAAGCAATCGAAACAGAGTTTTTGGAAGATAGAGTTTATGTGTTCTCACCCGACGGTGATATTTTCGATTTGCCCCAAAAGTCAACACCACTGGATTTTGCATATCACGTGCATACGATGATTGGTCATCGATGTCGTGGTGCGAAAGTCAATGGTTCAATCGTACCGTTAACTTACCAACTAAAAACAGGGGACCAAGTTGAAGTTTTAACGGGTAAAGAAGACAAACCATCCCGAGATTGGCTAAGCCCACATTCAAATTATTTACGAACTTCGCGCGCAAAAGCGAAAGTGCTTCATTGGTTTCGTATGCAAGATTTTGATCGAAACAAAGCGGAAGGCCGCGAATTAGTTGATAAAGAATTAAAAGCACTGGGTATTAAATTTGAGGCGTTGGAAGAATTATTAGATATTTATAACTATAAACGAGTGGATGATTTGTTGGCTGCCATCGGCAGGGGCGATGTGAAAATCTCTCAGGTGGTGCATCGTTTATCACCTGATAGCATTGTGTCAAAGCCACCACAGGAAATAATCAAAACGCATGTAAAACCAGAAGTTTCCGGTGGTGATTTACAAATCGAAGGTGTCGGCAATTTATTAACAACGATGGCCAGATGTTGTCAGCCGTTACCCGGAGATACGGTGATTGGCTATATCACGATGGGGAGAGGCGTATCCATTCATCGACAAGATTGCTCTAACATATTGCATTTGCCTGAGGAATATAAAAGGCGGCTGATTCAAGTGAGCTGGGGTGAGAAAACCCGTGAAAGCTATGTGGTTGATATTAGCATCAAGGCTTTTGATCGCAGTGGATTGCTTAAAGACATCACGGCAGTCTTATCCAATGAGAAAGCAAATGTATACTCATTAAACACGCAAACAAACAAAGAAGAGAATCTAGCCTTAATTACCTTAACGGTTGAGGTCGATGGTTTGTCTAAGCTCTCCCGGTTACTCAATAAGATAGATCAAGTACCTAATGTCATCGAATCTAAGCGGCAGGTATAATCAGGGCAAGTGTGACATTTCTTAATTCACTTAATAGCACGTTAAATGTTCGGCAAGCTGCCCCAATGTCCATGCACTCTAGGCCAACCTTTTTCTGAGAAAAAAGTAACCGTATGGCATCATTGGGAAATTGACCCGAACTTGGATGACCAATAATGACGATCTCTGGGTTAAATATTAATATCCGGGAAACATCATCTTCGTTGAGTAAGTGAATATGAGTTTGTTGCCAATTATCGTCAATTGTTTGTTGGCTAACGATCAGGCTGCTGCGATAGGTTTTATCATTGATGACAACCCCCTGATCGCTGTATGATTGTATGCTGTGGCTATCTGGGCGTTCTAGATTGATTTGCATGAAAAAACCTATAAATTGACTTCAGTTTGTTTGTACCGAGTTGCAAGAAAAAAAGTGGGCAATCATTAAGTAGGCATATCTTTCGATTTTCAGTACAAACTAACAATGTTGTCGGTTGTTGATGAATTTGGCATTTGTTCTACTTGCTAAAATCACCCATACTAATTAACAAATTATATCAAATGAAAAAAAATAAAAACATCATTGTTTGGTCTAACCACCCCCATCCCCCGATTCATTCCGTCGAACATTGGCGCGATCCGCTCGAAAATGTATTAATTGGTGCGGGCTATGATTCAAAACAACCCCCGATGGCTGACCTGTTAAAATGGTATCATAATCTGTTGGGTGATTGGGTTGTTATTAGCCCCGTATATTTTCATACTACTCACAACGATTCCGTTATTGCACAGTGTGGACCGCGATTAAACCTTGATGATGAAAGGGGACGGTGGTATTTTGATAAGATAAGTGATTTTTTTCAGCAGGAAGGGATAAGGCTTCATTATCATAGCCCTACCTTATGGTTAGGCCAAATGAATGAACCTGTTTTAATCAATAGTTTTTCGCCTTCCTACTTACATAATAAATCGCTCATGCCCTATCTGGCTCAATTAGGTGACGATATGGTATGGCAGAAGAGAATGACTGAAGCGCAAATGTATTTGCATACATTACAGCCAATGACCCAATCTTCTTCAATTGTCAATGGGGTTTGGTTTTGGGGCCAGGGCGAATTATCGCTTAGTAAAAAAGTGATGATATCGGATGATGCCAATATGATGCGTTTGGCAGATATTTGGCCGGACATGACCATTAAAAGCCCTTTTGAAGCGAAGAATGTCTATGAATCCGAACTCATAGTATTAACGGAGTATTGTGAGGAAACGCTTGCAATAATCGAAAGGGCTTGTCGATCATTCTCATGTAATTGGTCCTGGAACAATATAACTTACCAGCAACCTGCAAAGCGTTGGTGGCAGATGCTTAGGAGAACGTCGTTATGAGAATTAAGCGAAGACAGATTCCAACTGCTGGCATGACGACCGTTAGCGAACATCCTTTATTAAATCGCATTTATTTGGCAAGAGGGATCACCCAGACTTCCATGCTGGATAATAATTTAAAAATGCTTATATCGCCCGCTTTACTCAAAAACATTGACAAAGCAGTTGAGCGACTCGCTAAAGCAGTCATGACACATGAAAACATTCTAGTGATAGGGGATTTTGATGCAGATGGAGCGACTTCTACATCCATTGCCATTAGTGCCCTAAAACTTTTAGGTGCTCAATCTGTCAATTTTTTAGTTCCTAATCGCTTTGAGTTTGGCTATGGGTTGTCGCCAGAAATTGTTGAGCATGCATTACCTTTAAAGCCAAGTTTATTGGTCACGGTAGACAATGGCATTTCAAGTTTTGAGGGTGTGGATAAGGCAAATGAACATGGCATTGATGTTGTGATCACGGATCATCATTTATCGAGCGATCAATTACCCAATGCGTATGCCATTGTTAACCCCAATCAACCAAATTGTGAGTTTCCGAGCAAAGCTATTGCTGGTTGTGGGGTTATTTTTTACGTGATGATGGCATTGCGTCGGCATTTGGCAAACCTTGAATGGTTTCAATCCGCCGGTATTCCAGAGCCTAATATGGCTGAGTTATTAGATTTGGTTGCATTAGGCACAGTGGCTGATGTCGTGCCCTTGGATCAAAATAATCGCATCATGGTAGACCAAGGGCTCCAACGGATTCGTGCAGGCCGATGTCGGCCAGGTATCAAAGCGTTATTAAAAATTGCAGGGCGAGATATAGACCGTATTAAAGAAACCGATTTAGGCTATGCCATTGCACCTCGATTAAATGCGGCGGGCCGACTAGATGATATGTCTTTAGGGATTGCTTGTTTACTTGCCGGTAGTGATGAAAAAGCGAATCAGCTAGCCAGTCAATTGGATGAATTAAACCAAACCCGGAGACAAATTGAGCTCACAATGAAAGAACAAGCCCTTGATACGATTCAAAAACTCAGCAAATCCATGGCTAATTCAGGGCAGTTACCACTTGGTCTTGCGATGTATGATCCTGAGTGGCATCAAGGAGTCATTGGCATTTTAGCTGGACGGATAAAAGAAAAATACCATCGTCCTGTTGTTGCGTTTGCCCGTGGGGATGAAGGTGAGTTAAAAGGATCGGCACGTTCTATTCATGGTTTAAATATCCGAGATGTATTAGCGGATATCGATCGTGAAGCACCCGATATGATTATCAAATTTGGTGGGCATGCAATGGCGGCAGGATTGAGTCTTAGGGCAGAACGATTTGAACAGTTTAAAGCGGCATTTAATCAAGTAGTTAGCCAGCATATCGATGAATCGGATTGCCAAGGGTTGATCTGGACAGATGGTGAATTATTGCCTGAGTGGATGACACTAGAAACAGCCCAATTGTTACAGCGTTCTGGCCCGTGGGGACAACAGTTTCCGGAACCTTGTTTTGATGGCGTATTTGAATTGTTGGATCAACGGATTGTTGGGGGGCATCATCTAAAAATGTCGTTATCGCCCGCTGGCAACAAATCGGTAATTGATGCCATCGCATTTAATGTTGATACGCGCCGATGGCCAAATCACCACGCAAAAACCATTCATATTGCCTATAAGCTGGATATTAACCATTATCAAGGCAGAAGCCGTTTGCAGATATTGGTTGATGCATTAAATCTGCATCAACAAACACAACCAACGGCAATCGTATCAGAACCTTCTGTTGATTATGTGTGGTAAAGCTTGCAAAAAGGAAAAGGATGTTTTAGATTAGCGCTTAGTTTGGCAAGTCTTTTTAATGGATGATTTTACTCGCGTTTATAGCAGGGAGCGCTATGCTTTTGCCTGCTCCACACTATTTTATTCCCTACTTTTTGTTAGGCTATCTTCTATGGCAGTACCCATTAAAGCCCACTTTATTGCTATTCATTTTAGGCATGGGTACCACTTTATTCCATCAATGGCTCACTGCCGCAAATGGCCTGCCATCTTCTAGTATCATTCGCAACGTCCCAATAAAAGGCAGAATTATCCATGTACCTAACTATTCTTTACAGAAAAGTGTGGTGGATATCAAATTAGAATCGCTTGATTTTAAAAAAGTTTCTGCCCGAATAAGACTATCTTGTTATTTTCATTGTCCACCTCTACAGATTGGTGATATGGTTGCAATGAAAGCAACGTTAAAAAAACCGCATGATCTGAAGAACCCAGGCTCATTTTCTTTTCAACAATGGGCATGGGCTCATCACATTGACCGACTCGGATCCTTTCAGCCTTCCACTGTTAACGTATTGGGTAATCAAAATAGCTACCCCATAGAAAAACTCAGGGGAAAACTCTATCAATCCGTTCAAAACCTTTCGCTTGATGGGGATGCAAAAGCGCTAATTGCCGCTTTGACCCTTGGTATTAGTAATGACATTCGCCCTGACTTATGGAAGCAATTTCGCGATACTGGGACAGCCCATTTGATGGTCATTTCGGGGGCACATGTCGGCTTGATAACGGGATTGTGTTTTTTTCTCTTTAGTTACCTGTATCGAAGTATACCGAGAATAACGCTCTATTTCCCTGCTCAGCGACTAGCTGCTATCGGTGCGCTGGGTTGTGCGCTTTTTTATGCTTTGATTGCGGGATTTGCGGTACCAGCTCAGCGCTCGGTTGTTATGTCAGCTGCTCTCTTATCAAGGTATCTTACTAATCAATACCTGAGCAGTTGGCAGGCCTGGCAAATTGCGCTATTTCTTTGTGTCGCTTTTGAACCGCATTGCTTGGTCATGCCTGGATTTTATTTATCGTTCATTGCTGTGGCTGTTTTATTGATAACCAATCAACGAATTAAGTACAAAGGTTTAAAAAAAATGGTGCTGCTGCAGGTAGGGTGTTTGCTTGGGTTAATGCCTTTCACTCTTTATATTTTTAGCTATCAGGCAAACAATGGATTGCTTGCCAACTTGGTGTTAATACCTTATGTCAGTTTGGTGTTATTGCCCCTTGGATTATTCAAAGTGCTGATGATGTTTTTTGGTTGTGGAGGCATTGGTGATTGGCTTTTTAATCAATTAGTGAAAGGATTAATTATTCTCCTAACCGGTTTTCAGAAAATGTCGCTATTAAATTGGCATTTTGCTTTGCAATCAATCTGGCAGATTTGTGGTATTTTACTGGCGTTATTTATCTTAATCCTAGTACCCAAGCGCTCCTTACTCCTGCCAGCATTTATCCTTTTGGCAGTTAGTTTTATCCCGGTTAAAATACGTCCCTTAGCCAATCAGGCTAAAATTGTTGTGTTTGATGTAGGACAGGGCTTATCTATCCTAATTGCAACGCAACACCATCAATTACTGTATGATACTGGTCTTCAATTTTATGGCGGAGGAGGTGACATTGGTACCAGTGTCATATTACCATTTTTTCGATACTATGCCCTGAAGCAACTAGATAGTATTGTGGTATCGCACCCAGACTTAGATCATCGTGGTGGTCTTAATTCCATTAGCCATGTTTTTCCCAATGCACAATTAATATCTGACTCACCAAGGTATTATCGTCGTGGGCACAATTGTCATTCCTATTCGGATTGGACATGGGATGGCATACATTTTGAGTTTCTTCCTTTAAGGTCTTTCATCGGTGAGAAAAATAATCACTCGTGTGTGTTGAAGATATCATCGCCATCTCATTCAATATTGTTAACTGGAGACATTGAGCGTGAAGCTGAAACTTATCTGGTTAATCATTACAAGGACAAATTGAAAAGTGATGTATTAGTGGTGCCTCATCATGGCAGTAAAACCTCCTCCAGCCAACGGTTTTTAGAAGCTGTGTCGCCTACTATGGCCATTATTTCTTCGGGTGTGGATAATAAATACCACTTTCCTCATGGGGTTGTTATCAAACGGCTTAAGGGATTGTCAATCCAAGTAAAAAATACTGCCGAGGATGGCATGATTGAAGTGACGTTATAATAATATCTGATAAATAGTAGAACAGGGGCAGCAATTAAACATAAAGGGTTTGGACCTGTCCCAATGGAGCCATTGGGACAGGAAGATAAATTAATCACCTAGTTGATGGGCTTTCTGCTGGTCTTTCTTCATCGCTTGGTGTTGTCTCCTGCACTGCGGTTGGGATATTCGCGTCGTTCGCAGCAGTTCCTAGCAAAGGATTTATTTGCACTGTTTGGCTGGTCATGCCAGGCACGGATATTTTTTCACTTCGGGCTGCGAGCTCATCAGGAGAGCGATGGCGGAAGAAGCTACAGGTTATCAAAGCAATAGCCGTAGCACTAACAATAGCGCCTGCGGTGATTAACGTTGATACGGTTGCAATGGGAAGACCCGTAATGATGCCCGCTGTAGCAAGAATACCTACCGTGAGCGCTGCGAGGCCTCCTATTAGTGACAAGGAGTTTCCGCCTCGTACCAATGGATGGGCTAATAAAGTCATGAGAAAATGATTGGTAACAGGCTCTTGATAGGTATAGGTATGGTTATAAGTTTGGTTTAAACTGTTTGCTAATTGCTTAATAAATAAAGTATAAGCGTTATTATCAATCCAGAAAGGATTGGTATCAAAATCGATGGTTTGAATGCCTTTTCTCGCTTGGGTGATTAATTGATATATTTGCTCTCGCACCGGTTTGTGAGCGTAATTGGTTAAATACGTTCTAAGCGTGTTTTGCGCGTCGAGATAGTCTTTTTCGATAAGCAGTCGATATTCATGGCCTTTTTGAAGTGCCAGATTGTATTGTTCAGAAAGTTGTTTACCGGCATCTCGTGTTTCTTGTCGGATAGCTTTACGATTATTTAGAACATCCGTGACATCTTCTGATAATAGTTGTGAGGTAAGCTTATCTTCAGTATTCAAACAGTGCTGTTTTGCCGCTTCTAATTGCATTTCCATTGCAAAGATTTCACCTGCATAATAGATAATTGCATTAAAGTGATGTTGTTGAAGGGTATTGCTCATAAAAACTCCCTGATTATAGTGCACCAATTAGCCACTTTTGCAGTGAACATGCCAAATGTCAAGATCGATTGAACGCTTTTGCTTGTATTTGTCTTAAAAGATGACAAATTTATCACTTTTGAATCCAATATGCAAGTCAACTATCTGCTATTAATAAACGCTCAGGATAAACTAAGAGGCCGCCTGCAATGCCTGTATCACAGCACCTAAAAACCTTGTTGCTTCGCCTCCTGTGATTGCGCGGTGATCGAATGTGAGCGATAACGGCAATACAGGATGAGCATTAATTTTCCCATCTTTAGCAATGGCTGCTTCATGTAAACGGCCTACTGCTAAAATTGCAACCATGGGTGGCACAATGATTGGACTGGCGAATTTTCCTGAGAACTTACCAAAATTCGAAAGAGTGATAGTTGCTCCTTTTAAATTTTCTGCAGGAATATTGCGTTCAGCGACTTGTTTCTTGTAACGATTGATCGTTTCCCGTAAGACTTGATCAGTTTGGTTGCCCGCATCAGTGATAACCGGTACAAATAGCCCTTCGGCACTATCCATTGCAATGCCAAGGTGCATTTTATCAAAACAACGACGCGCTTTATGTTGGGTATTATACCAGGCATTCAATGCTGGCTCTGCTTGACAGGCTTTGGCTAGCGCACGAATTAATCGAACGGTAATATCCTGTTGGCCAGACCAGGCATGAATATCCGCTTCGTCATAGATGCTAACAGGCACAATTTCTTGATGAGATTGTTCCATGCTGGCAAGCATGGCTCGTCTAACGCCTTTCAGAGCTTCAAATCCTTCCGGTATAGTTTGTGATTGAGCATGTTTTTTCTCAACATCTTCACGAGTAATTCGGCCTTGCTCGCCACTGCCTTTGATATTGTTTAAGTCAACACCTAGCTTTTTGGCTAGCAGTTTGATTGCGGGGGAAACTTTTATACGTTTGCTTGTTTGAGCAGAGCCGATAATAAAATTATCCTCTCCCACATCCGCTAGTTCTTCAAGATTACCGACAACCGTTCCTTGATCTTTTCGTTCAGACACTTGCTGAGTAAATCCAACTAATGGCTGACCTGTTTTTATGACATCGCCGGGTTGGCCAAACAGTTTTTCTATAACACCGTCTTGGGGACTTGGCACATCAACAACCGCTTTTGCTGTCTCCATGGACACAAGTGGTTGGTCAACTTTGACTACATCACCTACTTTAACGAACCATTCGTGGATTTCTGCATCAGGCAAACCTTCACCTAAATCGGGTAATTTAAATTCTTTCATCCTTACTCCATTATGCTTAATACAGCATCTTTTATGCGTTTAACGCTTGGGATATATTCTTTTTCAAGCTGAAAATAGGGCATAACCGTATCATAACCAGTCACTCTTTGAACAGGTGCTAGCAGGTCAGTCAAACAATGCTCACCGATTTGGGCTGAAATTTCACTGCCAACGCCGCAGGTTTTTGCTGCCTCATGGATGATGACACAGCGGCCGGTTTTTTCAACGGATTCTAAAATAGTTTCCATATCAAGTGGCTTAATGGATGCCACATCGATGACCTCACAGGAGATACCTTCTTCTTCAAGTTGAGCGGCTGCTTGGGTTGTTTCATGAATGCTGGCCCCCCAACTGACTAGGGTCACATCATCCCCTTGTTTTAAGGTAAAGCATTTGCCTAGAGGTAGCGCTTCCCCGTTATCTTCAACCGGTTGCTTCACTAGGCGATAAATTCGTTTAGGCTCTAGAAATATGACCGGATCTTCATTACGAATAGCGGCTAATAATAGCCCATAGGCCCGTCGTGGTGAGGATGGGATAACAACTTGTAATCCAGGAATATGCGCAAAAACTGCTTCTGTACTTTCTGAATGATGCTCGGGTGCACGAATACCGCCTCCAAAGGGAGCTCGAAAGACAATCGGGCAATGTAAACGCCCGCGCGTTCGATTGCGCATTCTTGCGGCATGGGAAACGATCTGGTTGTAGGCAGGGTAAATGAAACCCATAAATTGAAATTCTGCAACCGGTTTTAGACCTTGCACAGACATGCCAACCGATAAACCCGCTATCATTGATTCTGCTAAGGGCGAATCAAACACACGGTGTTCGCCAAATTTTTCTTGCAGTCCTTGGGTGGCACGGAAAACGCCCCCATTTTTTCCAACATCCTCTCCAAAAACAACAATGCTATCATCTTTCGCCATTTCATGGGCTAAAGCCATGGTGACGGCTTCAATAAGCGTTATGTTAGCCATGGGTCACTTCCTCCATCGCCATCTCACGTTGCTCTTTCAAATAGTCCGGCATTTGCGCGAAATGATAATCAAAAATGGATGTCACAGGTTGAGGCGACATCGAGAGATAAGCGTCGACTGCTTCTTGAACAAGTTGCTTACCCTCATCAACGATTGAATTTTCATCGGCATCTTGCCATTGATGGTATTGTTTTAAAAACATTTGCACCCGATGAAGGGGTTCACGCTTTTCAGCTTTTGATACGTCATCAGCTGGTTGATAGCGCGTGGCATCATCCGCTGTTGTATGGTCGGATAAACGATAACTCACCGCTTCAATTAAGGATGGTCCTCCGCCACTTCTGGCTTTCTCAATGGCTTGACCAATCACTTGAGTGCAGGCGATGATATCATTTCCATCGATGCGATGTCCTTCAATCCCAGCAGCGACGCTCTTTTGAGCGATTGTTTCACAACAAGTTTGTTGGCTTAGCGGGACAGAAATTGCCCACTGATTATTATTAACAACGAAAACCACTGGCAAATTCCAAGCCCCAGCGACATTCAGCGCTTCGTAAAAATCCCCTTCTGATGTGCCGCCATCACCAATGCAGGCAACTGCAACTTGCGGTTTTTTTCGATATTTTAAAGCAAAAGCAACGCCAGCAGCATGCAGGAACTGCGATGCAATGGGAACACAAATAGGCAAATCATGCGAATTATTTTCAAAATCACTGCCTCTTTCATCCCCTCCCCAATAGGAAAGGATATTGGTCATGGAAACGCCACGTTGAAACTGGCAGGCATAATCGCGATAGTAGGGGACAAATACATCCTCCGCCTGCATTAAATAGCCAATGGCTGTACCAATGGCCTCTTGGCCATTAATAGGTGCATAGGTGCCCATTTTTCCAGTTCTTTGTAAGGCAATTGCTTTTTTATCAAAGAGACGGGTATGGCTCATAATTTTATAAAGCTTCGTCAGCGTTGCTTTATCATGGGCAAATTGAGGAAGCTCACGAACCACTTCACCATGTTCATTCAAATACTGAATGAGGGGAAAGGATGAATCATTCAATGACACACTCCTATTCTAGATTAAATTTAGTTAGCCTTTAATAGGGAAGTTCCCTATTGTCGGGTTATGTCTCCTAACCCGATGAAATCATGCATTAGAATAAAGTGATTTACGCATAAAAACCAGTCCAATTTTAAAGAATTTTAACCTTAGGTGCTTCCGAGTGAGTGGTTGCAGACACTGGAACGCTTGCAAACATCGAGGGTTTTTGTGGTTTCGTTTCACCTAAAATCAATAATTCTTTAATACTTTCTTTATATTCAATCATTTGTTTTTTTGGAAGCAGAAATGGATAGATTGATTTAGGGCTTTGTCGAAATAAATCTAATAAACGATACAAACCCGAGTGATGGTGTATTCGGTAAGGTTGATTGCTTAAATAATCATCGATTCGACGCCAAAGATTGACAAGCGGATAGTTATGGCTATTGGCACCTGCTTTATTCGTCGCAACGATAATATCGATTTGCAATTGAATGAGCTGGTCAATGACGTTGAATTGATAGCAGTCGATATAGGATTTAGGGGCCGAGTTATGTTTTAGGTATTGAATAAACCCTTGCGTATCATTAATTAACTTGTTTATGTAATTTTCAAATGTTTCACTTTGTTGCACCGAAAGGTCATTCTGATTAATATTTAAAGCAATGAGTTTTACCGGGTCTTTCGCTTCGATTGCTTCTTTATAATCTTGGCTATAACAACTCAGGATATGGTGCGGTGTAAGAGGGGTCTGATGACAGGCGATATCCAGTGTGAGAGATTGCATGGTGTAGTTAAGTTGTTCAGTAATATACGTTTGCCCATCTATTTCAATCGTCGGAGAGATGGCGTTTGTTGGTAGGTAATACGCTTCATTAAGAATATCATCAAAAACTTCCTTTGCTGAAATGTTGAAAAAACGTTTTACAAAATCTTCAATGAATAGGCGGTTGTTTTGATTGTCGGGCGAGTTATCTTTGAAATATATCTTTGCGAGTTGCCTAAACAGCATCATTCGATACAGAAAATATTCATTGGTGGGAATAAACATTTGTCTTAACGGGTCAAGACCCAAACCCGGTTTGATAGGCTGGTTCAAGCTGAGTAAAAAGTGAAGGCTATTGCGTAAATAGGTGGATATATCATACGGTTTGATATTGTTTTGGTTAGTTAGGGTAGGGAGTTGTAATAGTTTTCGATAATCAGGATCCCCTAGAAAACGCATTGGCTCCATGATGGATGCTTCTTTATTGTGGTACAAACTTTTGGCACTACGGCAGAGCTGTTGGTAAGGAAGCTCATTCCATCGATGAATTTGTTGAATATAGACCAAGTCTGCTGCTTGGCCTTTTAATGTTTGGGTATAAAACTGACTTAATTCAGTGGGGATATATCTCAATTTTGATACAATATGAAGCACCTGCTCGCGAATTTTTAATCTCAATTCAAAAGCATTGATTGCTTTTTGGTGGGCAGGGTGTTCGAGAAACGATTTTGTGTCGGTAAGATATTCCTTCCAAGTATGAGATTTGTCGCGTGTAAATGCGTCGAATAGCTTATTGCTCTGACTGTTACTCAGATCGATTAATTTGACAATTTTCTCCTTTAAGTCACTTGAAATGACCTTGGCATGTCGATACCTTGAAGCAAACTCTCGTACCCATGCTTCATGATAGCCATAAATAACATGCTTATGATCAAATAACGTTGCATTGATTGTTTGAAACTGTTCCAACCAATCAAGTTCTCCTTTTGCTGTGTGTTTCGTGTTTTCGATTGTTTGATTAATATGAGTGATGTTTTGATTAAGGATATCCGTGTTTCGTTGAATGTGTTCGCGTTGTTCAGGATTTCGCAAATAATAAATGCTATCGAGTTTTGTAATCATTAACAATGCGGCGGTCATGACGATTGCAAAAGCGGATACCCCTGAGGCTAATAAAGTTAAAGTAGATAAGCCAAGCCCAAATAATGAAATGATTGAAATAACCAGCATAGCGACCATTAGGCCGATAGCGATGGAAAATAAGTAGGGGTGATTCCCTAAAATGCTTCGTTCATTTTTCTTTTGCACAAAAAAATCACGTGTTGCTTGCAAAAACTGTATTTGAATTTGTCGTGAAAATACCTGTCTTGATTCAGAAGACTCAAATAATCGGCCTAACCAACGATCAAAGTCATTTTGTTCACCAACAATTAGATGTTGCTGAAACTCGAATAGCTCTTTGAAACTTTGCTCAAAAAGAAGGTTGAGTTGTTGAATAAAATACACCTCTACAATGGCGACAATCTTATCTTTTTTTTCCTTCTCGAGCCCTGACTGTTTAATAAAGGACTCCCGAACCGATTGCTCTTTGGTATCATTGGTAATTTTACCTTTCAATAACATCTCACGAAACATAAACAATTTAAGTAGATTCTTTGACAGAGTTTGGCTTGTATCGATGATTTTTTCAGCTAACGAGCGGTTTGCTTCCAATGACTTATTGACGGCTAGTTCTGCTTCTGATTGGCCTTGATTGTTGTCAAATTTGAATTGATTCACTAAAAAACGAGTAATCGATTGCTTAATATTGAAATCAAAAACCACATCGCTGACTTGACTCACAAATTTAAACGAATCAATAACGGGGGCGGTAAACACTAACCGTCCGATACTAAAGGGTAAAAAATCCTGAACTTTATTAACAAGGCCACCAAAAAAACTAACTGTTCCACCAAGCACCGTTTGTAAGAATCCGCCTTCGTCCTTTTTTTGCAGTTTGTTAACGTATTCTTCTAAAAAAGAATCATTGAGCTGGTAGAGAAGGCGCATTTGTTCGCACCATACTTTGGTTTCCATGTTGGTGAAATTCTGACCGAATAGGCAGGCGACACAATCTGTTAACTGCTCATAATAGTGCGCTTGATGGTACTGCTCTATCCTAGAAAGGGCTGCTTTGTCTTCGACCGGTATCACACTTTCCATTGTGCCTCCTTTACAGTTCTCCTGGCGTTATCCCTTGCCAACATTGGACATAATCACGTTGGTATTGCGAAAGCCCCATTGCCCATTCGCTTGGAGACCATGCAAGATTACTTTCTAACATGAAAGCTAACCCTTTATCAAAATACATAGGCTCTAAGTTCTCAACCAGGGCGTTATCCGTTGATACTTTATCAGGTCCATGGGGTATCATCGCGTTGTGGATACTAAATCCACCAGGGGAAAACCCCTCTTGCTTTGCATCATATTGACCATGAACTAATCCCATCAATTCACTCATGATGTTTCGATGAAAATAGGGCGGGCGGAAGCTATGTTCTGCAACCATCCACCGGTGTGGGAAAATCACAAAATCAATGGCTGCGACGCCTGGTGTATGAGAAGGGCTTGTCAAAACCGTGAAAATTGATGGGTCGATATGGTCATAGCTGACTGTATTAATGGTATTAAATAAATTTAAATCATAACGATAAGGGGCATAATTACCACGCCAGGCGATGACATTCAGCGGGGTATGCGCATGACGACCCGTCCATAATTGATCCCCATGTTTAATGACTATGGTAACCGGTGAAAAAGGTTCAGGCTCATAGCTTGCTTCGGGGTAAACAAAATGGTTTGGATGGGCTAGGCCATTGACGCCGATAACCCCTAGTTCGGGCAATTGGAATGGTAATCCCCGATTTTCACAAAGATAACCCTTTGTTTTATCTGACGTCAGTTCCATTTTCCAATACATGCCTCGCGGTATCACGGCAATTTGACCGGGTGCTAAATCTAGCTCCCCGAGCTCTGTTTTTAGTAAAATCTGGCCTTCAAAGGGGATAAAAAGCAATTCGCCATCGAGATCCGCAAAATAATGGCCATCCATGCTTTGATTGCAATCATATAAATAAACATGGCTATGTTCATTGCAAGCTATTTGCCGCAGGCTATCAATAAAATCTGACGTTTGATTTTCTAGGTAATTGACAGGACTCCATCGCATGGGGTTGGGTTTATAGTTTAAGCAAGGTTTCGATTGACCTATAAACTCTCGCGGTTCGAAATCAGGCCTTACAACCGATGGCAGTCGTCGATATACCCAAGTATAAAGCGTGTCTTTCCTATCACGGGTAAAGGCTGATCCATTTAATTGTTCGGCATAAAGATTATAAGGGAGGGTTTGAGGGGAGTTCTGGGTTTTAGGGAGGATACCTTTTACCGCTTCACTTTGATGAATATTGCCAAAGCCAAATAACATGTTTGTTTCCTTTATTGCTTTTATTTCTAACAAGATAATCCAAAAGGCGAGTCTTTTAGGGAAAGTCCCATGAATCACTTATCCTAGAGCATATCGATAATATATACCCGTGATAATTCAAAATGCAAGGTTTCTACTTTTTCTTTTGTCCTTTCTGAATTTTAAAAATCACTCAAAGAAACGAGTCATAGCGTGTTTTAACGTTGAGCAGAATCAGAAAATAGAGGTGCATAAATCCTCGCATTTTTAATGATCACGGGTATAGTAGTTGAAGCAAGTTTAAAAAGCGCTATAATTCTGTGGTATTCTCATCCGGGCCTGCACGACAGATTTCTGATTCCGTTTCACAGCGCTTGTTAGACGATGAAAAGAGCAAATTTTAAAATACCTACAATGAGGAATAATCATGGCTGGCCATAGTAAATGGGCAAATATTCGATTCCGTAAAGGTGCACAAGATGCTAAACGTGGCAAAATATTTACTAAATTGATACGTGAAATCACGGTTGCGGCAAGAATGGGGGGGGAAGATGAAACAACCAATCCACGCTTACGTGATGCCATATCCAAAGCACTTAAGCAAAATATGAAACGTGACACCATTGAAAATGCAATCAAGCGAGGTGCAGGCGGGCTAGAAGGTGAAAACATGATGGAACTGCGCTATGAAGGGTATGGTCCTCAAGGAGTGGCAATCATTGTTGATTGTTTAACCGATAATAAAAATAGGACGGTATCTGAAGTCAGGCATGCGTTTACCAAGTTCGGCGGTAATTTGGGGACAGATGGCTCGGTTGCCTATATGTTTACCAATCAAGGGGAAATATCCCTCGAACCGATTAATGATGAAGAAAAAGCCATGGAAGTTGCCATTGAAGCGGGGGCTGAAGATGTTTATGTTGAAAATGGCTTTGTTGAGATTATCACCTCAGAGGATAATTACCATCAGATGTTAGTCTCACTAGAAGAACATAACCTAACCGTTGCGAATAATACATTAACCCTGAGAGCACAAACGGAAGTAGCGTTAGATGGCGAGGCTGCGGAAACGTTCGCCAAGCTTTATGATATGTTGGAGGATCTAGACGATGTTCAAAAGATCTATTCAAATGCTGTTTTACCCGATAGTATGTATGAATAATATTACTTAAGCGTATTTTCGCATGACCATTATTTTAGGGATTGATCCAGGCTCACGGATCACAGGTTATGGCCTGGTAAATCAGCAAGGTAGGCAATTAAGTTATATTGATAGCGGGTGTATACGAACAGGTGATGGTGAACTTAGCCAAAGACTCTTAGTCATCTTTAATGCAATCTGCCAGTTACTTGAAACCCATCAACCTGTGCAAGTTGCAATTGAGCAAGTTTTTATGCACCAAAATGCGAGTGCAGCACTAAAATTGGGCCATGCTCGTGGTGTGGCGATGGTCGCGGCTGCATCGCATCGATTGGCTGTGAGTGAATACTCCCCACGGGAAATTAAACAAGCGCTGGTTGGACATGGTGGGGCGGATAAAACGCAAGTTAATCATATGGTTAGGCATATTTTAAATTTAAATATCGTACCACAAGCAGATGCTGGCGACGCATTAGCGGCAGCTATTTGCCACTGCCATCATATATCAAGTCCGCCGGCCATTTCACAGTATAGCCGTAGACGAAGGAGAGCAAAGCGATGATAGGCTGGTTAAAAGGTGATATTTTAGACAAATCCATCCCGGGACGGCTAGTTGTTGATGTGAATGGCGTTGGTTATGACGTTGAAACATCACTGAATACCTATTTCCAGGTTGAATCGTTGCAAAATCCCGTCGGTTTTTTTATTCATACGGTTGTTCGTGAAGATGCATTGCTTTTATTTGGGTTTTATCAAAAGCAAGAGCGCACGCTATTTCGAACGCTGATTAAGGTCAATGGTGTTGGTCCAAAGCTTGCGTTATCCATTTTATCGTCAGTGACCCCGGATGAGTTTGTGCAAACAGTCCGTCAGGGCGATAGTCATTCTTTAACGCGATTTCCAGGCATTGGCAAGAAAACAGCCGAGCGACTACTCATCGAATTAAAGGACGCTGTCAAGGATTGGACAAGCACTGAAAAGGCTTGTCAATCGAGTTCAATGCCTGCCCCACGGCAGATTGATGAAGCGATCGCTGCATTAATTGCATTGGGCTATAAACCAGCTGAAGCTAGCCGTGTGGCTCGTTCAGTCGATGACGGCAATAAGAGCAGCGAGCAATTAATACGAGACGCATTAAAACAACTCGCCTAGCTAAATTGTTCCCTTAGTAAGTTTTAACTGAAGGCGATTCCTCTCGCTTAATGAGGTTACGCTCGTCATATTTTTGGATAAAGAACTTTGCGATGTCACTGGCTTCTTGATCTTTAATTAACAGGTTTTGCCGTTTGTTATCACGTGAAGAGTGTACTGGAAGCTTTTCTTCAAAGCTTGTTATTAACGCCTTATAAGCGTCCAACACAAGAAAGAAATCACTATCTGCATTCGTCGTTAATGTTCCGGCGACCCAATGAGCATTATTTCCCTTGTTCGCATCGTTTATTTGTTCAATGATTGCTTTATAGAGAATATCCACTTGGTTTTGTGCCGACTCATCATCTTTGAAGTAATTTCTGGTAAGGCTGAACAACGTTTTTTGACATGAATAGAATGTATAACTTTGATTTTCACTAGCGGATTGTAAGCTACGTGCTGAGTGGTTCTCAAATCCAGGTTGCAGAGCATTGATAAATTCAATCAACTCTCTGATTACCGATAAATCGATGGTTAATTGCGCTTGGTCATAGCGATGTTTGGACGGTTTTATAACCTCTGTTAACAGGTAGCTGTCTAAAAGAAGTTGTTCTTCACTATTTGGCTTTTTGACCCCACCCGGTGCCTGAAGCTGGATTAGCTTTCTAATACGCTCTAATAAACCTGCCATCATCGATAGTTTCACAAGCTCTTCAAGTTGAGCTTTAAGATTAAGAATCGTGATGGGATTTTCTTGGATATACATTCGCATAAAGGTCATGGCTTTTTGAACAATTTCGTTATCAGACAGAACATTCGGTTCCATCGTATCATCAATTAGAAACTGCAAAAATAATGTGTTATTCGATGCATAGGTGAGGCAAGCCTTCTGAAGGGCGTGCTCAAAGGCTTTTTTAGTTTGAAACGGATTGTGTGGATAGCGCTCATATTGGGTTGGTTCGTTGGAATACAAATTATCATTCATGATGCGAACAATAGCCCTATTGAGAAATGCTTTTACAGGGCCACTGATTGTTAGCTTCCCTTCACATGCTTTGGCGATGGTATTGCTGACTATATTGTCTAGAATTTGCGATTGATGTTGTCTAATGCGCAATATCCAGTCTGATGTCTCCATGGATAATAATGAAGAGACATGAGCTTCTCTTAAAATTGGAAACGACCTGGTTTTATCGTATAACTTTTGATTGTTTTTAATAAAACTGTCATCAAAGCAAGTTGTGACCCGAATATCGGATGGTTCCGTCACAATATTTTCTAGACTAATGGTTTTTTCAGTGGGACCTTTTCGAAATAGTCCAGGTACAGCACTTGAATTAGGGGTTTGTTGGCCTTGTGAACGAGCACTGGATTGATTAAGGTTATTTGAACTTTCTGATTTGGCACTTTGACTATTGAAGGAAGATATTTGTGAGCCGCTAGAGGCGGCATCATTTTTTGGTAGTTGTATAAAAGGGATAAATTTTGTGTCGTTATCATTTAATGAATCTGCATTAAAGCATGTCTCCTTGCTGATTTCATCAGCGGGAATATTGAGCCGTTGGCTTATCAGTTTCTTGATATCACCCTGTTCTTTATTTGGTATTTCTGTTTGCTGATTATTATGATATGTGGTAAAAAGACACTGGTATGTGCCGTTGTCATTTTTGCACCATAAGACCGGGGTGCCGTTGTAGGTGATTCCAGATAAATGTCCTAAGTACATGTGGTTGACTCCAAAAAATCCCAATTGGCAAAACAAAGTGTTAATTATTGCACAACAACAGCATAATGTAAAATAATGAAACAAATATTCAGAGAAACCAAACAACTGGTTTTGCCAAGCGATTTATTGTCCACTTATCGCCAATTAGCTAGTTTGCCTGGCTTTGCCTTATTAAAAAGCGATGGAAAAAACAATGGCAATTGGGATATTGTGACAGCTCTTCCATTTAAGAGTCAAACGCTGCATCGGCTTGAGGATATTGCGAGTATTTTAGAAATAGAGGAAGAATTTAACCAACCAACCGCTGGTCACTACCCATTTCAAGGAGGCATTATAGGGTATATTTCTTATAATTATGGCGTTCTAGCTCATGGTATTCCATTGCAAGCACATAACCCATACCACAATCTACCGTTGGTTTGCTTAAATTGGTATCGATGGTGTATTGCCATTAACCATCAAGAAAAATCAGCCACGTTAATTTATGAACCAGATGACGACACACTTGCTAATGTCAGCGACATACAACAACTTTGGCAAAACTCCATCCTATCGGCTTCAACGCAGGCTGTTGCTGAGGTTAAATCATTATGGCAGAAATCGGATTATGAAAACGCCTTCAATGTGGTTATGGATGGTTTAAAAACAGGGCGTTGTTATCAAGTTAACCTCGCTCAGACGTTTTGTATCAATACGACAGTGTCCTCATGGCAATTATATGAACAAATTGCTCGCCAAAACCCTGAGCCCTATGGTGCGTTTTTAGCCTATGATTCCCATCAAATTTTATCATTTTCACCGGAATGTTTTATCACGGTTGATGGCAATAAAGTAACGACGTGCCCGATCAAAGGGTCGGCGCCTCGATGCCATGAAAACCCTAAGCTTGATTGGGCATTGGCGCAAGCGTTGAAAACCAGCGAAAAAGATCGCGCTGAGAACGTGATGATTGTGGATTTAATGCGCCATGATCTCAGTAAAATTGCTGAAAAAGGCAGTGTCCGTGTCAATCAATTATGCGCGTTGCACAGTTATCCGCAAATCCATCATTTGGTGAGTGAAGTCGTAGCTATTAAGAAAGATTGCTACTCGGCGATTGAGGTTTTGTTGTCCTCATTTCCTGGCGGTTCAATCACTGGGGCTCCGAAAGTCGAAGCAATGACAATGATCGCTGAACTGGAGCTCTCGGCGCGAGGGCCTTATTGTGGCAGTCTATTTTACTATTCAAGGCATGGGCGATTAGACAGCAATATCGCCATTCGCACCATGACAGCGATTGATCAAAAATTTTGGCTACATGCAGGCGGTGGCATTGTCATTGATTCTAGGCTAGAACAAGAATATGAGGAATGTTTAATTAAACTATCCGCTATCTTAAATGCGGTGAAAACACATTAGAGCAACCAATATGAATAAACAAGCAGGGGTATTGGTTATCATTGAACGCCAAAGCCACTCTTTAATTTTAACCAAACGAAGTTTGCAATTATCCATTCATGCTGGCGAAGTGAGCTTCCCAGGGGGTAGGTGGCAACGAGGCGATAAAGACATACAGTATACAGCATTGCGGGAAACGCATGAAGAAATCGGTATTGAACCCCAACGCATTCATATCATACAGCCAATGGATAAAGTCTTTACGTTGACAGGGTATGAAATTTCGCCTTACTTAGCTGAAGTCGATTGTGTGTCTGGGTATCAACTGCAGATAGAAGAAGTGGAACAATTAATCAAATTACCCATCGAAAAAGTCAAAGAAAAAAAATCTTATCAAATGATGACGCGCCAGTTTGGTGGGGTGAACGTAAAAACCTTGAGTTTTGAACACCCCGAACACTTAATTTGGGGAGCAACTGCAAAAATTATGTGGCAATTAGTTGATTTACTATCATGAGCCAGATAGTATAAAAATTTCAACAAATTAACTCATAACTATTTATGAACCAGTCATCAACGCAAACGAAGGCGTTTCATTTAAAAGGAAGAATGTTCACGCTGACAGTTATGCAGTTCCACTATGATAATTTTCCTTCCCTCGAAGAACAATTGGAAGAAGCAATTGCACAAGCGCCTGCTATGTTTGAACAAACGGGAATTGTTCTTGATTTTTCCAAAATGGGCAATAAAGAACTTAATTTAAGTCAATTATGTGATACCATGTTATCCAAAGGGTTATATCCTGTTGCAGTGCAAAGCCCTCATCCGGAACATGCAGCAATGGCTATATCACAAGGATTACCCATTTTACATGCTTCTACTAAATATGATCGAGCCATTGAAGATGAGACTCGCAAAAAGGTGGTTGAAACCCAAGAAGCCTGTGTGGCAAAAATACACGACAAACCGGTTCGCTCTGGCCAACAAGTGGTTAGCAAATCTGGGGATTTAATTATTACTGCGCCTGTTAGTCATGGTGCGGAATTATTAGCGAATGGCTATATTCACATCTATGGGCCATTACGTGGACGCGCACTCGCTGGTATAAACGGGGATATCAATGCAAGAATTTTCTGTCAAGCATTAGAAGCGGATCTCGTATCCATCGCTGGATACTATCGTTTGAGTGATGATTTACAAGACATAAAAGGACCTTGTCAAATTTACCTTCAGGATGAACAATTGATTGTTGAACCTTTATGAATGAAGCTGTTTTCATATCCGATTTACATTTAAATCCAGATTGTCCTGCCTTAACTGACCAATTCATACGCTTTTGCCATTGGGCTGAGAATAATACAAAGTCAGTCTATATCCTCGGTGATTTTTTTCACTTATGGGTTGGTGATGATGATCATTCTGAATGGATTACCCCCATTCGAAACGCCCTACTAGCGCTAGATAAAAAAGGCATCAAGCTATTCTATATGGGCGGCAACCGTGATTTTTTATTGGGTAAACGTTTTTGCCGCCAGAGCCGTATGCACTATTTAAAAGATGGTACATTATTAAATTGGCAAGGAAACACGATTGCGTTGACACATGGTGATCGTTTATGTACCAAAGATAGAACGCATCAGCTATTTTATCATTTCACACGGAATGCCATCTTTCCTTTTTTCTTTAATCGCTTCCCGTTCAAATTTCGCCGTGCATTAGCAAAACGAGTTCGTCAAAGAAGTCAACGAAACAAACCAAAGCAACGTATGTTGGGTGCTGTGACAATTGATGGCATTAATAAGTTTATCCATCGATATCCTTGTGATATGGTAGTGCATGGTCACACCCATCAGCCAGCCCTTCATCACCATGTGGTAGGAAAGCAAGTTGTGCAACGGTTTGTGCTCAGTGATTGGGATGACAAGGTGATTATATTGTGTTATCATAATGCAAAGGGTTTTTATTTTTACCAATTCGAGGTGAGTCATGGCCAAAGATAACATTGAACTTAGCGAACAGGCCCAAAAAGCTAAAGAAAAAATTGAAACATTAAATAAGAAAAAATTTGAGGATCATAAAGCCTTTGTTAAAGCGGTTCGAGCAGTTGACTTCGCTTCCCGTGAAAAAGCGTTAACGCCTTATCGTCAAATAAAGGCAGAATACAAAAGTCAGAATGCCAAAGAGCGGGATAAACTGTGGGAGCAATTGGAAGAATACGTCCAAAGAGAATTGCTTCGAGGTGAAGCAGCTGCCTATGTAGAATGGTATACCGGCATGATGAAATTATTAGCATCGTGCGCATTGCTTAACGCCGCTTTATTTTCCTATAATGCGAGTTTTTCCGATCTGATGTTTTATTGGAGTCAACGAGAGAGTGTGGCTCAAAGTATCGGTCTTAGTAAGGACAAAACCATGAGCGCAGTCAAAGGGTTCTTTGGTGCGACAGGGGCTATACCAACTAATTTTGATCCAAAATTTTCGATGTATGCTCAAATGAACGATGGGTTGGTCTATGGTAAGCTCTTTTCTGGGGCGGATGCGGAAGAAGTGGTGTTTACCCAGTATGGTTCCGATCCAACACCCACGGACATTTTTGTTGAGGCATATCTTAAAGAAAAAACGGAATATGAGTTAATTTTGGATAGTGAAAGTCCACTTTATAGGAAAGTGGTTAAAAAAGAGGATGATCCAAGCAAAGTGATCCAGTTTTTGCTGGATAATCCGGATGCTGTTTCACAAATTAAACTTCAAGCGGCTGAGCCTGAGCTGTTGCCAGAAGATAGGAAGCCTTATCAATTACACGCTAAGGCAATAAAGCAAAATGCTACGGGTGGGGGTTATGTGATTGTTGCAGAGGCCAAATATCTCTATAAAGACGAGCACAATAAAGATGCCCTTGGTAAAGAAACCATTGAAATCCCCATTTCTGATCCAACCATACTTGTCCATGGCGGTCATTTCTTTAGCGGTCAGTCTAATCATCCTGATAAAGGCTTTGCAATTGATTATTCACTTCCTGCTGCGCAATTAACAAGCCAAGAGGAGCTCGATGAGATTATTGGCGATGATTTTGTTCAATATTGTGAGATTAAAATTAACGGAAAAATCACCAATTTCCATGGTAAAGTTCGGCTAGACCTAGACAGTCAAGGTAGACCGACAGTTGAAGTGGTTAAAGTCATTAATGGCAAAGAATTGCCAATCGCTGCTGCGACTGCTCAGACAATCCAACAAGAACTTGCTACTGAGATGGATGAAATGATCCATAACCAGCCTCAACCACCACGCATAGAAAAAGTGGATGGTAAGCTCCAATATACCAGTAAGTATCAAATGCCAAGCGATGATCAGATGACGTCGTTTATTAAACATTTTGTCGAAGCAAATTATCAACTGGATTGGGAAACCATGGAAGTGGATTACAAGAATAAGAAAGTATATATCAAAGATATCCTGGATAATACAAAACATACAATCAACTTTAAACTTGAGCAGACCGAGGATAGTCAACAAAACGTGAAGGTGTCATTCTCTGGCGCGCCGATGGAAGGTAAAAGTTTTGAAGAAGCAAAAACCAAAAAGCTGCTATCAAAAGAAGAGCTGAATGCAGAGTTTGCACCAAGATTAGAGTCAACATTTGAAGAACATTTAAGTACTACGATTGAAGGACTGAATGAGAAGCCGCTGAAATTGTTGGCCTACAATCCACAACCGTTATCCCCTTCACCCTCGCCAAAACCATAATTTCTTTTACTTCTCCTACTTGTTAATCAGCTGGGAGAAGTAAGTCCTGGTTATAACGCTAAAGGCCCACTGTGAAAACGAAATACGTTATCATTGGCTAAAATATACTCATTTTCTAAAAGTAAGAAGAAATCTAAACGATCCTTTAAATTTGGATCATAGCGTTTGGCCAATTCGATGTAATCCATGAAATGACGGGCTTCTGCTTTAATTAAGCCTCGGTAAAAGCGAATCAGCTCATCATCGTTGATGACATCTGATAGCACAGCAAAACGTTCGCATGAACGTGCTTCGATAATGGCCCCAATGATTAATAGATCGGTTAGTCGATAGTGAGTGTCGTATTTTCGCACGTGTTGATGAAGGTGACTAGCATAGCGAGAGGGTGGGAGGGCATAAAATTCGATGCCACGTGCCACTAATATATCATGGACTTTTTCAAAGTGAAGCATTTCTTCGCGAATTAGCGGAGACATACAACGGACTAGTACCCTATCATTGGGTGCTATCGCAATGAGATTAATAGCGGTTGATGCAGCCTTACGTTCACAATGGGCATGATCAATCAATAAATGATCGATATGATTGGGCGCTTGGTCGAGCCAGACAGAAGGGGTTTCTTGTTTTAAAAAAGACCGTATTATTTTAATATCTGCTTCAATTGTCATTGTTAAGCCAATAAATGCATGCAACGTTATCTCAAAAATTGTGTTATATTACTAAAATAGGATTTAATTTGACAGATCAAAAGGAGCTTCGTTCATGGCAGAGCAAGCACATGGGCCTAAACCTACTCCCTCATCATATAGTATTATTACGGTTGGTCGCCTCTTTTGCTATTATCATATCAAACTCACAGAACAAGATATTGTCAATACACTGAACACACCTGAATCATTTTTCAACAAGCTCGTGCACTTGCCAATGATAAGTGTTTTGACAGGTATTATTTATCAACAGGCTTATGATTATCAAGTATATCTCCAAAAGCTCTATGTGGATTATCTATTGTCTGGCGAGACAGTAAAACCTGAATCATCTCCTGGAGGGCTGACCCGAGCTGAACTTGAGAATAAGCGGCTTGAGCTTTCTCAGATGTCAAAAGATTTCCATGAGTTAGAATATTCGCACCACAAACACATATCGTTGTGCCAGCAATTAATCCTGAACGAATTAAAACCATGGCACCTTGCATTTAAGCAGGCTAATCAAGCGATGTATACGTTAGCTCAACAAAATCAAATCAAATGGTCTAAGGAACAAGTCGGTTCATTTATTAACAGCCTTTTTGCGATGTTGCCCATGTCTTCTATTGATGATGATCCATCGGCAATAAAAACATGTCTTGAAACATCCAACGTAGCCATCGAACTTGACACCGTCATATCTTCGTTTTGCCAATCGATTTCACCCTTGAAGAAAGTTGCCCTCAATGTCATAGATAACATTCACGCAACGCAAGACGAGGCGTTATCCATTCAACAACAAATGCGTCAATATCGGCAACATTTTGAACAGCTTATTATGACCTGCAACGATCTACTCAGAGCCTTGCCTGATTATAAGATGGACTTAGAACAAGATGCGATTAATCGAGAGTTTATCCAACTAGACCGAAATGTGACGGAAGATATGCCTAATACTGAATCATAATATTTATATACCCCTGCTTAGATTGCCAATAATAGTGAGATCCTCTATAATATCGGCGAAAACACGATTGATGTTTTAGATTTGATGACGGGACATGGTTTGATTGTTGGTGTGGCATGGTGTGCTAAATCCAAGCATTAATTCTCATAGACGAAGCGTTAATTGCCGACTTGAAAAGCAACACACGATTTTATATTTGATGAGAAAAACCCCTAAAGTTTCTAAATCATGATGTCAACAATCCTAAAGCGTGTATGATTCATTGATAAATTTGGAGTTTCCATGGCTATTGAAAGAACACTATCGATTATAAAGCCCGATGCGGTTGGTAAAAATGTTATTGGACAAATACTATCACGCTTTGAAAAAGCGGGTTTGAAAATTGTGAATGCAAAAATGATGCATCTATCACGCAAACAAGCTGAACAGTTTTATGAAGTTCATCAAGCGCGACCATTTTTTAATGATCTCGTTGAATTTATGATATCGGGTCCCGTTATGGTTCAGGTTCTCGAAGGGAATAATGCCATTGCCTTAAATCGTGAATTAATGGGGGCTACCAATCCTAAAGAAGCAGCAGTAGGGACCATCCGTGCGGATTTTGCCGATAGCATTGATGCCAATGCTGTTCATGGTTCAGACGGCGCTCAAACAGCCCAACAGGAAATTGCCTTCTTTTTTGGCGATGAGCTTTTTAGTCGCTAGGACACCATGAGCAATACAATAAATCTGCTGGATTATGATAGAACTGCTATGACAGCGTTTGTCACGTCGCTTGGTGAGCAGCCCTATCGTGCCCAACAAATCATCAAATGGATACATCAATATGGGCATTGTTCGTTTGAACAGATGACCAATTTGAGCAAATCATTTCGTGAAAAATTAAGTGAGGTTGCGGTTGTTGAATTACCAGAATTGGTTTCAAGCCAGCATTCAGTGGATGGTACTCACAAATGGCTATTGAAATTGCATTGTGGAAATTGTATTGAGACGGTATTTATTCCTGAAGAGAACAGAGGCACATTGTGTGTCTCATCACAAGTTGGCTGCGGCTTAAATTGCAGCTTTTGTTCAACAGCGAAGCAGGGGTTTAATCGTAATTTATCCGCCGGTGAAATAATTGCTCAGGTATGGTTTGCTGTGCGTGAACTATCCCAACAAAATGGGTTTCATGATCGGAAAATTACGAATGTCGTGATGATGGGTATGGGCGAGCCGCTACTTAACTTTGATAACGTAGTGGCGGCAATGAATTTGATGATGGACGATTTTGGATACAGTTTATCAAAACGGCGTGTTACTTTATCAACTTCCGGAGTGTTGCCTTACTTATTAAAGCTAAAAGAAGTCAGTCCAGTTGCATTAGCCGTCTCTTTACATGCCCCCAATGATGAGTTACGTAATCAACTGGTCCCGCTGAATAAAAAATATCCTTTAAAGCAGTTAATGGCTGCTTGTCGTGACTATTTTAAGGGGGAGCATAAACGGTATGTTACCATGGAATACGTCATGTTAAAGGGTGTCAATGATCAGCCTGAACACGCCCGGCAGCTAGTTAAACTGTTGGCTAATGTTCCTTGTAAAGTGAATTTGATCCCATTTAATCCATTTCCTATGGCCCAATATGAGCGTTCTACTTTGCAAACTATTAATCACTTTCGTGAGATATTGATTAATCATGGTATCAATACGATTACCCGTAAAACACGGGGCGATGATATTGATGCCGCCTGTGGTCAATTAGCGGGCGAATTTAAAGATAGAACACGACGATCAGAGCGTTGGCAGAAAGTTAATTTTAATCGGCAAGTTATTGAAGCTTAAAAAAATTATCACTTTCATTTGATTCATTTTTAAACGTGGGTATAATTTGTTGAAACGTTTGAGATTAGGTAGGGATTTGTGAAACGATATCATCTAGTATTATTGGCATTCGTTTTTCTGTTCAACGGATGTGCAGAGCATTCGGATAAAGTCATTGAACAGCAAAAAAGCCCTCAGAGAACGGCGGATGCCGCAAGAATTAATACCCAATTGGGCTTGGCTTATTTAAAGCAAGGCAATCGTTCACGTGCAAAATCCAAGCTTCTCAATGCATTGTCATTGGCTCCTAAATCCCCTGATGTGAATGCGGGATTTGCATATTATCTTGAAACATCGGGCGATATTGAAAATGCGGATCAATATTATCAAAAAGCAATTTCATTCGCTGGCAATAGCGGCGCACAATTGAATAACTACGGTGCTTTTTTATGCCGTAACAAACGTTATGCAGAGGCTGATAAATATTTCTTAAAAGCAGTGGAAGATGTTAAGTATCTGAATGTCGCTGGTGCTTATGAAAATGCAGGTCTGTGTGCTGAAGCAAATGGCAATGATAGCAAAGCTTTGGCCTATTTTAAAAAGGCTTTGGTTCAAGATCCACAACGTAAACCGTCGTTGGTAGAAGCGTTGCAATTACTTGTTAAGCAACATAAGGACAACTCTGCACTCGATTTACTAAAGCAGTATCCTGAACTAACCTATCAAGATAGCGGGTTATTGAAACAAGGCGTTATGCTCGCTGAAAAAACGCATGATGAAAATACGCTTTCCTTTTATCAAGCAAGATTGCAATCCATGACAAATATAGCTTCCTCTCAATCAGGAGATCAAAATGACAACGGATAATGAGACAGAACAATCAATAGAAGTATCTGTAGATTCGATTGGTCAACAACTACAAGATGCTCGAAATAAAAAGGGTTATAGCGTTGAGTATGTTGCCGGCAAGTTGCATTTAAGAGGCCAGATATTATCTTTAATTGAGGATAATGACTTTGATAAGTTGCCTCAAACAGTGTTTATAAAAGGGTATATCCGAGCTTACGCCAAATGCGTTGACCTCGAAGCAGAGCCTTTGATTGAGCAGTATGATTCGAATTATGCGATTCATAAGCCGACACAAGAGGCCTATTTATGGCAAAAAAGAAAGGATGTGAATCATGGGGTCAACTTAGTCAAATGGTTTACCGTATTATCGTTGTCAGCCGTGATTATCAGTGTTGGAATTTGGTGGAAAAATGGGAAAGTTTCTCAAGATACAACCGCTGAAATGAGTGCTCAACTTAATCAAAAGCAAATTGATAAACAACAACAACTAACTGATTTAAACAAAATGAGTACGATCATAAAGTTGCCTGATCAGGAGTCAGGACGTGTCGGATAAGATTCAAGCAATACGCGGAATGAATGATATTCTTCCACAAGATACACCAAAGTGGCAGGCTTTAGAGGCAACAATGCGACAAGTGCTATCGAGCTATGGCTATGATGAAATACGCACGCCAATAGTTGAGAGTACGAATCTTTTTAAGCGATCAATCGGTGATTTTACGGATATTGTTGAAAAGGAGATGTATACTTTTACGGATCTAAATGGTGATAGTTTAACGCTTCGACCTGAAGGGACAGCCTCCACCGTTAGAGCTTGTATTGAGCATGGATTGTTACATAACCAACAACAAAAATTGTGGTATATTGGCCCCATGTTTCGGCATGAAAAACCTCAGAAAGGTCGGTATCGACAATTCTATCAATTAGGTGTGGAAATTTATGGTTTTGATGGCATTTCTATTGAGGCTGAAATGCTCCTCCTCTGCCAGCGGTTATGGCAGAAGCTTGATTTACTGGATGATTTGGTGTTAGAAATCAATTCACTTGGCACAATCCAAGAGCGTCAGTCCTATATCAAGTTGCTTACCACCTATTTTCAAGATCATGCCTATTTGCTCGATGAAGATAGTATTAGGCGATTAAATCGAAATCCATTGCGCATTCTTGACAGCAAAAATCCTGATATGACTGAGGTTATTAACAATGCGCCAAAATTAATTGATCACCTGAATGAAGAAAGTAAGAATCATTTTGCACAGTTGTGTGCTGTGCTTGAAAACGTTGGTATAGGTTATCGCGTTAATCCAACGTTGGTTCGAGGATTAGACTATTATAATCAAACCGTGTTTGAATGGACAACTAATCTGCTGGGGAGCCAATCAACGGTCTGTGCCGGTGGTCGGTATGATTCATTAGTTGAGCATTTGGGAGGTAAGCAAACCACTGCCATGGGATTTGCTCTGGGCATGGAGCGATTGATCTTATTGCAAGAAGTAAAACAAAAGAGCTTGCCATCGCAACGCTATCCCTTAATTTTCTTTATTACAACGACGGATGAAGCAAGAGTCATTGCTTTGCAATTGGCTGAAAAACTGAGAACTCAATTTGCTGATGAAAGCGTCATTGTTAGCCATGTTTCGACAGGATTAAAAAGTCAGTTTAAAAAGGCAGACAAAAGCCAGGCATACTTGGCGCTAATAATTGGTGAAGAAGAGCTTGAGCAAAATACAATCGGAATTAAATTTTTAAGAAAAGATGAACCTCAACAAGTCATTTCACAAAATGACTTGCTACAAGCTGTAGCGAATATTATCCAACAGATCGAGGAGTAAGCCATGTCAACCTATGTGACTGAAGAAGAACAAATTGAACAGATAAAAAAATGGTGGAGTAAACATGGCAATACCATTTCAACCATTGTATTAATCCTTGTTGTTTGTTTTGCTGGGTATCGATACTGGCAATGGCACAATCAAAAGGTTTCAATTCAAGCCTCTTCGCTTTATGAGCAAATGTTAGTGGCTTATACTAATCAGGACAATAAAGCACTTGTTTCGAGGGCGAATAAATTAGTAGAAAATCACCAAGGAACAGTTTATGGCGACGCCGCTAATTTAACCTTAGCTAAAGTTGCGACCGAGAAAAAAAACTATGATCAAGCTGTTTCTCGTTTGAATGCTGTGATTAAAAATAATAAAAATAGTGCGCTCACGCAAATTGCCAAGTTACGTCTGGCTCGGGTGTTGGTTGCGCAAAAGAATTATCAATCAGCGCTTAATGCTATTGGCACAATTTCTAATGATAGCTATCGGCCTTTGGTTAGTGAGTTGCGCGGTGATATCTATTCAGCAATGGGTGAATTTGAAAAGGCTAAAGTTGCCTATGAAGATGCGCTGTCAACAACCCGAAAGCAAAATGTCGGTAATTTATTTTTAGAAATGAAATCAAATGATGTTGCAAGGTTACAATTGTCCGAGCAAGCAAGTATAAAAACCGTCTAATTAGTTAATAACTTAACGAGAACAAATAATGATGAAACTGTTGTATCGAAAAATCACTTTAGCCAGTTTGATTATCCCATTAACATCCTGTACTTATGTCGATAATTATATGCTTGGGAAAGACAATACCCCCGAACCGAAGACGCTTCCGATGATGACGCAGCGATCGGATTTAACTAAAAAGTGGGAAGTTCCTATTGGAAAAGAGAAGAATATTTCCACGCTTGAGAAGACGACACCCGTGGTCAATAAAAAAATTATCTATGCTGTGAGCGGTCAAGGCGTGGTTAAAGCAATCCAAGAAGGGAATGGGAAAATACTATGGCAGTCTAATTTATCCCAACCGATTGTTAGCGGTCCCACGGTATCTGATAACTTTATTGCGCTTACCACAAATGACGCCAAACTACATCTCCTTAAAAAATCCGACGGTAGCAAACTTTGGCAAACACAGTTGTCCAATGATATGTTGGCAAAGCCCTTGATAGCGAAAAATAAAGTCATTGCCAAAACAGTTGATGGTTTTTTATACGCATTTGATGTCAAAAACGGTGAAAAATTATGGTCAGTGGATCATGGTGCGCCAGATATCATCTTAAAAGCGAGTTCAAGTCCTGTGCTTGCCAATAATCAATATGTCCTTTCCGCCTTTTCAGACGGCAAGGTTGAAGCGATTGATATTGCAACAGGTCGATCATTATGGCAAGGTCGAATTGCCTTTCCCAAAGGCGCAAGTGATATTGAGCAGTTAGTTGACGTGGATGCCGATCCCATCATTGAAAATGATACCGCCTACTTCGCAGCTTTTCAGGGAGCAGTTGGCGCTTTATCTTTACAAACAGGTCAGTTTAAATGGCGACGAAATGCTTCTGTTTATAAAGACATCGCTGTGGATCGGAGTAACTTATACTACGTTGATAGCAATGATGTAATTTGGTCATTAGATAAACAAAGCGGTCGAGTTAATTGGAAACAACCTCAGCTAATGCATCGTGGTTTAAGCGCACCGGTCGTGGCAAATAATCAGTTATTTGTTACCGATAAAACAGGCTTGGTCCATGGCTTATCCTTGCGAACGGGCGTTTTTACGGCACGCGTCAATGCGCAGGCTAAATCGTCTGTTGCACCAGTTGTCGCAGATGATAGTTTATTAATTCAAACAACATCTGGTTATTTAAGCCGGTACTCAGTAGGATAACGATGGAACCAGTTGTTGTATTAGTTGGTCGCCCCAATGTTGGCAAATCAACATTGTTTAACGGCCTTACCCGTTCACGGGATGCTTTAGTCGCTGATTTTCCGGGGTTGACCCGTGATAGACAATATGGGCATGTGACATTGGGTGAGCGTCCATTTATCATTGTTGATACCGGTGGTATCGGTGTGGATGATGCAGCAGTGGATACCCTGATGAGTCGCCAATCAACCCAGGCTCTGCAAGAAGCCGATGTCATCCTTTTTGTGGTGGATGGACGCAGCGGGTTGTCACCCATTGATAGCGATATTGCGAATCAACTTCGGCGGATGAATAAACCTGTCATTCTCGGTGTTAACAAAACCGATGGCATGCAAGAAGATGTTGCCTTGGGTGAGTTTGCTCATCTTGGATTTAATCATGTTGTCCCTCTGGCAGCATCGCATGGGCGTGGATTGCAGGATTTAGTTTATCAATGTGAGTCGTTATTTCCACCCGAACCCACTGAATCTGAAGATACGACCCTTAAGTTAGACAAAGAGGCAATTGTCATTGCTTTCATCGGACGACCCAATGTGGGTAAATCAACCCTAGTCAATCGAATTCTTGGTGAAGAGCGTGTAGTTGTCTATGATATGCCTGGAACTACCCGAGACAGCATTCGTATTCCGTTCTCACGTAACCAACAATCCTATATCTTAATTGATACGGCAGGGGTGCGTAAAAGAGGGCGCATACAGCAATCAATTGAAAAATTCTCGGTGATTAAATCGCTGCAAGCCATTGATGAAGCAAACGTTTGCTTGCTGGTTATTGACGCTCGTGAAGGGGTTACAGAACAAGATCTCCACATGGCTGGCTTTATCGTTGAGTCGGGTCGTGCCATTGTCATTGTTGTCAATAAATGGGATGGGCTGGATGAGGAGAGCAAGGACAAAGTCAAGCAAGATATTGAAAGACGGTTACCTTTTTTAACTTATGCTAAAAAACGGTTTGTGTCGGCGTTGCATGGTAGTAACGTTGGTTTATTATATGCCGATATTCATGAAGCATATGATTCAGCCAATATGGCGCTATCCACATCAAAGCTAACACGACTATTACAAGATATGGTTAGCCAACATCAACCGCCACTCGTCAAAGGACGTCGAATAAAATTGCGATATGCTCATGCGGGTGGACACAATCCACCGACCATTGTCATCCATGGCAATCAATTAAATGATTTACCTGATAGCTATAAGCGCTATTTAGCAAACCAATTCACGGAACAACTAAATCTTGTTGGAACCCCCGTTAAAATTTCGTTTAAAACGGGAGACAATCCTTTTAAAAATAAGAAAAATGAACTTACTCCTCGACAACAACGCAAAAAGAAACGTTTGATTTCAAGGCGTTATAAAAAATAGTCTTAAGGAATATGTTCAGTTCAACCAAATAGGCGCGTAGTAACTACGCTTACTTTTTGAAACGATCTTGATTTTGAACTATCTAATCGGCTCATTGGCCTTGATTGTTTATGGCAATGAAACCAGAACAATGGCTGTTCTAGCCAGAAATATTCTGGGATTTGTTATTTAATATTGTTGAAGCATCGTTATGATAAACTATCTATTCGATAGTAGATATCGCTTGATTTTATGCTTAAATGGTGATTTGCCAGAGGCATCCTTTTTTCGACAGCAGCAGTTACCTGTTATCGCTGCAGACGGGGCAGCAAATCATTTAAAGAAGATGAGATTATCACCAGAAATCATCATTGGCGATCTGGATAGTATTCATGCGGCCTTGCGTAATAATCATCCTGTCTTGTTTGAACCATGCCAAAATAGCTCAGATTTTCAAAAATCGATGCATTATTTACATCAACAAAACCTTCTTCCGGCAATTATTGTTGGCATGAACGGCGGGTATTTGGACCATATTCTTAACAATATTAATATCTTTATGGCAACAAATAGTCTTTTTTACGCCCCCCCTACTTCTTGGATTCGTTATAAAAAAAGGTCAATCAGAGCAATTGACACTGCCAATCGATACTAAACTATCGCTTTTTGGCATCCCCAGTGCGAACATTAGTTCAATCGGGTTGAAATGGGAGTTAAAGGAGTTTAATTTAGCGTTTCCGGGGCAAACGTCGTGTTTTAATCGGAATATACTCAATACTATTCAACTGGAAATTCATGACGGCGTTGTGCTGGTGATGGTCTATGAAAAACCGATGACGTGAGTTAAATATCCTATGAATATGCCCAATAATATAACAATGTGGTATAATAAACATAAGTAGATGAGTAGCGATTGATAACAATGCCGACATATGGGTTATTTCTTCACATTTTTCAGTTCAATTCTATGATTGAAATAGATAACTACTTAGGATAATAACATGATGCCTGCTACAAGCGATTTTATGAGTGGGGATGATATCACTGCCCATTACCTTGATGCCGAGGATCCATCCTTTAAAATTTTTCGCTACCAAAATGTTGTCTACGCTGTTCGCTTTGATAGCCAGCATTCTGCACCCATTGCTAGTGTGGAATTGTGGAAAAGTAATAAATCATTGAATAAAAGCTACAGACCCTCAGAGGCAATCATAGGCATGGGGGTTGAGGGAGTGGTTTATAAAAAAACGGATGACAAGGCCATTAAAAGAACAAGGCATAACAGTGCATATACTGATGAAGGAATAAACAATCTTCATCGTATCAACCACCGTCTACTAGAGCAAAAGTTTATGCTCTCCACCCATAAAATTGATCAGTATTTTGTCTTAGGACTGTGGAATACGAAAGCCAATAACAACGTAGTCTTTAACATGCCCAGGTTAATTCCAGGGGAACCGAAGGATCCTGATGCAGTGGATAAATGGGTCATAGCCCTTAAAAAGTTAAATGAGTTAGGCTATTCTCACCCAGATTTAGCCGATAATTGTGATCATGATAGTCGGCAAAATATCATGTACACATCCGATGGTTTAAGGCTAATCGACCTTGACTTTGGTCTGTTTCATTATAATAATCCCACGGCTTATACACAAAATATGAGCGAGGACGACTCAAGAACAATTAATGGTAATGATCAATGGATATACATATATAACCACTTAAAAAGTAATAAAAGTGCGTGGCGATGGGTGGTAAGATCCTTCTATTATTCCAATCCCGGATGGTCCTTATCAAAATCTCCCATCAAATTGTTAGAACGGGTAGAACAAAACGTCATTCTGTTACCAAAAGACGTTATTGATGAACTAAAATCACATAAAGAGTTGTTACTTACCCAACACAAGACGAATTCCAGAGTAGCTGTTCGTGAGTATCTAGAAGGCAGATTGAGCAACCGACAGCATTCTTTTCATGAAGTGAGTTCAGCTGATTTTGCTCTCTCGGAATTTCAAGAGCAGTATAGCGGGTTAAAAGGAGATGCGCTTAAGCGATCGTTACTTAAAGAGCTCAAAGATTCATTAGAAAAAGTAAATTCAGCAAGCGAGATAGAAGCAATTAAAAAGGAATTTGTTACGTCGGGTAAAATGAAAGTCATTGACACAGCCCAGGGTAGAACAACTTACTTTTTAAGTGTTTTTGGTTTAAAAACTGATTCTCATCGAGCCGTTGACAAACTTTTTCAAAGTGCCCATAAAAGAATAGAATCGACCCAATCAAAGGCCCCAAAGATAAGTTAATATGTCGCATCAAGCGAAGGCAATTTCGTACCAGATAGTCATAGCAATACTAATCTAGTAAGGAGCAGCCTAGATGGCTATCTGAAAAAATATCAACCTTATGATTAACGCACAAATACAAATTATGAGTTTCTCACCGTAATGATATTTAGTTCTCGGAGTTTTTATTACCGGATGGTCCGCAGTCCTCTCGTTAGATTATGTATCTTAAATCAACGTCCAATCTAAATAAGACAAGGGAATACGAACAAAATCGCGTTCACGATAACGAGGATGGGGAAGCGTGAGTTTGGGGTGATGCATGGATTTCTCACCATAAATAATAAGGTCGACATCAATTTTTCTTGCGCCCCATCGTCGCTTTCTTACTCGGCCTTGGTATTTCTCAATTTTTTGACAGAGTGCTAGTAAATTCAAAGGCATTATTCGAGTTTTTATATGAACAACTGTATTGATAAACTTGGGCTGATTTTTTAAACCGATAGCGGGGTTACAATAAAATGGTGCTACTTGAATGACATGGCTATGGGGAAGGTTTTTCAGATGTTTAATCGCTGTCCGTATTTGCCGATTAGGCGTTGCCAAATTGCTGCCTAGGGCGATGTAACAATCAATCATCCTTTATCTCTCGTTTAATAGGTGCGCGGCGGCGACGTCTTTTTTTTCCAGGACTTCCTTGCATTTTTGCAATCATGGCTTCTTTATCTTCATGGCTTGCCTCTTGAAACGTTGTCCACCAATCCGCTATATCCATGTCCGCATCCCCAGCTAAAGCGCGTATGGCCAGAAAATCATAAGCTGCACGGAAGCGAGGATGATTTAGTAATTGAAAAGCGCGGTTGCCGACTCGTTTGGTAAAACGATATTGAAGTAGCCAGATCTCACGGATGACAATGGTGAAACGCTTGGGAATGGCAATGAGTTGGCACTGATTGCTCAATACGTCACTCATGGACTTTTCTAAAGCAACCAAAGGCTCTTGACCCTCAGCAACCATTTTTTCGGCAAGTGCTATCAAGGGGAACCAAAGAATGATTGCAAAAATAAAGGCAGGTGTTACGGGTTTATTTTCATGAATTCGCCGGTCGGTATTCTCTAACGCAATTTGAATCAATGTCCGTTGGTTTTCAAACTGTTTGTCGACGTCAGCTGTTTGGGGTAAGAGCAATTGGTATAACCCAAATTGAACGGTTAATTGATGAGCCTTTAGTGCATGGCCACATTGATAAAGTTTGGTAATTTCATCAAATAATCGAGAAGGAGAAACATGTTGAATCAAGTGGATCAATGAATGGATAGGCTTGGCTGTGGCTTCATCCATGTCAAATTCAAGTTTGGCAGAAAATCGTAGGGCTCTTAACATTCTGACGGGATCTTCTTTATAACGTGTTTGCGCATCGCCAATGATATGGATGGTTTTATCGCGCAAGTGCTGATAACCACCCGTCAGATCAATGATTGCAGATTGATTAATATCATAGAGGAGGGCGTTGATAGTGAAATCACGCCGCCATATGTCTTCTTCCATCGTACCAAACACATTGTCTTGAATGAGCATACCTTTTTCATTGGCTTTTAAATTATCATGCAGTGTTGCGCTCGCACGGAAAGTGGCTACTTCTATCACCTCACGATAAAACAAGATATGGACGATTTTAAAACGACGTCCTATGATACGAGCGTTGCGAAATAGCTTTTTGATTTGTTGGGGAGTAGCATTGGTTGTGATATCAAAATCTTTAGGGACTTTGCGTAACAGTAAGTCGCGCACACTACCGCCAACAAGATAGGATTCATAACCGGCAGTGTTTAAACGATTCAGCACTTTTAAGGCATTCTCGCTAATGTCCGTTTTTGATAAGCAGTGTTGCGTGCGGGGTATGATATGTTCATCCTTAATGACTTTTTTCTTAGGATGTGCACGCTTCAAAATTTTACGAAAATAACTAAAGATGGTAGGCACCTAGAGTAATATTAAACGATGTATTATAACGCCTAAAATGTTAAAAATAAATCGTCACGGCAATCTAATTGTGAGTATTATGTGCTTGATTCAATCCTTGAATTATTAGAAAAAAAGATTTATCTTCTCAAAATTTCAATTACTGTTTCATACATCTCTTAGAAGAATATGCGTGAAGCGCTACAAGCGTCTATTTTGTTTTTATTATTAATATAGGTTATTCAAATATGTTATTGAGCATGACGGGATTTGCCACTTATCAGATGGACTTGGCGGAAGTCTTACTCACATGGGAATTTAAGACAGTGAATCATCGGTACCAGGATTTGACGATTCGGTTGCCGGATGCGTATCGCTCTTTAGAAGGACTGTTGCGTGAGAGGGTTAAATCTAAAATTTCACGCGGAAAAGTTGATATTCAACTAAAATTAAAAGAAAAGCAGGTGAAAAACAATTACTTAGCGATCGATATAATGCGCGTTAAGAAAATTGTTGAACAGGTGAATGAAGTGAGTGAACAAGTAAACGAGATAGGACAATTGAGCTGGGATACATTATTGACCTTACCCGATATATTAATTGAGCATGAGGCTCAACTTGTGTCGGAAGAGACGCTAGTCGATTCATTCGAACAAGGCTTAAAACGGCTATGGGACAGCCGTCGTCAAGAGGGGCAATTTTTGCAAACGATCATCGCAGAGCGACTTGTTTGTTTATTGGATCTGCAAAAAAACATTGCTAATAAAGTCCACGCATTGAATTCTCATCTGAAAGCAAAATTAGAAGGTAGGCTTGCTGAACTGTCGATTACTATCGGAGACGATCGGCTTATGCAAGAGGTTGCTTTGATGTTAACCAAAATGGATGTGGCTGAGGAGTTAGATAGGATTGAAAGTCATTGCCAACAAATTGAATTGGCAATGAAGATGAAAGAACCCGTTGGTAGGCGGTTGGATTTCTTAATGCAGGAATTAAATCGGGAAATTAATACCCTTAGTGTTAAAATAGATGATGCAGATGTTCGTAAACAAACGGTTGAGATGAAAGTCTTAATTGAACAAATGCGTGAACAAATTCAAAATGTCGAGTGAGAGGATGGAAAAATATCAAGGTAGTCTCATTGTGGTCGCTGCACCTTCTGGCGGAGGAAAGACCAGTTTGATTCGAAACGTGTTATCAAAATTGGATAACCTAGAAGTGTCTATTTCACATACAACAAGGCCAGCCAGACCGAAAGAGGTCAATGGTAAGGATTACTATTTTGTTGAAACCGCGCAGTTTGCAAGGATGATTGAGGCGAATGAATTCATCGAATATGCGCAAGTGTTTGATCATCAATATGGTACTTCTAAACAGCAGATTATTGAGAAGCTAGTCGCTGGGGTGGATATTTTATTTGACATTGATTGGCAAGGTGCAGAACAAATTAAGCAGCACTTCAAAGAGGATGTGGTGACAATATTTATTTTACCGCCCTCCTTAGAGAAATTACGAGAGCGTTTGACGAATCGTAATCAAGATACGGATTCTGTGATACACAGCCGAATGCAAAAAGCCCAGGACGAAATGAGGCATTATAACCAATTTGATTATGTCATTATCAATGACGATTTTGAGCATGCGGCTGAAGAGTTGGCAAGTATTGTGATAGCAAATCGTTTAAAATTGGCAAAACAGGCAATGAAAAAAGCAAAATTGCTTTCTTTATTGCTTTGTCAACAGTAAAATAGGGTTGTTTTAAAACAAATTAGAGGATTTATCTTATGGCTCGAGTAACAGTCGAAGACTGCTTAGAAAATGTTGATAACCGTTTTGAATTAGTCATGCTAGCGACCAAGCGTGCACGTGATATTGCAACCCACGGCGAGGAGCCATTGGTTGAGTGGGAAAATGACAAACCAACTGTGATCGCTTTGCGAGAAATTGCCGAAGGATTCATTAAGCCAGATTATTTAGATAGGGATTAAGGCAAGAAAAAATACATGGCAATCGCAGAGCGCATGGTTAAGGAGAAAGTGACTAAGGTGAGTTATTTTGATGCGCTTGAAGAAGTGTTGTCATGTTATTTAGATGCTTCTCAAGTTGAAAAATGCAAAAAAGCTTACCTCGTTGCTGAAAAAGCACACGAGGGGCAAATGCGACGATCTGGTGAGCCCTACATTACTCATCCAGTAGCGGCTGCCCTTTTTTTGGCAAATATGCGTCTTGATCCCCAGACCATTATGGCCACTTTGCTGCATGATGTGGTTGAAGATACGACCATCACCAAGGAAGATTTGCTGCAAGAGTTTGGTGAAGAAGTAACTGCTTTAGTGGATGGCGTTACCAAGTTAACCAAAATCAAGTTTGAGACAAAAGCGGAGGCTCAAGCTGAGAACTTCCGTAAAATGGTCTTGGCGATGGTTAAAGATATACGAGTCATCATCGTCAAATTAGCCGATAGATATCACAACATGAAAACCTTAGGAGCAATGCCTGCTGCTAAGCGCCGCCGAATTGCCTTAGAAACACTTGAAATCTATGCTCCCATAGCCAATCGGTTAGGCATGCATACACTATACGTCGGTTTGGAAGACTTGGGGTTTCAAGCCATGTATCCGTTACGCTTTCGCGCTATCAAATCAGCGGTCGATAAATCGCGGGGTAATCGTCGCGAAATCACGAAAAAGATAGAAAATGAGTTGCAAGATGCGCTGATTCAAATGGATATCCCTTATATTGAAGTTTATGGGCGCAAGAAGCATTTATACAGCATCTATCGAAAAATGCGTGATAAACGAACATCATTGGCAGAAATTACGGATGTTTTTGCGTTTCGTGTAATTACCAAGGATATTGATAGTTGCTATCGTGTTTTAGGTGCCTTACATCGCACTTACAAGCCCGTCCCCAAGCGTTTTAAAGATTACATAGGCATACCCAAAGCTAACGGGTATCAATCGCTCCACACGACGTTATTTGGCCCCTATGGTGTTCCCGTCGAAGTGCAAATACGCACCCAAGACATGGATAGGGTTGCTGAAAATGGTGTTGCTGCCCATTGGGTCTATAAATCATCCGGATTAGAACTAAACGAGGCCCAATTAAGAGCCAGGGAATGGGTACAAAGTTTATTAGAAATGCAGCGAAGCACAGGCAGCTCTCTCGAATTTATCGAAAATGTTAAAATTGACTTGTTCCCAGATGAAGTTTATGTCTTTACCCCGCGTGGAGACATCATGGAATTACCAAAAGGCGCAACCCCTATCGATTTTGCTTATATGGTGCATTCGGATATCGGGAATAGTTGTGTGGCGGCAAAAGTTAACCGGCGTTTGGTTCCACTTAGCACGCCATTAATTACAGGACAAACTGTTGAGGTCATGACCGCACCAACCGGTAAGCCAAATCCGAATTGGTTGAACTTTGTTGTTACTGGGAAAGCCAAAAGTAATATTCGCCATTTCCTTAAGAGCCAGCAACATGCGCAATCCATCGACCTTGGGAAACGTCTATTGGAGCAGTCGTTTCGTGACTTGGATTGTGAGTTTGAAAAACTACCTGTCGAGTCATTTGAACAGTTATTGCAAGAGTTAAATTTAAGTAGTGCAGATGATTTATATTATGACATCGGCATTGGTCATCAAACCCCGATGGTGATTGCGCAACGACTCGTTTCGAAACAAGATGAATCAGGCAAACTGTATGAACCCGTCGCAAATGACAAACCGCTTGCTATTAAAGGAACGGAAGGGATGGTGGTTCATTTTGCCGATTGTTGCCAACCAATTCCAGGCGATAAAATTGTTGGCCGTTTTCATCGAGGGCGAGGAATATTTGTGCACACCAGTGACTGTGAGGTGTTGGCGAAGAAGCGCTACAATCCCCAACAGCTTGTATCTTTGCGCTGGGATGAGCAGGTTGAGGGAGAATATTGGGTTGATATTACCGTTGAGGTTTTGAACCAACGTGGCGTGCTAGCAATGTTAGCGTCAACCATTGCTGAATGTGAATCGAATATTGCCAATATCAACGTGGATCCCAAAGATGGCCGGCATAATGAGGTGACTTTTTCAATTGGCGTTAAAGGGAGAAATCACTTAGCACGTGTGATGAGGCGCTTAAGAGCGAATAAAGTGGTTGTTCGTATTTTCCGTAATAAACAGGGGGAATAGAGTGCAAGTAGTTGAAACAAATAAAGCACCTGCAGCGATTGGAACTTATAACCAAGCAATCAAAGTGGGCTCAACGGTCTATTTATCAGGTCAAATACCACTCGTTCCAGATACGATGGTTGTCATTTCTGATGAGTTTGAAAAGCAAGCAAACCAAGTGTTTGCTAATTTATCGGCTGTGTGCGAAGCAGCGGGCGGCAGTTTAGCTAATTTAGTCAAAATCAATGTTTATTTAACAGATTTGGGTCAATTTCAGTTACTTAATCAAGTGATGGAACGTTGGATAAAACAACCTTTTCCTGCGAGAGCTGCCGTTCAAGTTGCTGCATTACCAAAACAGGTCCAGATAGAAATTGATGGAATTATGGAACTTTCATGAACGATAATTCGCACCAACGAAGTGGTCGAATTATGTTTATAATCGCTTGGGTATTGATCATTGGCTTGTTATTTGTATTTTTCCAGTTTCAGCAACAAGCCTCTGTGACTCGTTCAGAAGAAATCATTCATGGTAAACTGGTCTTAACGGCTGATAGACAAGGACATTATCTAGTAAAAGGTCGAATCAATGATGTGCCCGTTGATCTGTTAGTTGATACTGGTGCTACGATGGTAGCTATTTCTAAGCCGTTGGCTGATAAAATGAATTTAAGTGGTCGTTATCCAATCACAATGAATACTGCAGGTGGATCAGTTAAGGGTTATTTAACTCGAATCGATAGTCTAACCTTTGGTAATTTTCAATTTTCAAATATAAAGGCTGTGATTATGCAACAAAGCTCAGATGAATTGGTGTTGTTAGGCATGAATGTATTATCTGAGTTTAAAATTCACCAAGAAAATAACAAATTAATTCTAGAAAGATGATTTATGAGCATTATCACATTACAGTCCGTTAGCCTGAATCTTGGTAATCAGCAATTGCTGGAAAAAATTGATTTGCGTGTTGAAGCCAACGACAGAATTGTAATCGTTGGAAGAAATGGGGCTGGAAAATCAACGTTATTAAAGCTTATTGAAGGCCAAATCCAGCCCGATGCCGGTGAGGTTAATATCGCAAAACAATTAACGATTGCCGGCCTTACTCAAGATGTTCCAGTCAATGACAATGAACCTGTCTATCATTATTTGGTTCAATCCCTTGGTGATAACGGTCAGTTATTATATCACTACCATGTCGCTCTTTATCAAAATGACGAAAAAGCGATGTCCACGCTACATGCAGAAATGGATAACCGTCATTTATGGGAAATGATGCCGAAAGTTAACACAATGGCAGAGCGTTTGGGTATCCCTATCAATCAAACCATGGGCGCTTTGTCGGGTGGGATGAAACGTCGGGTGCTACTGGCAAAGGCATTAATCGCTGAGCCGAGTGTGTTATTACTCGATGAACCAACAAACCATTTAGATATTGAATCCATCGAGTGGCTTGAAGCCTATTTAAAATCCTATCGTGGAGCCGTTATCTTCATCTCCCATGATCGGCAATTTCTTCAGCAAGTCGCAAACCGCATTGTAGAAATTGATAGGGGGCAGCTGCTAACGTTTGAGTGTGATTATCCTACCTACCTCGATCGCCGCGAAGCGATTAGACTGGCTGAGGATAAACATAATGCCTTATTTGATAAAAAATTAGCACAGGAGGAAGCTTGGATTCGACAAGGCATCAAAGCACGCCGTACGCGAAATGAAGGACGGGTTCGTGCTTTAAAAAAAATGCGAGAACAATACCGCCAACGGCGGGAACAACTTGGCAAAGTTAAAACAATTGATACGGACGTTAACCAGTCAGGAAAATCTGTCGTCGTTGCTGAGGATGTTCATTATTCTATTAACCATAAGCCGATTATAAAGGCGCTATCTTTGCTCGTTATGCGCGGTGATAAGTTAGGGATTATTGGCCCTAATGGCTGTGGTAAAACGACGTTGATTCAATTATTACTGCAGCAAATCCCTCCTGACTCTGGAACAATAAAGCTAGGAACGCAATTAGAGGTCGCTTATTTTGACCAGTACCGAAAACAATTGGTTGAAAATCAGTCAGTGATGGCTAACGTTGCTGATGGGGCTGACTATGTTACGATCAATGGCCAAAAAAAGCATGTTGCCTCTTACTTAAAAGAATTTCTATTCTCACCTGAGCAATTTAAACAACCCGTTTCGACATTATCAGGTGGTGAAAAAAACAGACTATTATTAGCTAAATTATTAGCTAAGCCAGTTAATCTATTAGTGATGGATGAACCAACCAATGATCTCGATATTGATACACTTGATATATTGGAATCGATGCTTGTTGATTATACGGGCACTTTACTATTAATCAGCCATGATCGGGCCTTTATCAATGACGTGGTAACGAGTGTGTTAGTATATCAAGGTGATGGCCAATTTGTTGAATATCCTGGCAGTTATGATGACTATTTGATGCAACGTAAGAAAGTTGTGGTGGCCGAGAAAAAGGTTTCTAAACAAGAAAAGCCTGCCAAGCAATCAACAAAATTATCCTATAATCAACAACAAGAACTAAAAAAACTACCTGAAAAAATAGAGCTATTAGAGAGCAAGATCCAGACTTTACAAACAAAAGTAGCGGCATTAGGCTATTATCAGCAAGACGCTTCGAAAATTGTTGAAGACCAACGCCAATTAAATGACTTTGAGTCAGAGTTAGAATCACTATATCAGAGGTGGGCTGACTTAGAAGGAAACTAATAACATGTGGTTATCGTTTGCATTAATTGTTTTAGCTGCAACATTAGTTGTTATTTTTGCTGATGAAATTGTCAATGTATTTAAAAAATACTGGAAACTTTCATGGTTTAAATTATTAGTTCCATTGTTTATTGCTTCCTACTTTTTTCTTGAATTTGAAATCTTTCTAATGTGGGTAATTAATCAGTTTAAACTGGTTTGGTTTAACCTGGCGAACTATATCGCTTCGTTTTTACCTAAATCGCCGCAGACAACGAGCATGGTTGAGATAGCCCTGATATTTCTTTTTACGATAGTACCTGTCATTAGTCTTGATCGATGGATAGTGCATCGACACAAAACAAAACGGCTAGAAAGTCGTTTTTACACTTCATTGATTATTTGGATTTTTATGGCTGGGTTATATGTGAGTGGCGTACAATTTGATTAGGATAATGTATGAGTGAAAATATGCTATTGCAACAGCTGCCAATTGGTGTTTTTGATTCAGGCATGGGAGGGTTAACAGTATTGAGTGCTCTGAGGAACACGTTACCTCAGGAATCATTTATCTATCTGGGTGATACCGCAAGACTACCCTATGGCACGAAAAGCCCAGAAACGGTCAAACAATATGCTGAGCAGATGGCTGCAATTCTTGTTGAACAACGAATAAAAGCATTAGTTATCGCTTGCAACACTGCGACGACAGCGGCGCTCACTCATCTTCAACAACGATTGCACTATATGCCAGTGATAGGTGTGGTAGAGCCAGGTGCTAAAGCAGCGATTGATGCTTGCCAACAAGGGAGCATTAGCTTGTTAGCAACGGAAACAACGGTTGCTTCAAAAGCGTACCAAACGATTATCAGTCAACAACTTCCTCATACCCGCATCAAAGCGATCCCATGTGGTTTGTTAGTTGCGCTAGCAGAAGAAGGTCTAACGGATCATGCTATTACAAGAGAGACACTGCGATATTATCTAACTGACATATCAGAGGATGAGACTATTTTACTGGGATGTACCCATTTTCCTGTTTTTAAAAATGCTATCCAAGAAATGCTTCCTTCAACTATCAAAATTGTCGATTCTGCTCAAGCAACCGCTCAAGTTGTTAAACAGAAACTCAATGAGAAAGGTTTAATGCAAGGCGAGGACCATCAAGGACAAGTAAGCTATTTAGTCACTGATTCAATCGACAGATTTAAACGTGTAGGTGCTATCTTTTTGCATCACAGCCTCGATGATAAACCCGTTACTTTGATTGATACTCCTTGTTCCACTGCTTAAGTTTTTTACTGACGGATTTGATAAAGGCAGTCAAGGAAGATTGGTTAATAGGTTGGTTTGTTTGATACCGCAAGGACTCATATTCTTGTCTTAGTGTTTCGATTTCGTTCCTTTGTGCTGGAAATAGGCTGCTAAGTTGGCGACATAGCGTCGTAAACGTTTCTGGCGGTTGGTGCTGAACCCCTAATTTATCACATAAGCTATGTAGCTTGGTTACTTCTTTTTGAAAAGGGTCGGGTCGTTGTCGCCACCACCGAATACTGACAAGCAAGATAACCAAGCTTATGAAAGTCCACACCCATTTAACATGAGCATATACCCAGTTAAGCATGCGCTGATTAGATAGGATATCGAGTAATTGTTGTTGAGTCTCATAATTATAGAATAAGAGCCATCGCTGCCAGAAAAAGTTTGCGGATTCTAGGTAATAGCGAGTTCGTTGCCAAAAACCTAAATTATGCCCAAATCGATCAAACTCAAGGTCATAATTGTTTTGGCGCAATCTTTCTAATCGCTTCTGTATGGAATCATCGATTCGATTTGCTGGAATCCAAGCCGTTGGATCAAGGGTGAGCCAACCGCTCTCATTGCTCCAATATTCTACCCAGGCATGCGCATCAGACTGTTTCACCACTAAATACTGCCCAACAGGGTTCCATTGACCGCCTTGATAGCCTACAATGACGCGCGCTGGTATCCCTGCCACACGTAAAATAAAAGCAACTGCACTTGCATAATACTCACAATATCCTTCTCGCGTTTCAAACCAAAACTTATCTAACTGCCTTGCACTTCTACCAATAGGGGCTGGGTTAAGGGTATACCAAAAGGGTTTGTTTTGAATTTCTGATTTAAGCTGTTCAATAAATACATCGGTTTGCTGATGACTTGAGCGCATGAGACGCTTTGCCCAATTCTGTAAACGGGGGTTAGCATAAGAAGGATATTGTTGGTTGAGATACCATATGCTGTTGTTCATCAATCGAGAAGGTTTAAGATTGACATTGAATCGGTAGCCCAACTGCCTGGTTATGGGCCTTTTTGTTAACTGAACGATGCCAACATTTGGAATATGAAGTAACGAAGGACTGGCTTGTGTTACTTGTCCCGTTGTTATGACCCAAGGAGTTTGAGTAGGCTCTAAGATAATTTCAATGTCCGCGTTTTCATGAAAAGATAGTCGGGGAATAGGATTATCTGCAGTTTTTGCTGCTTTGCTGACTTGCCAACTTAGCCCATCATAAAAACTTAAGGCAAGACCTCGCCAGTATGGTTGTTTACCTAAGTTGGTGTGGCTAACAATTTTCATTGCTTGGCTGTCATCGAGCACTAATTCATGAACATCCCCCAGCTTGAGTTTATCGGTAAATCCCGTTTGTTTTTGACCAGGACTTGGCAGCTGCCAAAAAGGGGTGCTTATTCTTGGAAATGCATAAAATAAGACGATGGTTATCATTAATGTCATTATTAGTAAGGGGAAATTTCGTTGGCTAAAGAGGCTTATTCGTATGGTTGGATTGAACAATTTAAATAGAACAATAAAGTTTAAGAGTCCTGCAACGAGAAGATAGACAAATATCCACAGTTCCATTACAACTACTAAACAGGCGAATAACACATAGAAATTCACTAATATCTGAATTAAATAATCCCTTTTTTGCTGAATTTCGAGTACCTTAAAACTAACAAACAAAATAAGAAAATAGATGAAAAATAGGTAATCAAGGCGACCTTTGACTTCATGCACTAATAATATCAGTCCGAGAATTGTTAATAGTAGTTTTAAAAGCCAATGGGTTGGTTCACTTTTGAAAAATGCTTGTATTGCTCTATAACCTAAGCAGAATAAGCAAGCAATAATGAGCCAACTGGGAGCAATTGTAAGGATTGGCGATATACATACCAAGACGGTTGCTATCATTAGGAACAGTAAGTTGCGATTATTGCTGAGCCTTTCCATAGATTGCTACTTGTCTAAGTTGATTTGTTAAGTGATGCGGCCCATGGCTGGCAGTATTAAAAGGCTGGCGTTGGAACACATAGTCAAAGCCTCTTTTTTCGCTTTCAATAAGCCAAAAACTAATAAATCGTAACCCTTCTTCTAAGGGGAATCGGCTGACTTGTTGTGTTGAAAAAAAATAAAGCGTTTTTAACGGCATGCTAAATTGCTTTTCATACCAACCATATCCTTTGGCAGCCGTTGTCCAGCTGATTCGAGATGGTTGCTTCCAAGGGTTTTCGCTTTGTTTTAGTGTGTAAAATTCTTCATCACCGTCGCTCATGGATTGTTGATTGGCAGAATACGCTGGTTCTGGCCAAAATCCTGGTGCTTTAGGCTTAGGATACACATAAACATGGGTATCAAACGTGAGATAAGACCATATGACAAATAAACCAAATGGAAACCGGGTTTCAACACGTATTCTCGGCACTTGATGATAACCACGTTCCAGGAAAGAACAGGGCATATGGATTATCTGATCTGACTCTAACGTTTCCCATCGTTTGTTGCGTCCATTGATGATAAGATTTATGGAGAAGCAGGAAGATTTTTTATGGCTGATTTGAATGGGGATTTGGCATAGTTGGTGGGTGGCGGAGTCTTTGACGGGTTTGGCTATAAAGCGAAGTCCGTTGATGTTTTGATGTCCAATCCAAGCACTTAGCATAACAATGGTCACTAATAAAAATGTCAGAAAAAAACCACCGCTAAGTTGGTAATTGACGGATCCGACGAATAACGAGATTATCACTAAAAAAAATAAACTGCCGAATTTGCTGGGCAATACATAAATGACGTGTCGATTCAAGGTGACAAAGGGCATGGGTGGGTGTTTACGAGTCAACCATTGTTGCCATTTGTCTTGGAAATACTTTTTCACAAGGGTACCTCGACATGTTGTAATAAGTATTGGCTAGGTGATTTCCTTTCGTCTTGGCAAAATTGTAATCGATGATCGATAACAGCGCCTGCAACCGCAATGACATCGTCGGGTTTAACATAGTCTCTTCCGTCTGTTAATGCATAGGCTTGAGAAGCCCTCACTAACCCTTTCCCTGCTCGAGGACTTAAGCCATGAATAAACCAGTTTTGTTGTCGTGAAGCAGCAAGTAATGCTTGAATGTAATCAAAAATAACCTCGCTGACTTTAATCTGCTGGCATTGCTGTTGAAGTTGTAGAAGATCATTGGGAGCCATAACTGGCTTTTCCTTTAGAAATAAAGGGCCATCTTCAATTTTTTTTAATAACTTCCTTTCAGCTTCTCTATCAGGATAACCCAATGCTAAACACATTAAAAAACGATCGAGTTGCGATTCAGGAAGTGGATATGTGCCTGTGTGGAAGGATGGATTTTGAGTGGCAATAACAAAAAATGGGGAAGGAAGCTTGGATGTCCCCTGGTCTGTTGATATTTGTTTTTCCTCCATTGCTTCAAGCAGCGCGCTTTGTGTTTTGGGAGGAGCACGGTTAATTTCATCAGCGAGAATGAGTTGATTAAATAATGGACCTTTGTGGAAAGTGAAAGTATTGGACTGATTGTTAAAAATGGAAATTCCGATTAAATCAGCGGGCAATAGGTCACTGGTGAATTGGATCCGACAATAATCCATTCCGGTCAGCTGTGCTAGTGCATGGCTTAAGGTTGTCTTACCCATGCCGGGTAAATCTTCTAACAGTAGATGACCGTGCGCTAGCATACAACTGACCGCTAGGCGTACGACTTCCTTTTTACCAAGAATGATGTCATTCAGCGATTGTTGTAATTCTTGTAGCATAATCAATCCAGTTATTGTTATTCCTTTATTATTAAGTTTAGACCTGATTGGATAATCTGCCACTGATTCGGTCGGTCTGAATGTGACAAAGTTGATGAGAAAGTTGCTCATTTAGAGGGGCGGAGAACGGCATTTACATCAACCGGTAAATGCCGATAGGATTCATTGATTACGAGTCACTTAATCGTACTTGAATGGTATTTGCTTGATCAGTCACAAAGTCCGCCAACGTTGAGTCAGGGCATTGTTTTAAAAACAGCTGATAGAGCTGATAAGCCAGATTCGACTCATTCGCACGGTTTGCTTTATCTGCCATTTCAATGTATTTTTTTTGGTATTCGAGTTTATCATTATCCGACTTCGCTGAAGCAATGGCAATCATATAGCACCATGCAGCATCGGTGAAATAGTGTTGATTGGTAAGAAAAGCGCCCAGGCTGATTAAGGCCTGGTTATCCAAATCTAACTTCGCTTTACTATCTTTAAATTTCTGGAATAGCGCGACTGATTCATAGCCCATGCCGTTGTGCAAGCTAGACTTTAATGCAATTTTAGCTTGGTTTAAGGCTTTGGTTGATTGTTTTTGATGATAGTACAGATGTGCTAGGGCCAGTTGCACATGGACATTATTGCTGTCGAAGGCATTAAACATTTTGACTTGTTCAGTCAATTCTGACTCACTCATTTTTTCAAGTCGTGGTAATAACTCATTGAATTTATCTTTTAACTGCGCCCAGGATTCTGTTTCACTAGTGGGTTGTGCGCCGTTACCATTTCCGTTAGGGCTATTTGGAGAGATTGGACTTGGTGATAGAGGGGATGCATGCGTATCGATGGGATCGGCTATGGATTGCTCACCAGACACAAAGGCACCGCTTAAACGTCCAATAATAATGGGTGAAATTAAAAACGGTAAAATGGAAATGAAGGTTGAGAAAGTGATTCCTGCTTCAAATGAGGACTTATACAATAGGATATTGATGATCGATAATGGAATGATGTATTTGGCATAGAAGACTATGAGGCCCCCAAAAGCAGCTGAATAGTATGGGCCTAAATCATAACGTCGATCACTCCATAACCAAATGATCGGTTCAAGGCTAAATACTTCTTCGAGTGAGGAAGTAATCGCTGCTAGTATACAACTAATCGTTGGCCCAAAAACAATGGCCAACACGATGACAAGTGCTAATAGTCCATGGAAGCTAGATGAGGCACCAAAGCTGCTTGGTCCGAAAAAGAACATGGAGAAAACCGAATGGACCTTTAGAACATATTTTGCCAAAAGATACACAGGAATCATCCACGCAAACATGTAAATTAAATAACGCAAAACAAATGAACCCGTATCACCTTTTTGAATATGAGGCGAAAAAAAACCGGCATCCAATTCACCCGCACAGGCAGGGATCGTAAAGCGGGCAAGCAAAAATGATACTGTTAATAGGTTGATTAGCAAATAAATCAATCCAGGCAGTTTATTACCCATTAGGTACATCATTAAATAGACAACAAACCAAAAGATGATTAGGGGAATGATAGTTAGGAAGGTGCTAAATTTCAAAAAGTTACGAACTACCTCCCCTGCGTAACCACGAAACTGACTGATATCATCCATTATTAGAGTCCTTTCTCGACAATAAATATATTAAGGATCGTTCCTTAACAATCATAGACTTAACTATATATAAAATGCAACCAAAGCATCGTTATTATTTTGTTTATGAGAAAAATAGCTGAAAAGGGTCATGGAGTACTCTTTAATGTTCTCGCATTCCGCTTCGCTCTGCGGAATCCTGATATTTTTATCTTGAACAAAAAAATGTCAGGATCACTCAGCGCTTCGCTCTATGTGGACTAAGATACTACGGTACTGCGCATATTAAAACCGGGCACGGGCTCGGGCTCGGGCACGTATAAGAGATTAGTTTTTGTCTTTTATTGAGTTTATTTCATCCTCTGAAAAGGTTTACATGGATAGATTTGCTAAAATTTGTTAAAATGGGTTGATAATTTCCGCCTAGGAGTTTATCCATGTCCTCTAAATTTGCCTTGAAACACTCTGCATTGACCTTTGATGACGTACTAATCGTACCTGCAAGTTCACAGGTGTTGCCCAAAGATGTTGAGCTCAAAACTTTTCTCACTAAATCCATTCAACTAAATATCCCCGTATTATCTGCCGCGATGGATACCGTGACTGAAAGTCGCTTAGCCATTGCTATTGCTCAAGAAGGGGGCATTGGTATCATTCATAAAAACATGACAGTTGTCAAACAGGCAGAAGAAGTTAGGCGAGTAAAGAAGTTTGAAAGTGGTATGGTCAAAGACCCGATTACTGTTTCGCCGGATTTTACTGTAGCGCAATTATTAGCAGTGATGGATAAACATAATTTTTCGGGTATGCCAGTTGTTGATGGCGATGATTTGGTTGGGATTGTGACCAGTAGGGACATTCGTTTTGAAGAAAATTTGTCCTTACCAGTGAAAGATGTGATGACGCCTAAAGAAAAATTGGTCACGGTGAAAGAAGGGGCTGATCGTGAAGAAATTCGTGCATTATTACACAAGCATCGATTGGAGAAACTCCTTGTAGTCAATAACGATTTTCAATTGAGAGGCTTGATTACCGTCAAAGACATTCAAAAAGCAAAAGAAAATCCTTATGCAAGTAAAGATAACAATGAGCAACTGCGAGTTGGCGCCGCAGTCGGTGTTGGGGATGAAACAGAGTTGCGAGTGGATGCATTGTATCAAGCGGGTGTTGATGTGGTTGTCGTTGATACGGCACACGGCCATTCGAAAGGGGTGATAGACCGAGTTAAGTGGATTAAGTCACATTATCCCGATTTACAGGTTATCGGCGGTAATATCGCAACGGCCGAGGCTGCAAAAGCATTAAGAAAGGCAGGAGCGGATGGTGTGAAAGTTGGCATCGGTCCTGGTTCAATTTGCACAACAAGAATTGTGACTGGGGTGGGAGTGCCTCAAATTTCTGCCATATATGAGGTAGCAAATGCTTTAAAAGGTAGTATCCCTATTATTGCGGATGGAGGTATTCGCTTTTCTGGTGACATCAGCAAGGCGTTAGTAGCCGGTGCAGATTCTGTCATGTTAGGTGGCTTATTTGCCGGTACCGAAGAGTCACCTGGTGAAATAGAATTATATCAAGGACGCACCTACAAAAGCTATCGCGGTATGGGCTCCATTGGTGCCATGGCTCAGCGATATGGGTCAAGTGATCGATATTTTCAAGAAAATACAGCGAATGTTGATAAATTAGTGCCGGAAGGGATTGAAGGGCGGGTGGCATACAAAGGTCCGATTCAAACAATTATTCACCAAATGGTCGGTGGCATTCGTTCTTGCATGGGCTACACGGGATGTGAAACCATTAAGCAATTACATGATAAAGCGCAGTTTGTGCAAGTAACAAGTTCTGGCATGCGTGAATCACATGTTCACGATGTTAGCATTACTAAACAAGCACCCAATTACCAGGTAGAAGAATCATGATGCAGGATTTACAACAATCGCCTCTCGTCATTCTTGACTTTGGCTCTCAATACACGCAGTTAATTGCTCGTCGCGTACGCGAAATGAAGGTCTATTGTGAAATTCATCCCTATCATATAAGCCAGGCGGATTTTCAGCGGCTAAACCCTTGCGGTGTGATATTATCTGGCGGGCCTGAGTCAATTCAATTATCAACCACCCATAAATTGGCAGATTGGCTGTTTCAGATGAACATACCGTTATTAGGCATCTGCTATGGCATGCAAGCAATTGCCGATCATTTGGGTGGGGAAGTGGGCTCCTCGAATGTACGCGAGTTTGGTTATGCACGACTTAAAATACATGGACACAGTGCTTTGTTAAAGAATATTGAAGATGAAACGGATGAGAACGGTCATGCCTTATTAGATGTGTGGATGAGTCATGGTGATAAGGTAAACAAGCTTCCACCCGGATTTCAAGTCGTCTGCAGTAGCAAAAATGCCCCTATTGCCGCTATGGCAAATGATCGTAAGCGGTTTTATGGTCTACAATTTCACCCAGAAGTTACCCATACAAAGCAAGGCATGCGCATACTGCAGCGATTTGTGGTAGATATCTGTCAGGCTAAAACTAATTGGCAATCCGAAAATATTATTGCTGAAAACATTGAGCAAATCCGCGCAAAAGTCAGGTCTGAAAAAGTATTGTTAGCGCTTTCTGGTGGCGTTGACTCCTCTGTTGTTGCAGCTTTATTGCATCAAGCAATCGGTGATCAGTTAATCTGCGTCTTTGTTGATACAGGGTTGCTAAGACTCAATGAAGTATCACAAGTGCAAACTATGTTTGGACAGCATTATGGCATCAATTTAATGACAATTGATGCGAAAGAACAGTTTTATCAGGCGTTAAAGGGAGTGACTTGCCCTGAGGATAAACGGAAAGCAATCGGGCGTACGTTTATTGATGTATTCCAGGATCAAGCAGAAAAACTGGAAAATATTCAATGGCTTGCTCAAGGTACCATTTATCCGGACGTTATTGAATCATCTGGTGACGGCACCTCTGCTGGCGGGTCAAAAGTGATTAAATCGCATCATAATGTGGGTGGTTTACCGGAAACGCTAAAACTTAAATTAATCGAACCATTGCGGACATTATTTAAAGATGAAGTTCGTCAACTTGGGCTAAATCTTGGGTTACCCTATGACATGGTGTATCGTCATCCGTTCCCGGGGCCAGGGTTAGGTGTTCGCATATTAGGCGAAATCCAACCCATCTATGCTGACATCTTGCGTCAAGCGGATGCTATTTTTATTGACGAATTACGCCAAGCCAATCTTTACGACAAAGTTTCGCAAGCATTTGCTGTTTTTTTACCGGTCAAAAGTGTGGCTGTGATGGGTGATGGTCGCTGCTATGATTATGTCATCGCATTACGCGCCGTTGAAACCACGGATTTCATGACCGCGCACTGGTCTCATTTGCCTTGGGAATTCATTGGTCATGTATCCAATCGTATAATTAATGAAGTGAAAGGTGTTTCCAGGGTAGTTTATGATGTTTCAGGTAAACCACCCGCAACGATTGAGTGGGAATGAACGATATCACCTATATGAAACGCGCTTTAGCTTTGGCCAATGAAGCCGCGAGCCTTGGCGAAATTCCTGTGGGCGCTGTGATGGTTGATGCATCAGGCAGCATAATTGGTGAAGGATATAATCAAACAATAAGCCATTCTGACCCCACCGCCCATGCAGAAATAGTTGCATTAAGAAAGGCCTGTTTGTCTATCAACAACCATCGACTATTGGATGCAACGCTCTATGTTACTTTAGAACCTTGTCCTATGTGTGCTGGTGCTTTGATACAATCTCGCATAAAGCGGTTAGTGTTTTCTTGCCGTGATTTTAAATCAGGTGCTTGTGGGAGTGTGGTCAATATTGTTAATGGCCTAGCTTCCAATCATGCGATATGTTTGGACGAAGGATTGCTCGCTGACCAAAGTTCACGCTTGCTCACACAATTTTTTGATAGTAAGCGCTAAACGCTTGCCTCGATACCTTTACTTGAATTACCAAATCCAAGACGTACGTAATGGTTGTATCGCCAATACAATCATTAAGACAACGTAAATCCACCAGCTACCTTGGGTAAGTATCGGAAACAAAGCACTTAACATCAGTGCAAAGAAAAACATGGTCAAAAACAACAGGATTTGCAGTGCAGGGGTGTTATTTTTCAGGCACGATTGAATTTTTTCACCAATACCATTTCCTGGCTGTGATATTAAATGAACAACTAATGGAAAGGCACATAAGATAACCAAAAGTAGATCAAACCACCAACCAATGGTCAGTAATACTTTATAGAACGAGGCGATCAATAGCGTAATCGTAAAATACACTAGCATCACTAAAACATACTCAATCATAGAAAATCGGCTGAGCTTGTTGCTTAAATAGTCTTCGAATGACATTTTGATACTCCTTTTAAAAAATGTGGATAAATCGTAGCCGATTCAGTTAAGGTACTTAAACTAAGTATAGACTTTTGTACCGAACATTATCTTAAAAGGACATTTTTTGCGAGCTTTGCCAAGCAATCCAGTTCGATCCCTAAACAAAAATCGGCTCTGGATTGCTTCCCTTTCGCTAGGCTCTGGGTCGTAACGACGGTTTTTTTAAAATTGTCCAATATAAAAAGGATGGACATAACTCTTGGATTATTATCGTTCCCTTAAGGCATTGTGTTTTGCTTTTAAAATCGGCTTTAAGATGTAATCCAATACCGATTTCTCGCCAGTAAGTATATCAACAGTTGCCAGCATGCCAGGTATAATATAGAGCGGTTTATTTTCCGTTCCGAGGTAATTTCTATCGGTTCGAACACGTATTAGGTAAAATGTTTCATCACGACCATCTTTCTTTTCTGTGATTGTGTTAGCACTGATTTGTTCAACAATCCCTTTTAAACCACCATAGATTGAATAATCAAAAGCGGTGATTTTGACTGTCACATCTTGTCCTGGGCGAATAAAACCGATATCTTGTGGTTTAATTTTGGCTTCAATTAACAAGGTGTCATCCAACGGTACAACCTCCATGATATCGGAGCCAGGTTTTATGACACCGCCAATGGTTGTCACGTAAATTTTATTAATAACCCCTTTAACAGGTGAGCGAATCGTTGTGCGGGTAAGTCTATCTTCTTCATCGAGTAAATTTTCACTTTGTGATAGTAGCTCTGCTTTTACAGTGTTGAGTTGTTCTAATGCATCGGATTGGAATTTATATAATTTACTCTTTAATTCATTGACTGTACGTTGCAATCGTAGAATTTCCACTTGTGAAACAGCCCCTCTTTTAACCAGGGGGAGCGATAAGGTAAGTTCTTGTTCTGCTAGATCCATCGCTTGCTTTAATTGAGTGATTTCAGATTTTCGTGATTCATATAGTTTTTTTTCAGCTTTTGATAAGGATGGATGATTTTGTTCTAACTCTTTAGGAATATCAAAGGGGGTATCATTGACTTCTGCTTCCAGACGCATCACTTTAAGCTTCAACGCGGCAATCTTCTGATTAAGCTCAGAAAAACTTGATCGGAAAATAGTATTATCAATTTGCATTAACTTTTGTCCTTTTTCAACAACTTCCCCTTCACGGACATAGAGTTCGTCGACAATACCACCTTCTAAGTGTTGGATTAGCTGAACTTGGCTTGAAGGAATGACCTTGCCTTCGCCTTTTGTTACTTCATCTAATATCGCATAATTGGACCAAACTAAGGCAATCACAAAAAAAGAAAGTGTTCCCCAAAGAAGAATATGGCTAAAAATTCGAGGCTTGATGTCAATCATGTTTATCGGACTCCTCTCCTTTTGCTATGGCCATCCCTGATTTTAATGCGGATATGACGGCATCTTTTGGTCCGTCAGCCACGATCCTTCCATCATCGACCACAATGATGCGATCAACAAGACTAAGCATGGAATATTTGTGTGTGATCATCACCATCGTATGATTTTTAGTTAAACACGTTTTTAGTTGCGCCTTAAAAATCCGCTCACTATTATCATCCATAGAGGTTGTTGGCTCATCAAACACAATAATTTTGGGATCATTAAGCAAGGCTCTTGCAATCGCAACTGCCTGCCTTTGCCCACCCGATAATTCGCTGCCTTTTTCACCCACTTGTCTATCGAGCCCTTGGGGGTGCTGATTGGTAAAACTGCCGATCCCTGCAATATTACAGGCGCGTATTAATTCTTTATCATCGACAAAAGGCGATCCAATGGTGATATTGTCACGAATTGTGCCATAAAATAAACTAACATCTTGTGGAACATATGCAATTTGTTGGCGTAAATCAGCAGGGTTAATTTGGATATAGTCTGTGCCATCAATTAGAATGCTTCCTGCTGTTGGGGTATACAGTTTTAAAATAAGTTTAGCGATGGTCGATTTACCAGAGCCAACACGGCCAATGATTGCAACCTTTTCGCCAGCATGGACACCAAATGTAATATCGTGCAAGACCGGATTTTCATCTTCTTTAAAACTAAAATTGACTTTTTTAAAAGAAATATTCCCGGTTAGGTTTGGGCGGTGGAGGTATTGACTATTATTATCGTAATCTGTGGATAAATTCATGACTTTATCAAGTGAGTTTAATGCGTTCACAGATTGGAAATAACGCATTATGACGGAAGCAACTTGCGCCATGGGTGCAAGCGCTCGACCTGTTAAAATAGTGCAGGCGATCAGCGCTCCCATCGTTAATTCGTTCCAACCAATTTTATACACACCAGCAATTACCATCGCAACAGTGGCAGCCTGCTGTGAAAAAGTTGTGAGATTTATACTGATATTTGACCAAAATCGTAGTTTTAGGTTATTAGCAGAGGCTTCTTTAATGATTTGCTCGTAACGAGATTGTAAACTAGATTCTGCTGAACTGGTTTTGACGGATTCAGCATTGTAAATCGATTCAAATAGAATCGCTTGCTTTTCCGCGGCAAATTTATAACTCATTTTAGTCAATTTTATTAAAGGCCATTGTAAAACAATCCCGACAAAAAATACAAAAGGAATGACAATAGTGGGTACCAGGAATAAATTACCTCCGATGAGGTAAATAATAAAAATAAATAGGATCGAAAAGGGCAGATCAATGAGAATTGTAATTGTGCTTGAGGCGATAAAGTCCCGAAAGGTTTCAAATGACTGAATCGTATTTGCAAAGGACCCAACCGATTTTGGCCTTTCCATCATACTAATACCCATCATGTGTTCGAAGATATTGGATGATAGGTCGATATCACTTCGTTTAGCAGCTTTGTCAAGAAAGTAGGCACGCAATGATTTCATGGCAAAATCAAAACAAAAGATGATGATAACGCCGCTCGCTAACACCCACATTGTTTCGATAGCTTGATTTGGCACAACACGGTCATAGACATTCATTGTAAATAATGGAACAACGAGGGCAAACAAGTTAATAAGCAAAGAAGCAACAATAACTTCATAATATGTTGGCAGGGAACGTTTCATGACAGACCAGAACCAGTTCTTTTTTTCCTGTTTCAAGGTTTGGCTGGATCTTTCAGAGAATTGATATTCGGGTTCAAACTCAATTAAATTCCCTTGATAACGCTGCTTAATGTCATCCAAGCTGATATAAGGTTGTTGCTCATCTGGTTTGATTACCTGTTGTATGCCTTTTTCATCAGCAAACATCAAGCAAACTTCATTGTCATCTAAGAGAAGTATTGCTGGTAATTGGTTGTTGTTAATTTCCTCGAGCGGCAAACTGATTTCTTTGCAATTTAAATGAGCTCGTTTAGCGGCTCTTGGTAAGGTTTCAATGGATAGTTTATTATTAATCAACGGTAAACGAGCGGTTAACGTTTTACCCGTTTGAGGGTTTTGATAGTAGCGACTTAAAAGCACTAAGCAAGCCAGCATCGGATCATGCAGCGGTAATTGACTGAAGTTAATGGTATGCCATATTTTTGCATGGGAACTGTTCATGTTAAATTATGTTCTTATTGTATTCATTAAATATTATAGTCGTGAAATCAATGATTTGCATTGATGAAATACACTTGATACTAAGATATGCTAAGCTAACAATACAGTAAAGGGATTATTTGACAGATATGATGAGATGGATCATTTTAGTATTGCTTAGTTTAAACCAAGCTGCCGTATTGGCTAAAGAGTTATCTGAAGCGGCAATATTGACCCAGCAAACGGATCAACAAATTTGCATTGATCAACGTTTACCGGAGTGTGAGCAGAAATGTTCTTCAGAGTTTAGCAATAGCATTCATTGTCAAGGTCTTTGCAAATTCAATATAAGTAATGAATGTCGTGATGCAGGTGAATAGCGATTGCTTATTTCTTTTGTGTTTGTTGGTTTTCTAAATTTTCATTTCCAACGTCATCATCATAGTTATGCTTTTCTTCCACAGTCGAAGGGGGCATATTATCTTTAGTCATTTCTGGCTGTTTCGCAGGAGTCATTTCATGGTGATGAAATAGACTATGATGCTTATGAGGTGTTTTTTCATCTCTTTTCTCGGTTTTTGGACTTTGGGCTGCAGGCGTAGGGGAGGTATCAGCGGTTTTGGGTAGGGGTGTTGCCTGGGTCTGAATGGTATTTGAGGAATCAGAAAGGTCTTTTGATTTAGTACGCTCTTGGATAGTGCTTGCAATAGTAGTCGCTGCTGCTAGGTTATTACTTGCAGATGGCTGAAATTTGTTAGAAGCACTATGTGATTTAGAAGTTTCATCTTTTTGCTTGGGTGATACATCGGAAGGACTTGTATATTGATCAATTGTTCGACTCAAAGCAGGTTTGAACACGGTATCAAAAAGCTTGTCTAAAGCAAGTGAGATGATAACGGAATCAAGTATTGAGCCGACAATCTGGATGCTCGTTGTAAACAGTGCTGTTGATGCAGCCGATATTGCAGGACCTGATAGATAGCTACCTAATAAAGCACCTGGGATATAGCTCAAATACATTGCAATTAATGAAACGATGAAGCCGGTTGTGAATTCTCTAAAGGCAGTTATCACAAGATTTTTTGCTAACGTAGCCAAACTTTCGCGCTCTTGTTTTAGACTGATGGTAAAGAAAAATGGAAATTTGCGACTAAAGTGAAATCTGACATCGAAGAAATGGTTAACTAAAACACGTGCAAGATTGTAAATTGTCGTTGCGGTAGCAATAACGGTTGCCATGATTAATGGCATAATCAAGTACGTGAATAAAGGTCCACCAAAGGGCAACCCAACAATACTTAATATATGGACCGAAATAGGGGCTAATATCGATGCGCTACTGAGTAGCATGAAGATCCCTGTCGCTAATATCATTTCGCCTGCTGCAGCGAGAGAATAACCCAGGAGGTGTTCAAGCTCTCTTTTATTTGGCCATCGACCCATGGTGACACGATAGCGTATAAGATGAAGCAAGAAATATACACCGGAAAAGACGAGCGGCATCGCCAACAGATTAATGAGTGGCAACAATGCTGCTGTGATAAATAACGCTAATACTTTTGCCATATTGCTAGCAAAGGCTGAGGCAATTTTTATACCTAGCCTATCGGTTATCTCTGGATTGAGGAGTGGATTAAGGCCCTCTGTTAGCAGTGCATATTTTTGACGTTCAATTGCGAAGAGTTGTTCTGTTATTTCATCTTCATTTTTCTTTTTATTGGCTTCTGATAGGTTTTTCGCTTTCTCAGCATTGACTACCTGTAAATCATTATTCGTTTTGACAATATATATCAGCTTGTTATCATCTGTTTCAGGGAATTTCGCCAAAGGTTGGCCCAGGGCATCTAAAACCGCCTCTTTATTGGCTGTTTTATAATTAAGTTTAACAATGAGATCGGTGAAAAACATTATTTAACTCCCAAAAACCCTATAGGGTTGCATGCCAAGCCTGAATAGTTTGTTGAAACGTATTCCATATGTTTCATTTAATTCAATTATAATTCATATTTCTTAACATTTTATGAAGCTATGTCAGTGATAGACTGTTAAGCTTTGGCGTGACGAAAAGGTTGCAGTGCAACTTTGATCTTTTTGTAGAGTAATGTGACCCACTTGGGTTTGCCGATAAGATGGGTAGCCGCAGGTGCAACCCGCATATCATTTGGGGCGATAATTAACGTACTATTTTCTAAGCCGACTCGATTAACAATTAGAAATATTTGATCGATGGCTCTATCGCCAACTGCTAAACACCCGACAGAGACATTTTTACCATGTAGAAAAATATTGCCGCCCAAGTGGCGTCTTCTTTCTAGACGAGCAATACTGCGGTCAAAACTGTTTGGGTAGTCAATTTGGATTGATAAGTGAAATTTTGAAAAAGGATTTAACATTGTTAAATTATAAATTCCTTCAGGGATTTGTTTATCATGTTCTTTTAATTTCGGGCCAAGGGCACCGCTAAATGCCGTTAGTTTATAATTTTTAATCCATCGCCATTGATTATCTTGCTTTGCCCAAAGTTCCATCTTTTTTTCTTTCTTAAACGCAAGAAATGTAATTTCTTTTGGAGGGTAAGAAACATGGGCTCGCAGAAATGCGTTTTGTAGCGATGGTTCCGTGCGCAAACCATATTTTTCTATGGCTATATTGACTGCTTTATGCCAATTAATTTTTGGGGCCATTGACCAAGTGAGAGAAGGGGAAATACACAAAGTGAGTAAGATATATATAATTCGCATTACGTTTACTATATGAGAAGACAATTAAGAGCTTATCAATTTTTTATTTATTGGGCAATAAATATCTTATTGATATAATAATCAACTGCTTAATAAATAATACAAATGACTTACATACAGAACAGCCTGTATAAAAATAGTTGTTTGCCTATTGTGAAATTAGAAGTCCGTCGTTGGGCATGTTCACTAAAATGGGGGGGGATTGTTTCATCAAAGTAAAGGGCTTCAATTTAAAGAGGCCATTGAGATCATGCCTGACTATCGCAATCGGGGACAGTTGGCTAATATGGTGCTGCTTTTGCTCAAGGTAGGACTGATGAACACTGCCGAAATAAATCGTTGTTTTATCATGTTTTAATTCGATGGGTGAGAGCCATAGCCGAATGACTAAAAAGTCGCCTTGAACTTGTTTTACCATGACTAATTTTGAAGATTTCGCCTTATATAGCTGCGGTAAAAAGGGTAGCTTCCTGTACCACGAATCATTGGCTTTTAAACGACCTAAAAAGGCTTGAAAAATATGATCATCCACTGCTTGCCATCCTTGTGACTGAAGGGCCAATCTAAATACTTCTAAATCACCGGCGAATTGAATATTCATATAACTAACGGGCGTACCCCATCGATTTCGACGGATTTGTGGTGGTGTAAAACCTTGTTGATTCCACCACTGATTCTTTGTTATTAAACTAATTTTTTGCTTGAATGGGTGTGTTTCTTTTAGTTGAGGGAATTCTAGAAATGAAAAGGCGATTGCGAATGAGATAATAATTAACGCATAAAAGCTAACCCAAGGTTTAATATCCGTGTTTAAGGGAAGATGTTTTCGCCGATAAAATAGCCATAATATGGTCGCTACTAGTAAGCCATTGAGGCTAGCTATTAAGATGTCAGTGAAACTCAACTGGGCAAAATATAAATGCGTTAACGCACTAAATCCAACAAACACAATAAATAAAACAGTCGTAAGGCCAGCATGCATTTGTTTATAACCATAATTGGTAAACAATAACACGGAAGAACATAAGGATGTTATCCAGCTTTGCTGCAAGCAAGTACTTAAATGAAAGACAGGGTATAACAGCGGTTGAGAAATATTCTGGCAACCACATAAATTAATCAGCAAGGTTAAAATTGGTATAAAAAACCAATATCTTAGCGTTCGCCATTGCTTATGTAATAAAAAACCTGTCGCCAAAATCAGATAAAAATATACTGTGATATAAAAAGATGTTAATAACGCAGTAATGATCAGGAAGGTGTCAAAATAACTGTTTTTAATACTACTGAAGAAATAATAAATCCCTTGGTCTAACCCGTTAAGCATAGGGGAGGATTGAAATAAGTTAATGAAAAATAACGAGATTAAAATGATTAAGATGCTTAGCAGTAAAAAACAGGTAGGAGCATGGTCTTTTTCAGCAGGGGGAGTAATCCATAAAAAAATAGATTGCACACGCCGATGGCGCTTGGCAAAAATCCAAAAACGATGAAAGCTATGAGAAAGCCAAATTTTACTGTGAATTAGTAACCACTTTAAACCGATTCCTGCTATCCAAATTGCAAATAGCGCTAAAAGCACACCAACAAATAACTTGGTGGCACTCTCATTTGAAAGTTCAGAACTTGCAGCGCCAATTAATACTCCTGGGATAACATATAATATTGACCATCCAATAGCTGACAACACATTTGCTGTTAAAAAACGAGATTGTTGCATTTTCATCATACCGGCTATTATCGGTATGAGCGAACGTAAAGGACCAATAAACCGTCCGATGAGAACACTTTTTCCACCATGTTTGGTGAAGTAGTCCTTTCCATACGCTAACCACTTAGGGTATTTGCTAAAGGGCCAGACATACGCTAGTCGGTCGCTGTAATAATACCCTAAAAAATAGCTTGCACTATCACCACAAGTTGCTCCAAGAATTGCTGCTAGTATGGTTAAATCAATTCTCATAACGCCCGAGCCAGCTAAAATCCCAATGGCTGTCATAGTAACTGATCCCGGAACAATGCTCCCAACAATCGCCAACGATTCTGAAAATGATATAAGAAAGGTAATGATTAATGCCCAGTGAGGGTTGTCTGCTAACCAGACTGTAATCGGCTGAATATAGTCAGTGAATAGATGCATGGTTAATTCCCAAAAATACTTGAGAGGACATTCTCATAATCTTGGGTAATTTTTAAAAAAGACACATCATCAACGTAATCTTTAACCTGAACCATTTTCATTTTGGCATAGCCGCAAGGATTAATGCCGTCAAATGGCTTCAAATCCATATCAATGTTCAAGGCAATCCCATGATAAGTTCTTCCCTTTTTTACGCGCAAACCAATGGAAGCAATCTTAGCCTCATCGACATAAACCCCGGGTGCGCCACATTGAATTTGTGCCTTAATTTTGTAGAGGCTTAGCAGTTCAATTAATGATTTTTCTAATAAGCCAACGAGGGTCCGTATGCCCAGATTCATCCTTTGTATATCAAGCATGAAATAGACAACTAGCTGGCCAGGGCCATGATAAGTGACTTGCCCACCACGGTCTGTTTGAATGATGGGGATTGACCTGGGGTTTAATATGTGTTCGGCTTTACCTGCTTGACCTTGCGTGTAGACCGGCGGATGTTGTAAAAACCATAGCTCATCGTTTGATTTTTCATCTCGCTCACTTGTATAGCTTTTCATCTTCTGCCAAGTACTTTCGTAGTCAACAAGTCCAAGGTGCTTATGAATCAGGGCCATCATATTACCATTTTAACCTGTGGATGGGCGGTTAATGCATTGTAGATTTTATCCAAATTCGACTTTGAAGTCACATGGAAGGCAATCGTGATGGAGATGTAACGATGGTTTGTGCTTGGCTGATAAGTAAATGTTGGTTTATCGCCTTGCTCACAATGGTCATGTGACAACTGTCGAATTTCTTCGATGTATTGATGATCATTGGGGCCAAAGACCTTAATTTTAAAGTCAGTAGGAAAATCCATCATGGTATGTTTATTAGCCATTCGATTAATATTTTCCAATATAGTTTAAGCTTTCCCAAACCAATTATTCCAAGTTAATTTAAAACCATCCTTAAATCTAACAAAAAAACCACCTTTTTGCACATCATGCAAGGCATAGAGTGGTTTTTGTACAACAGGTTTGCCTTCTAATTCGATAATAAGCTCCCCAATTTGTTGCCCTTGTTTGATAGGCGCTACTAATGAGCTTGGAATATTGGTTGATACTTTCAGTTTATCATAGGTGCCAGTTGGTATAGTGATATATTGGTCACTTTTAAGGCCGACGTTGACTTGATTGAGTTGCCCTTTGTATAAAGGAAGACTGGTAATGGTTTCCTTGGCTTTAAATAGTTGATGGGTTGTAAAGAATCGGAATCCATAGTTAAGCAACCGCTCACTATCATCGGCACGTGCCGCTTCTGAAGGTGAACCGAGCACTACGGCTATGAGACGCATGTTATCTTTTTTAGCGGAGGACACGAGGCAGTAACCCGCATCATTGGTATGGCCTGTTTTCATACCATCAACGTGACTATCTCGCCATAACAGCCGATTTCTATTGGGTTGTCTAATGCCGTTGTAAGTAAACCATTTTTGTTTATACCAATGGTAGTATTGAGGAAATGATTGGATCAACGCACGACTAAGTATCGCTAGATCCATGGATGTGGTGTATAATTCGGCGTTGGGGAGGCCGGTGCTATCCGTGAAATGGCTGTTTTTCATTCCAATCGATTGAGCCTGTTGATTCATGATTGCCGTAAAACCCTCTTCTGAACCCCCAATATATTCAGCCATGGCCACACAAGCATCGTTCCCAGAATCGACGATAATGCCTTTTAAAAGATTTTCAACGCTCACTTGCTGACCTTCTTTAATAAACATGCGAGAACCACCTGTTTTCCAGGCTTTTACACTCACAGGGACATTATCTTCTAGTCTAAGTTGACCACTGCTAAGTGAATTGGATATCACATAGAGCGTCATTAATTTTGTCAAACTAGCAGGTGGCAACTTTTGCTCACTGTTTTTTTCCGCGATGACCTTGCCACTATCAACATCAATCAAAATATAGGATTTTGCATTAATCGTTGGGGCTGCGGGGATAGTTAATGGTCCTTCGGTAGGACGAGGCGGCTGTTTTGGCAGGGTTGTGGCTTGGCCATAAGACACAATGAAACAGAAAATTGTAACCGCAACATATTTATAAGGAAAAGATAGCCTAAGCATAATACATCAATCCAGTCTTTAAAATCGTTATAATAACATATTGGCTGTATTGGTAAACGGTGATGAAAAAATATTTCGCTAGAATTCTTCGTCATCATCAACACTAAAAGAAGATCCACACCCACAGGTGGTTTTTGCATTGGGATTTCGTATCACAAATTGCTCGCCTTGAATGCCTTGAACGTAATCAATCTCAGCTCCTTGCAGAAATTGATAGCTCATTGAATCGACAACCAGATTAACACTACTATCACCAAACGAACATTGCTGTTTGACAATGATATCATCAGCATTCGTTTTGTTATCAAAAGCAAAGCCGTATTGAAACCCTGAGCACCCACCACCTGTGATGTAAACACGTAGGCTCAAAGAAGGATCATTTTCCTCTTCTAGGAGAGAAAAGACTTTATCCGCGGCACGCACAGTGAAAATGATATCTTGTAATTTATCATCGGCTTGATTGCCTACGACAGTACTCATAAACAGCTCCAAAAATTAATGCTCTCTACTTATTATTTTATAACTTCTTCAATCTCGGCGCCACCAATGCAGACATTTTGTTGGTAAAACACAATATATTGTCCGGGAGAAACGGCACGTTGAGGTTCTGTGAACATCACCACATGGCTGCCTTTTACATCCGGTGGTGATAATAAACAACCTTGCTCTGGTTGACGATGGCGGATTCGACTATAACATGTCAAGGGCAAATTTGCGCTTTGGTTGTCTAGCCAGTTAATACCTTGACAGATCAATCCTTGGCTATAAAGAAGCGGATGATGGGTCCCTTGTGCAACAACGAGCTGATTCGTATTAATCTTTTTTTCGACTACATACCAAGGTTTTTCTTCCGCATTTTTTTGCCCACCAATATTTAAACCCTGACGTTGTCCAATTGTATAGTACATCAACCCATCATGCTTACCGATAGACTTCCCAAATGTATCAATAATTTCGCCTGGCTTGGCTAATAGATATTCCTTTAGAAAAGAGCGGAACCGCTTTTCCCCGATAAAGCATATTCCAGTAGAGTCCTTTTTATCATGGGTGATAAGATGTTGATCCTTAGCAATTTGGCGAACTTCTGATTTAAGATAATCGCCGATAGGAAATAAGACTTGCGAGAGGATATTTGGATTAATCGCATGCAAAAAATACGTTTGATCTTTTTCTCTATCTTTCGCTTTGATTAATTTAAATTGCCCATCAATTTGCTTAGTTCGGGCATAATGACCTGTGGCGATAAAGTCTGCCCCCAGTTGAAGTGCATATTGAAAGAACAATTTGAATTTGATTTCTTTGTTGCATAGAATATCAGGATTCGGTGTGCGTCCTTTTTGGTAAGCCTCTAAAAAATAGGTAAAAACATTATTCCAATAGTCTTCAGCAAAGTTGACCGTGTGTAAGGGTATATTGAGTTGTTGGCAAACTGCTTGGGCATCTGCAAGATCCAAAGCTGCGCTGCAATGGGCATCCTTATCATCTTGCTCCCAGTTTTTCATAAATAATCCTTCTACTTCATATCCTTGCTGCTTTAACAGCCAGGCACAAACGGAAGAATCGACACCACCGGAAATCCCAACAATTACTTTGTTCATGTAGTATGTGTTATTTAGTTCACAAAAAGGCTATTATATAATAATTTTAAGCAATCTTCAGTATATTGTGAGACTAATATGCGATTACATTTGTCATACCCCCCTTCGGATACAATAATGATCAGTCCGGAACAAGAAAGATTACCATCACACGTCATTACAATAACCCCCGTTCAAATAGTTTATAATTTGCAGCAGTATGGTGATTATTACGACCTCACCTTGAAGACGAGCTGTCAACTTACGTTGTGTTGCCAGCGTTGCATGGAATCGTTCGAGTATTCCTATCAAAATAGGACTCAGATAGGGTTGTGTGATAGTGATGAAGTAGCAGAGCGGATAATGGATCAATACGAGCCCGTTGTTTTAGAAATGGATGAAATCCCCTTTGAAACCATAATTATTGATGAGCTACATTTATATTTACCACTTTTCCATTCCGATGAAAAAAGGTGTCTTACCGTCATGAACGCCATATAGAATCACTTCGATTCAACAACCACAGTAACTGTCTCCCCATGTCTGGGGAGACGGTTACATAAAACAAGATAGACAGAAGTGCGTTGATTTTCTGTACGAGGTGCAAAAGTCATGGATTACCAGGTATTTTATTTGATCTTAAACAGAAAAAAATTTAACGAAAGACTTGGCAGCCAAAGAAAAAATAGGTAATATTGCTCCTTTATTGTGACAAATTGGTTAGGAGCAATACAATGGCTGTGCAACAGAACAAAAAATCACGCTCAAAACGTGATATGCGTCGATCACACGATGCTTTAAGAAAACCAACAACATCTGTCGATGCTGTTACTGGCGAAACTCATTTGCGTCATCATATGACACCTGATGGTTATTACCGTGGTAGACAAGTTGTAGACAGTGAAACCGTTTACGAAGAAGAGTAATAATATTGAACAACGTGACACTAGCTATTGATGCAATGGGTGGTGATTACGGGTTGCCCGTGGTCATACCTGCTTGCGCAAAAGCCCTGAAAAGGAATTCAGGATTAAAATTTCTGCTAGTTGGCGATGAAACGCTGGTATCAAAAGCGTTAATTAAGCATGGAATAGCTAATCATCCTCGAATAACAGTGATTCATGCTAGCGAAACCGTTGAAATGGATGAGCTTCCTTCGCATGCTATGCGTAATAAGCGTGATTCGTCTATGCGTGTCGCTGTAAACCTTGTCAAAAAAGGGATTGCAGATGCTTGCGTTAGTGCGGGTAATACAGGTGCACTAATGGCTATTTCCCGATTCGTTTTAAAAACCCTCCCGGGCATTGATCGCCCAGCCATCATGTCTGAAATGCCAACGATACATGGCACAACGCGTGTTATGGATCTTGGTGCAAACGTAGATTCATGTGCTGAACATCTCTTCCAATTTGCTGTCATGGGTTCTGCCTTAATTCGCGCAGTGGATAAAATTGAAAATCCCAAAATTGGTTTATTAAATATTGGCGTTGAAGAAATCAAAGGCAATGATCAGGTGAAACGGACGGCCAATATGTTAGCTGATTGCAGCTGTTTAAACTATGCAGGTTATTGCGAAGGAGATGATTTTTTCACGGGTGACTTTGACTTGATTGTCTGTGATGGATTTGTCGGTAATGTCGCATTAAAAGCGAGTGAAGGCTTAGCGCGTTTTATCCAACACCAATTAAAAGAAGCATTTAAATATTCTTGGTTTAGTCGGTTGAGTGGGGTGATTTCATTACCCGTGTTAAAGCGATTTAAAAAAAAGATGGATCCCTCTCATTATAATGGAGCGTGCTTGCTTGGACTAAATGGCCTTGTTGTTAAAAGTCATGGTGGTGCAAATGTCGTTGGCTTTGTCGCTGCAATTGAACAGGCAAATTTATTAGCCAAAAGGGATGTTGCCAATATAGTACGTGATAAAATAACCGAATTTGTAAATGAAGGGCTTATCCTATGATTTATGCGTCTATTCACAGTACGGGTGCCTACTTGCCCAATAAAAACCTGCATAATGATGACCTCCCAGCCAATTTAGAAACGAATGATGAATGGATTTATGCTCGAACGGGTATTCATAGTCGCTATATTGCCAATGAGAAAGAAACAACTGCGTATATGGCAGAGCAGGCAGCCCTTGATTGCATGAGGAATGGGAATATTTCACCCACTGATGTGGATATGATTATTGCAGCAACCTGTTCACCAAGCCACTTTTTCCCTTCGGCCGCCTGTTTTATTCAAAAAGCAATCGGAGCAAAAGATACGACGCCTGCGTTCGATTTGAATGCTGCCTGTAGTGGATTCGTGTATGCGCTAGATGTTGCTAGTCAATATATACAAAACGGAAAATATCGTTCGATTCTAGTGGTTGGTAGTGAAACCATGTCAAAAACTGTGAATTGGAATGATCGAAGTAGCTGTATATTATTTGGAGATGGAGCAGGTGCTGCACTCGTAACTGCTTCTGACTCACCCGGAATTATTGCCTCTCGCTTGCATGCGAAATTTGATCAGGATGGTCTATTAAATTATGACAACGCCACTCATCGGGACACCCGTTCTTCCATACATATGCAAGGTAATGAAGTTTTCAAATTAGCTGTTTTGCATATGGAGCAAGTGGTTGATCAAATCCTAGCAGACGCAAACATGGAACAATCGCAGGTAGATTGGTTAATTCCTCATCAGGCAAATAAGCGAATCATTATGGCCATTGCAAAACGTCTAAATTTACCGATGTCGCAGGTAATTTTAACCATTGAGACTCAGGGAAACACGTCGGCAGCTTCGATTCCCCTCACGTTACATCATGCTGTTAAAAACCAACAAGTGAAGCGGGGTGACACCATGTTACTTGAATCATTTGGTGGTGGCATGACTTGGGGCGCGATGCTTATCAAATATTGAGGTCATCAAATGAATACAGCATTTATTTTTCCTGGACAAGGCTCCCAGTCAGTTGGCATGTTAAATCAACTTTATGATTGTTTTCCTCAATATTGCACGCAGTACTTTGAGTTGATATCGCAACACGCGGGGTTTAATGTTTGGGATTTAGTCCATAATGGACCAAACGATAAACTTAACCAGACTGAATACACTCAGGTCGCGATGTTAGCTTCGGATGTATTAATCTACCAATTATTCAGGCAAGCTTTTCCTGAGACCATCCCTCAGGTGATGGCGGGACACAGTTTGGGTGAATATGCCGCGTTAGTTTGTGCTGGCGCGATGACAATTGAACAAGGTATAAAAATTGTTCGACGACGCGGCCAGCTGATGCAAGAAGCCGTGCCATTGGGTGAAGGCGCAATGGCAGCAATCGTTGGTTTAGAAAATGCGACGGCATCATCCCTATGTGATATGGCAAGTGATGAAGCATTTAAGGTTAGCCCTGCTAATTTTAATGCTCCTGGTCAAGTTGTTGTTGCTGGTCATACCGCTGCAGTTGAAAAAGCAATTACTTTAGCTGAAAAACAAAATGCGCGTCTGGCTAAAATGATACCTGTCAGTGTGCCGTGCCATTGTGATTTATTAACAGACGTGGCTTCGGAATTTGAAACATACCTTTCACAGTTTACGTTTCTTTCGCCTAAAACACCGGTAGTAGCCAATGTGAATGCCAAGCCTTATACTTCTGCAGAAGAGATACGACCCTGGTTGACAAAGCAGTTATACTCTCCTGTGTTATGGGTAGAAAGTATCGATAATATGGTGAGAACTTATTCGTTAAATGAAGCATTGGAAGTAGGGCCTGGCAACGTTTTATCTGGATTGGTCAAACGAATTGATCGTTCCTTAAAACCAATATCAGCCTTATCACAATTGTTAACAAGCCAAGTATTAACTAATCAGTAAATGGGATATTTATGTCAGACATAAAAACTGCTCTTGTAACGGGTGCTTCCCGAGGTATCGGACATAGCATAGCCAAAAAATTGGCATCAGAGGGGTATCATGTGATTGGTACTGCAACGACATCAGCAGGTGCCGCTTCAATTCAAGATGCATTAGCATCTTATCCAATACCAGGTGAAGGAAAAGTATTGGATGTGAGTCAAGCCGATCAGATTGAGACATTACTTGCAGAGATTTCTGAAAAAGGACAGAGTCCTTTAATTTTGGTTAATAATGCCGGGATTACGAAAGATAATTTAGTGTTGCGCATGGATGATGATGAATGGCAATCGGTAATTGATACAAACTTGACCGCCATTTTTAAATTAACAAAAGCGTGTTTACGAAGTATGTTTCGCGCTCGATGGGGGCGAATCATTAACATCAGCTCCGTAGTTGGGTTTACCGGAAATAGTGGTCAAGCAAATTATACAGCAGCTAAAGCGGGTTTAGTTGGCTTTTCCAAATCATTAGCTGCTGAAATTGCAAGCAGAAATATTACCGTGAATCTGGTAGCGCCGGGATTTATTGAAACGGACATGACCGATGCTTTACCCCAAATGATTAAAGATGAGTTGTTAAAAAAAATACCGATGAAGCGAATGGGGCAACCTGACGATATTGCTGAGGCTGTGAACTTTTTGGCCTCAGAAAAAGCAAACTATATAACAGGTGAAACAATTCATGTAAATGGTGGCTTATTTATGCATTAAAAAGCTTGCGTTATCAAATTAATTTTATAAACTTAACTGAGTTATATTTTTTGATAACAACGAATTAATAAGAAGTTTGGATTATTTTAAATGCATTTATTGTTTACTTAATACTAATAAGAGGATTAAAAAATTATGAGTACTGTTGCTGAACGTGTTAGAAAAGTTGTAACTGAGCAATTGGGTATTTCTGATGAAGAGTTGAAAAATGATGCATCATTTGTTGATGATTTAGGTGCCGATTCATTGGATACCGTTGAACTTGTGTTAGCGCTTGAAGATGAATTTGATACAGATATTCCTGATGAAAAGGCTGAAAAAATCACCACCGTTCAGGAAGCAATTGACTATGTTGAATCCAATATTGGTAATGAAGACGCTTAAACTGAACCAGCCAAAGGTGAGGATACGCTTTGGCAGGCGGCTTTAATCTGACGGGAGTCCTCGGTGGTATTTTAACACCGGGGACTTTGTTTATTATGGTGTATCTGGGGGCATCCCTTGCAATTCTGAGTCGCATTAAGCTAACTCTTAATCAGGACGTGTTCGATAAATGGAATAATAAGCAACCATACAAAGTAATTAGGATCTTAGGTGGCATCAATATTTATACAATACAATGATAAAGTTGCATATCAATACTTATTTTCAGTATCCTATTTGAAATGTTAAGGGTACTTTTTTTGGGAGAATTGCTTTGGCTAAAAAGAGAGTAGTAATAACTGGAATGGGGTTAGTGACTCCCCTAGGCAATAGTGTTGAAACGAATTGGCAATCCATTCTTGCTGGAAAAAGCGGTGTAGCATTAGTTGATTCCTTCGATACAACAGAATTTTCCACTAAAATTTGGGCTAAGGTTAAAAACACAAATTTTGATGACGATATTCCTTTCAAAGAACGAAAGAAAATGGATATGTTCACGCAATATGCTATGGTTGCAGCCAACGAAGCGATAGCTCAAGCAAACATATCGCATGAAACAGTCGACCTTGAACGAGCGGGTGTTGCTGTCGGAGCAGGCATCGGTGGAATCAAAACAATTACTGACAATAATGAAAGATTGATTGAATCCGGTCCTAAAAAAGTATCTCCGTACTTCATCCCCGCCGGAATTATCAATATGGCTGCCGGACAGATTTCCATTCGCCATGCTCTAAAAGGTCCTAATATTTCGATCGTCACGGCTTGCACAACGGGTACACATAATATTGGTATAGCGGCACGTTTAATTGCTTATGGCGATGCTGATGTCATGGTGGCAGGTGGAACCGAAATGACTTCAACACCTCTATGTTTAGCGGGTTTTGCAGCCGTAAGAGCTTTGTCGAAGCGCAATGATGAACCGGAAAAAGCCTCTCGTCCTTGGGATAAAGATAGAGATGGATTTGTGATGGGCGAAGGTGCTGGTATTGTCGTGCTGGAATCTTATGAACACGCCCGCGCTCGCGGTGCAACCATTTTCGCAGAAGTAAGTGGTTTTGGCATGTCAGGGGACGCTTATCATATTACTGCACCTGATGAAGATGCGGACGGTGCGAGTCGTGGTATGTTAGCGGCAATTAAGGATGCGGGGATTGAACCTAATTTAATTGATTATATTAATGCTCATGGCACATCAACCTCCTTAAATGATATCAATGAAACTAAAGCAATTAAACGAATCTTTGGCTCCCATGCCTATGAGTTAACAGTCAGTTCGACTAAGTCAATGACTGGGCATTTATTGGGTGCAGCGGGCGCTGTTGAAGCGATTTATTCTGTGTTATCAATACGCGATCAAATTGCCCCCCCGACGATTAATCTGGATAATCCAGACGAAGGCTGTGACCTCGATTATGCTGCGCATAAAGCCAAGCCAAGACGTATTAATTTTGTGCTCAGTAATTCATTAGGTTTCGGTGGTACTAATGGTACGTTAATATTCCAAAAGGTATAATTGGGACATGGTTATTCGATGGGTTGTTGCACTTGGTATAATTATTTTGATAGGTATTGGGACATGGGGTGGTCGACATATCTATCAATTTTATCAACCCAATCCCGATGGCCATTTGCATAGCGATTATATTACGATAGAAAAAAACACCACGTTAAATCAAGTCTGCCAACAATTATTCCAAAAAGGGGTGATAAAACAACCCAAGCTATTATCATTTTGGTTGCGGATTCTCGGCATGGATAAAATTCAAGCTGGCGTATACCAATTTGTCGGAAAAAATGCGGTTATACAGTTTATGGACGATTTGAATAAGGGGCGCGTTGTCCAGCTTCCCTTTGTGATCATAGCTGGTAAAACTTGGTCATCGATTCAGACCCATCTTTTATCTATGCCTTGGCTTAAACATGATTTAAGTAGTGAAGTGATTGAAGAGATTAGCCCATCAAATACACTAGATGGCTTGTTATTGGCCGATACTTACTATTTTACTGCTGGCTCTAAAGCCTCTGACCTCATATTCAGAGCTAATCAACACCTTAAGACAGTCCTTAATAAATCGTGGCAATCCCGCGATGAGGGGTTGCCCTATAAGACCCCCTACGAAATGTTAATCGCTGCATCGATTATTGAAAAGGAAACGGCGATTGATGATGAAAGGCCAATTATTTCTCAGGTCATTGTCAATCGGTTGCAAAATCATATGCGTTTGCAAATGGATCCGACTGTCATTTATGCGCTTGGTACAGACTACCAAGGCGTTTTATCAAAAGATGATTTGCAAGTTAAATCTCCTTACAACACCTACCGATACAGCGGGTTGCCGCCGACACCGATTGCCATGGTTTCACAAGCATCAATCGAAGCCGCCGCACACCCCAGGACTGGAAACTATTTATATTTTGTTGCTTCAGGTGATGGTCACCATTTTTTCTCCAGCAATTACCAGCAGCATCGTCAAGCAGTTGACCGCTATATTCAAGGGAAATCATAATGTCAACACAAGGTCATTATATTGTAGTAGAAGGGTTAGAAGGGGCTGGAAAATCATCAGCGATAACGACTATTTGTTCGGTACTGCAGCAACATCAGATTGGTTATCACACTGCTCGTGAACCAGGGGGAACGCCAATTGCTGAAGCAATTAGGAGCATCATCAAAGGCAATATCGACCACGAAGTTTTGTCTGCTGAAACGGAACTGCTTTTAATGTATGCTGCAAGAAAACAATTATTGGAACATGTAATTAGTCCTAAATTGCGGGCGGGTACTTGGGTAGTTTCTGATCGCAATGAGTGGTCAAGCATTTCTTACCAAGGGTATGGTCGCGGGATGAGTTTGCAATTTATCAAACAATTGTCTGATTTTACAGTGGGTGATATAAAACCAGATTTGATCTTATATCTCGATGTTGAGCCAGAATTGGGGTTAATAAGAGCCGGTCAAAGAGGAACCTATGATCGTATTGAACAAGAATCGAAAGCGTTCTTTGAGCGTGTTCATAATGGATATAAGCAACTCATTGCCGACAGTGATCGTGCGCGAGTGATTTCTGCTAGTTTGCCAATCCAACAAGTTCAAAATGCGATTACCATGTATGTGACGGAATTAATAAAGCGAGTCGGTTAACCCATGGATATTGCCATACAAACACTGAAAAGCCATTTTCAAACATTGATACAGCAGCGTCGATTAAGCCATGCGCATTTGATTGAATGCCCACTCACAAAACCCATTGATGACGTGGTTCGCGGTTTTGTACCCCAATTGCTATGTAGTTCGATGTTAGATTGTGGGCAGTGTCAATCCTGTCTTTTGCTTAAGCAAAACGCGCACCCTGATTTAATCCAGTTGCCTAATGAGCAACAGACAGTCAAAGTGGCTGACATACGAGATTTATCTTCGTTTATTTATCAGGCACCAAATTTAGCAAACTACCGTGTTATCGTGATTGGTGCAGTAGACAAACTTAATCAGTCGGCGGCGAATGCACTGTTAAAAATGTTAGAAGAACCTCCAAAGCATGTGGTGTTTATTCTAACATGCCAAAATGTATCGCAAGTTCTAGCAACCGTTCGTAGTCGAACGGTCCAATGGAAGATACCTGTATCCATAATAAATCAAGATGATTTGGCTCATTTGTCAACGTGGCTTAATCAAGATGAAGGTAAGATGCAACTGCTCGATGCCAAATCGCGGTTAATTGACGAAATGAATGCTGTCTATGAGCTTAAAGAACATCCTTGTGATATCGCCCAAAATTGGCAGCAATATCCCATACAAGATTTACTATGGGTTTTATATATCCTACATGGTGTATCCCTGCGCAGTAATTATTCCAATGATATCCAGAAGGGATACTTTGGTAACAATACGATGATGCTTCAACAAGTCCAGCAAATACATGCTATGATAAAACTAATTAATAAAGGAATTGCTTTAAACCACATCCTCATGTGTGAAACACTTCTCATGGGTTGCAGAGGAATTGCTAAATGAGTGATGAAATTAAAGAAATAGAATGTATTTTTAAAACAGAAAATGCTTTATATATGGCATACATGCCATATGTAAGAGAAGGTGGTTTGTTTATTAGAATGTCCGAAGATTTGAAGGTTGGGACTGAAGTCATGTTAACCATTTTTTTACTTGACGAACCAGAACCCTATCAAATACGTGGGAAAGCAATATGGTATACCCCTAAAGGTGCGCAAGGAAATCGACCTGCAGGAATTGGATTTCAGTTCATGGGCGAAAATAGTCGTCCGTTATGTAATAAAATCGAAACATACCTTGCGGGTATGTTAAAATCAACACAATCCACCGATACCATTTAAAAAAATATGAAATATCTTTGAGCAGCAAGGGGCTTTATGTTTGTCGATTCTCATTGTCATCTAAATATGCTGGATTTAACATCGTTTAATAATGATTTAGATCAAGTTATTGCACAAGCGCTCGATAACCAGGTAAACCATCTGTTGTGCGTTTCTGTGGAAAAGAGTGATTTTTCTACCTTAGCTGAGATAGCAGATCGTTACCCGCAAGTCAGTTTTTCAACAGGGGTTCATCCCCATTCTGCTCATACTATCAACTACACATCCGACGATCTGCTCAATCAAGCGATTTCACATCCAAAATGTATTGCGCTTGGTGAAACAGGACTTGATTATTTCCGATTGCCGGAAGGGATTGAAACTCAAGCCATCCAATGTCAAATCGAATCCTTGCAAAAACATATCGATGTTTCCAGAAAATCAAATAAGCCATTAATTATTCATACCCGTGATGCAGGTGATGATACGATCGCACAATTAAAAGAGGGTGGTGCGGAAAAAGTTGGGGGTGTTATCCATTGCTTTACGGAAAGCTGGTCATTTGCAAAAAAAGCGCTGGATATTGGCTTTTATATTTCCTTTTCAGGGATTGTGACCTTTAAAAATGCCAAAGATCTCCAAGATATTGCAAAAAAAATTCCACTTGATCGACTATTAATTGAAACAGATTCGCCATATCTTGCCCCAACACCTTTCCGTGGAAAACAAAATCATCCGGCGCTTGTCAAATATGTCGGTCTTTTTATGGCAGAATTAAGAGGTGAGTCAATTGAGTTATTAGCTAGTCAAACAACCCAGAACTTCTTCGATTGTTTTAAAATTGAAAATGTCCCTAACCTTCCGGATAACAACAAGCGTTAGGGTAGATCGCTTCCTGGGCGATACAAACAAAATGCAGCTATCAAACATATTATCGATAAAACCATCAGGGCAATCGGTAATACCATAAAATGCAGGGCGACAAAACTACCGACCAAAGAAGCAATTAGCGATGAGATAGAACTACGGCAAGTGTTGATGATGCCCGTGATAGTGCCTGATAATTGTGGCATGCGATTGAGAGCAAGTGAGATTGCAGGCGGGTTTAGAAGTGAGCATCCGATGTTGATAATCAAAATAAACGATAAGGTTATTATCGATAAACCATTCAAAAAACTTGAGCCTAATAATAGAATTCCGCCTGTAGTCATCACGATACTGCCAAAACGAATGTTCCAAATAATGGAATAAATATTTCTCAATTTAATACCAAGCGAATTACCGACAATTATGGTTAAGCCGTTAAATGCAAAAAAGTAACCGAAATACTCAGGTTTGATACCTAGATCATCAATTAACAGGTAAGAAATATTAACCACGACAACCATGATACAAGAAAATGATGCCGACTGCATTAACATGCTATGTCTTACCAGTGGCAGTTTTAAGACGATGGCATACTTTTTAAAGGTGGATACAAAATTGATTGGATTTTTTTTTGTGCGAAAATTCGGTGATTCATGTATGACCTGGGTTCCTACAATATATAATATCAATGCAAAGAATATCATCAAGATAAAGGTCATTTGCCAATTGCTGTAAACAAAGACAAATCCACCAATGATTGGGCCAAGCATAGGGGATAAGGCTAATAACATGGCAATTTGTGATAATGTACGGGCTCTTTGTTTGCTATCGGGAATGTCGCGCGTGGATGAAAACGCCAGCACGTTGGCGCAACAAGCAAAAAATCCTTGCAGTGCTCGTCCTATGAGTAGCATGTAGATATTTTGTGATACGATGCACAAGATGGTGGAAAATATAAAACAAAACAAACTAATGGGTAGAATTTTACGTCTGCCATAATGATCGATCAATGGTCCCCATAATAGCTGTGCAAACCCATAAAAAAACAAATTTATACTTAAGGTTAGCTGGCCAAGTGATTGATTTGTGTTAAAATAATCCGTCATTGTTGGTAAGGCAGGTTGAAACAGATCAAAGGTCAAAAGCGGGAAGGACGCTAACATTCCGAGATAGAGCAGTGGTGTTTTTGTACAATGCTGCATGGATAATCCTTTATCAATGACGAACAAGGGTGTTTCCTTAGCATTGTAAACTCAAGAATCGTATAAATGCCAGAAATGACCTCTAATATTTCTGTGAAATGCAAATGTTAGAAAGACATTCCAATTTATCACTTTTTCCGCTTCGTGATAAAATAAGGAGCATTTCTTAGGTATATACCCGTGTTCATTTGCATACATAAAATATTCCCAATAGCCTTTATGATTGGGGACATAATTATGATAGGATGTCGTTAAACGATATCAATTAACGATAAGTAATTAATTTGTGATAATTTGGGTGTGTTGAGACGATATGGCTTATTTCGCTGGCTTAATGTCTGGTACAAGTATGGATGGTATGGATGCTGTCATTATTGATGAGCATAATCGACTTATTAACGGACATACGTTCAATTACAAAGAGAAAACATACCAGTTACTGAGCCGAGTTGTTCAAAATAGACATGCTGACTTAGCAGATATTGGAACATTGCATCGTACAATAGCTATCGAATTTGCTGAGTCTTATAATCAACTTTTATCGATGAGCCAAATTCAAGCAAGCGATGTGGCTGCAATTGGGTTTCATGGACAAACTATCTCTCATCGGACCTTAGAAAAGCCTTTTTATACCTATCAATTAGGGTGTGCGAGCACGCTTGCTGCTGAAACATCAACCACAGTAGTCGCTGATTTTCGAAGCATGGACATTGCATTAGGTGGGCAGGGTGCGCCACTTGCGCCGCTATATCACGATTATTGTTTTGGAAGATTGCAAGATAGGGTGGCGATTGTCAATATCGGTGGTATTGCAAACCTGTCTATGTTCATTGATGAGCAATTGGTGGCAGGCTATGACATTGGTCCAGGCAATTGTTTGATGAACAGTTGGATCAAAGCTATTCAAAATGTTGAATTTGATAAGGATGGTGCATGGGCTGCCTGCGGTCATGTTAACCAAGGGTTATTAAAAAAACTTTTAAAAGATCATTATTTTCATTTATCGGGACCCAAAAGCGTTGATAGAGAATATTTTTCATTGGCTTGGTTAAAAAATCAATTGAAACCAGGCATACCATCTGAAGATGTGCAAGCAACATTGTTGGAGTTAACAGCAATGACCATTGCAAATCAAGTTCAGTTGTTCTCGCCGGTAAACCAATTGATATTGTGTGGTGGAGGGGTACATAATACCCAATTAAATCAACGTATTAGCTATTTATTACCTAACACAACGGTTAGTCCATCTTCTCAATTTGGTATCAATGAAAACTATTTAGAGGCGATGATGATGGCCTGGTTAGCGAAAGAGCGTCTAAATCAGCGTGCTTTTAATCTAGCGTCCATCACAGGTAATCCCTACCCAACCATGTTAGGGCATGTTTTTATCCATCCTGATAAAAGCGTCCAGTAAGTTAGGATGGTTTTGGTTAGTTATGTTGTTTAACTGATTTATTTGTAGGGGTTTGTTGACATCATGCTTTCAACCAAGGTATTAATAGCATTGGATCGAAAGGTATACATGTCAAGTTGGTAAAATGACCTGATACGTCATCAATAATAAATGGTTTGGCTTTTTATTACATATTCATATAATGAAGTGTGATAATGCGCCAGACTTATAGCATGCAATTACCTTTAGTTTAAAGGTTGGTTTCGTTAATCGCATAATTGATTTAAATGTATAATGAGCATTAACGCCAATTAATAACATCTTGGAGATGCGGGTATGTTGAATTTATGGCCATTGCTTTTGCCTGCAGCAGCATGGTCTGGCTGGGTTATTGGGATGAAGCGCGATAAATCTCGTCAACAAACAGTTTCCAATCGTTTATCCAAAGAATATGTTGTCGGTTTGAACTATTTATTAAATGAACAACCCGACGAAGCCGTTGATGTATTTATCCGTCTGTTAGAAGTTGACAGTGACACAGTCGAGACACATCTTGCCCTTGGTTCACTGTTTCGCCGCAGGGGAGAAGTTGATAGAGCCATCCGAATTCACCAAAACCTTATCGCACGCCCCCAATTGAGCTTAGAAGACAAAAAAGATGCTTTACTTGCGTTAGGTCAGGATTACATGAGTGCAGGGTTGTTTGATCGTGCTGAGCGAATTTTTCTTGAAGTGGTGGAGTTAGGTGGTAAAACGGAATATCGAAGCTTACTTGAATTGCTTGAGATATACCAGCAGGAAAAATCCTGGTATAAGGCACTTGAAATCGTCAAAAAACTATCCTATCGAAGTGGCGAGTCATTTAACCAACAAATGGCTCATTATTATTGTGAAATTGCCAGTGATCAAATTAAAGCTAATCAACTTGAATCTGCCAGCCAGGCCCTTAAACAAGCGTTAGCTGTTGATAAATTATCAGTCAGAGCAAGTTTATTACAAGCCGATATTAATCGTCGACAAGGGCAATACAAATTAGCCATACGTGCTTTGCGGAGAGTGGCTTGCCAAGATGCAAATTTTGTCAGTGAGACTGTCGAAACCTTGGTTGTGTGTTATCAAGCGATTAATGCGATGCCTGAATGTATCAATTATCTCAAACAACGGTTAGCCGAACAGCCTCGAGCATCCATGCTATTTGTTATTGCGGATTATATTGCTGAGCATGAAAGCAAGGATGCTGCTATTGATTTTGTTGCTTCTCAGTTACAACAATACCCTTCAATCAGAGGGATAAATCGACTCATTCATTGGCATCTTGATAATGCTCAAGGCAAAGTAAAAGAAAAGCTGCGAATGTTGTATGACATTACCAGTAAATTTCTCGAAAACAAGCCTATTTATCGCTGCAGTCATTGTGGTTTTGGTGGCAAACACTTGCATTGGTTATGTCCAAGTTGCAAGCAGTGGGGAAGCACTCGACCCGTTCAAGGGTTAGAGGGTGATTAGGGATAAGCTATTTATGAAAATAGAGAAACTGTGAAAAAGATAATTTTATTAATCGGGTTTTCGTTCATGTTGAATGGCTGTGTTCAACAACCACCGGATAACGTCAACAACGTATGCTCAATATTTCAGCAATACCCCGAGTGGTATGGGGATGCTCAACGCGTTCAAAGTCATTGGCAGATACCAATTCCTGTGCAAATGGCGATAATCCATCAAGAATCACGTTTTAATGGACGTGCAAAACCACCTAGAACCAAACTATTATGGGTTATTCCATGGAAGCGTCCATCCACCGCGTCCGGGTATACACAAGCGTTAAACATGACTTGGCAACAGTATAAAAATGAACGCGGTGGCGCGTTTGCATCTCGCGATGAATTTGGGAAAGCGGTTGATTTTATTGGTTGGTATGCTTATCGCGCGAGAAAACGAGCGGGCATATCGGCAGCAAATGCTTATGCATTGTATCTTGCCTATCATGAGGGAATAGGTGGGTATATGAGAAAAACCTATCTACAAAAGGAATGGCTAGTGAATGTAGCGCGAAAAGTCAAGCAGCGTGCTATTATTTATGAAAACCAGTTAGAACGATGTAAAAATTCATTGCCAGGGAAATCGTGGTATCAAATATGGTAGAATATAGCGGTGAAACATACGAGTAGTAACCCTATCGGTTACTTTAAAGCAAACAATATGGTGAACGCATGACAAAAAAAAGCAGGATTTTGTTATTAGGCCCCCCTGGTGCAGGCAAAGGAACACAAGCACAATACCTTATTCATGAGCTTGGTATTCCTCAAATATCCACCGGTGATATGCTACGAGCAGCAGTGCAAGCTAACTCGACTCTCGGAAAACAGGTTAAATCAATCATGGACTCAGGCAAACTTGTTTCCGATGATTTAATAATTGAATTAGTGAAGGATCGTTTAACCCAATCCGACTGCCAAAATGGCTATTTGTTTGACGGGTTCCCGCGAACAATACCCCAAGCTGAAGCAATGAAAGTGGGGAAAATTGGCTTGGATCATGTTATTAACCTAAACGTTCCAGATAGCTTGATCGTTGAAAGAATCACCGGGCGCCGTGTTCATCCTGCGTCGGGTAGAAGCTACCACGTCAGTTCAAACCCTCCTAAGAATGCGGGTGTTGATGATATCACTGGTGAGCCTTTAGTCCAACGAGAGGACGATACGGAAGCTGTTGTTGCAAAGCGATTGAGAGAATATCACGAAAAAACAAAACCATTAATCGCATTCTATCAACAAGCCGCCAAGCAGGGTGAGGTTTGTTTCCATGTGATTGATGGTGCCCAATCTGTTGAAAAAATTGCAAATGCCATCTTAGCTGCTATCGAAAAGACAAAGGTGATGCCATGTTAGTCGCTCATTTAAACGCTGAAAATCTGTCTAATTTTATAGACACGCACTCAATTGCCATCCTGGATTTCTGGGCAGAATGGTGTGCCCCTTGTCTTGCTTTTGCAAAAACGTTTGATAAAGTGGCACAGCAATATAGTGAAATAGGATTTGGAAAAGTTAATATTCAAACTCATCCGGAGTTATCTGAACTGTTTCAGATACGTTCGATTCCCCACTTGATCATTTTTAAAGAAGGCATTGCAATCTATTCGGATTCAGGGAGCTTGCCAGAATCAAACTTTATTGACTTAATTGAGCAAGCCATCTCTGCTGATGTGAGTAAAATTAAGAGCGAGAAGGGGGAATAGGTCTATTTGCCCCTTTAAAAGACGGACATATGATTAGATTTTTGCTATAATAACCCATTAAAATATTTATTACTCAATAACCGTGTTAATTTCCCCACTATCGATAGCCCCCATGATTGATTGGTCTAACACATACTTTCGCCAATTAATGCGAATTTTGTGTTCTGACGTGTTGTTATACACTGAAATGCAGACAACAGGGGCCATTGAGTATCAACCGGGTAAAAGTCTACAATATCATGACAGTGAGCATCCAATAGCCATACAACTCGGAGGGGCTGATAGTAAAGCGCTAGCAAAGTGTGCTATTAAAGCCGAACAGCTTGGTTATGATGAGATCAATCTCAATGTCGGTTGCCCAAGTGATAGAGTGTTATCTGGCCAATTTGGGGCCTGTTTGATGGCTAAACCCAGTATTGTTGCTGAAGCGATTAAGGCAATCAAAAAATCTGTTTCAATTCCAGTTACCGTAAAGACAAGAATAGGCATTGATCAGAATGATAGCTACGAATTTTTAAATGATTTCATTGTTGAGCAAATTGAAGCGGGGGTTGATAAAGTCATCGTCCATGCGCGAAAAGCATGGTTAAATGGATTAAGTCCTAAAGAAAACCGGACCATTCCACTCATCAACTATGATTACGTTTATCGCCTAAAACAGGACTATCCCCATCTACCAATTGTCATTAACGGAGATATAAAGACCATCGAGGCAATTTATCAACATTTACAACAGGTCGATGGTGTGATGTTGGGCCGTGTAGCTTGTGATAATCCTTATCTAATCCACCAATTCGGTCGACAGCTATTTTCACACCAGAAGCCTTTATCCCGGGTGGAAGCATTTATAAGGTATCTTCCTATCATCGAAGAAGGGATACGACAGGGCGTGCCATTATCGATTACTTTTAAGCCGATTATGAACCTATGTCATGGTATGCCGGGAGCTAAGTTATGGAAAAAACAGTTGACTCATCGGATTCAAACGAAAACAATGACAGGATTAGGTGAATTAGAACAGACAATCCTGCAATTAGAACAGCAAGATCATGGAAAAATGATTCAATATTTAGTACATTAATGCGTGTTAGTATCAACATTCTCAGAGGAAACTATAGGCTATGTTAAATACGATAATTAAAAAAATGTTTGGCAGCCGCAACGAGCGGACATTGCGACGTTTGGAAAAGAAGGTTGCTGCCATTAATGCCTATGAGAACGAATTTGAGAAACTAACGGATCAGCAGTTAGGCGCAAAAACAGACGAGTTCAAAAAGCGTTATAGCCAAGGTGAGCCATTAGAGAGCTTGTTAGAAGAGGCATTCGCTGTTGTCCGTGAAGCGTCAAAACGAACGTTGGGGCTCCGACATTTTGATGTTCAGTTGATTGGCGGCATGGTTTTGCATGAAGGTAATATTGCTGAAATGCGCACGGGGGAAGGAAAAACATTGGTAGGAACCTTACCGGCCTATTTAAATGCAATTAGCGGCCTTGGGGTGCATGTTGTAACCGTAAATGATTATTTGGCAAAGCGAGATAGCCAATGGATGAAGCCAATTTATGATTTGCTGCACTTAAGTGTTGGTGTTATTTATCCCGATATGCCACAGGAAGAAAAAAAAGCGGCTTACCAATGCGATATTGTCTATGGAACTAACAATGAGTTTGGTTTTGATTATCTCCGCGACAATATGGCTTTCGATGAAGAAGGTAAAGTACAAGGTCAGTTAAATTTTGCCATTGTTGATGAAGTTGACTCGATCTTGATTGATGAAGCGAGAACGCCATTAATTATTTCAGGGGCTTCTGAAGGCAGTTCTAAATTATACAAACAAATCAACCAAATCATCCCAAAACTGACTGAGCAAGTTGAGGGAGAGGGTGGTGAGGTTGCGAAAGAAGGCGATTTCACATTAGATCGCAAACAGAAACAAGCATATCTAACAGAATCTGGGCATGCGCATGTTGAAGAATTGCTTCAAGAAGGCGGCTTAATTGAAGCGGGAGACAGTCTCTATCATGCCGCAAATATTCAATTAATGCATCACATCAATGCAGGGTTAAGAGCAAACCACTTATTCATGAAGGATGTGGACTATATTGTCAGCAACGGTGAAGTGGTCATCGTTGATGAGCATACGGGACGCACTATGCCTGGTAGACGCTGGTCTGATGGATTGCATCAAGCGGTGGAGGCTAAAGAAAAAGTTGAAATTCAAAAAGAGAACCAAACATTAGCATCCATTACATTTCAAAACTTTTTCCGTTTATATAATACGCTTTCAGGCATGACAGGAACAGCGGATACAGAAGCTTATGAGTTCCAGCAAATCTATCGCTTGGAAGTGGTTGTTATCCCAACTAATAGGCCAATGATCCGAAAAGATGAATCCGATTTAGTGTATTTAACACAGCAAGATAAATACGAAGCTATCATTGAAGATGTTCGTGATTGCGTCAAACGAAACCAGCCAGTTCTTGTTGGAACAGCGTCTATTGAAGCATCTGAATTATTGAGTCGTGTATTAACAAAAGAAAAGATTGCTCACCAGGTATTAAATGCTAAATTTCATGAAAAAGAGGCGCAGATTATTGCCGAAGCAGGACGGCCTGGTGCTGTTACCATTGCCACCAATATGGCTGGTCGCGGAACGGACATTGTCTTAGGTGGTAATCTGGCTGCTGAGTTAGCAAAACTGCCGGAAGATGCTAAAGAGTCTGAACAAGAGGCAATTAGAAAGCAATGGCAAGTGAATCATGATAAAGTCATTGACGCTGGCGGGTTACGTATCATTGGATCCGAACGCCACGAGTCTCGGCGAATTGACAATCAGCTACGTGGTCGCGCTGGCCGGCAAGGTGATCCGGGTAGCAGTCGTTTTTACTTGTCGTTAGAAGACACCTTAATGCGAATTTTTACCTCAGAGCGTGTTGCTAATATGATGCGAAAATTGGGCATGAAACCTGGGGAGCCTATTACTCACCCGTTGGTGACACGAGCAATTGAAAATGCCCAGCGTAAATTGGAAGGATATAACTTTGATGTCCGGAAGCAGTTATTGGAATATGACAATGTAGCCAATGAACAACGCAAAGTGATTTATACGCAACGATCTTCGATTATGGCGCTCGATGATACACAGGAAGTGGTTGAATTAATGCGCAATGAAGTGGTAATCAATTTAGTTGATGCGCATTTGCCGCCTGAGTCGATGGAAGATCAATGGGATGTCGAAGGCCTTACCCAGATATTAATGGATCATTTCAATATCCATGTTGACATCGCTAAATTGACCGAAGAAAATCATCAAATCCAACCAGAAGATATTAAACAACACATTTTAACGAAATTCATCGAATCTTATCAGAAAAAAGAAGCGCTTGCTGGGCGTGAAATGATGACCCGACTTGAAAAATCAGTGTTATTACAAACCATTGATTATCAATGGCGCGAACATTTGGCGGTCATGGATCATCTTCGTCAAGGGATACATCTACGTGGTTATGCACAAAAGGATCCTAAACAAGAGTATAAGCGGGAGGCATTCACGTTATTCTCTGACATGTTAGATACCATCAAATATGATACGATACGTTTTCTTACATCCGTTGAGCTTGAAAGTCAGTCTGATGTTTCAGAGGTTGAATCCATGCGAGAAGCTGAACGGGTTGACAATATGCAGTTTATTCACAATCAATCAACGTCACTACAGGATGAGACGCAACCTACCCTAGCAGAGCAAACTTATCGTAGAGCTGAGCGAAAAGTCGGACGCAATGAATCCTGTCCCTGTGGTTCAGGGAAAAAGTATAAAAACTGCCATGGATCGTTAGTATAATGAAGATACATGTGGTTGTCGGAGTGATTGTTCAGTCGGGTAAAATATTAATATGTCAGCGACCTAAACACCGCGATCATGGCAACCAATGGGAATTTCCGGGGGGAAAAATTAAGGCGAATGAAAATCTCCTTGAGGCACTACATCGTGAATTAGAAGAAGAAATTGGCATTATCGTCTCAAAGGCATTCCATTTTTACTCAACTGAACACCATTATCCTGATAAATATGTTCGTCTGGAATGTTTCCTGGTGACCCAATTTCAGGGCATCCCCGAATGCAAAGAAGGTCAACCGAAAATCAGATGGTCTGAAATTGAACACCTGCCACAATATGATTTTCCAGAAGCAAATTATAAAATCATCGATCAATTGTTGCGACTAGTTTCCCCCATGCCTGACGATCCTATTGATGAAATAGTGATCTTCTAGAGGCCTATTACTAGCTTGTCCTTTTTTTATAAAGAATCGGGATCCCTTCCTGTACCTCTTCCCTTAAAATAATCATTTAGATGCATGATTGTGTCTGTTTGAGCTGTTAAGCCGATATCTGTTAGGCGTCTTAAAACATCTTCTGTCTTGGTTGCCCATTCGTGTTCGATGAGATAAGCAATTTCTCGTTCATAGAGATCATCACCAAAATGCTGCCCTAAATCACCTATTTGTTCACAATTGGATAATAATCTGTCGATAAGATTACCATACGTTGTGATATAGCGATTAAATAAGGTTGCACTTATCCAATGGTATTGCCTTTGTTTCGTTTGATAAAAGGATTGCCATTGATGGCTTGGAATGTTACCACCGGGAAGTGATACTTCATCAGTAATACATGAGCCCATATGTGGAAAATATTCTCTAATTTTTTCTAAGGCTTGATTGGATAATTGACGATAGGTCGTAATTTTCCCACCGTAAATTGATAAGACTGTCGCAGGGCTTTTAGTAAGATGGAGCTGATAGTCTCGACTCATTTTTTGGGCTTGCTCATGTTGATCGCCAATTAATGGTCGAATGCCACTCCAAGTACAAATAACATCGCTTTCATGGATGGGGCGTTTGAAATACTGTTGAGCAAGATCTAATAAATAATGGATCTCTTCAGGCTCAATATGGGGCGGTTTGGTGATATCATCAACAGGAACATCGGTTGTCCCTATCATGGAATATTGAAAATAGGGTGTTATAAAAATTATTCGTTTATCAGTACCTTGCAGCAGATAGGCATGGTTCCCCTCATATAACTGTTTAACGACGAGGTGAGATCCTTTAATCCAATTAATTGGAAGGGGGTCTGTGATGCCTAGCTGTTTATTAACGAGATTGACCCAAGGGCCAGTCGCGTTAATAATCACTTTTGCGCAGGTTTGGATTAGGGTGTTTTGATGCGAAATCGATGCTTGCCATTGCGATTGTTTGATGGGGCTAGCAGATACAAAGCGGTGATAGGGAAGTATATGGGCGCCATAATTTTTTGCTTGCTGGGCATTGGCGATGGTTAATCGAGCATCATTCGTTTGAGCATCATAATAGGTGAACCCCGATCTATAACTGTCAGCTAATGGCGAGAAATAATTTATTGACAATGGATTGTTTCGATGGTGAATTTGACTGTTGGGAAGTGTATTTTTTCTGCTTAAATGATCATATAGAAATAGACCTAGACGTATGAGCCATTTTGGACGCATCTGTTGATGGTAAGGGATAAAAAATGGCAGTGGCTTGACAAGATGTGGTGCAACCTTCATCAAGACAGAACGTTCATCCAATGCTTTTTTCACCATGGTAAAATCGAACTGTTCTAAATATCTTAATCCACCATGAATTAATTTACTGCTGTTTGATGACGTTTGTGATGCTAAATCACCAGCCTCGACTAAACAAACACTTAATCCGCGCATAGCTGCATCGGCTGCAATTCCGCATCCATTGATACCGCCGCCAATTATTAACACATCGTAGTCAGTCTTCATTGTACTCATGGATGCAAAATATAATCTGTGTTAACCATTACTTTAATCAATATTGTAATGAATGAAAAGGAGCATAGCGGAGAATGATGTGTGCTGATAGTAAAAAAAATCCCGGGAAATCCCGGGATCCAGGTTTGGGAGATGGTTAATCTCTACCAGATAAAGACCCTAAAATTTGAAGCAGGCTAACAAATATATTATACAGCGATACAAATAATGTCACCGTTGCAGCAATATAGTTTGTTTCACCACCATGAATAATTTCGCTGGTCTGCCAAAGAATTAAGCCAGAAGAAATTAGCATGAACACAGAAGAAATGACAAGTTGAAGTGCTGGAAGACCTAAGAAAAAGTTGGCTATCATCGCTAAAATCGCAACCATTATGCCGACAAATAAGAATCCGGATAAGTAGCTAAAATCCTTTTGAGTTGTTAAGGCATAACCAGAAAGGGCAAAAAAGATAATGCCGGTTCCGCCAAGTGCCGTAGCAACTATCTGGCCACCATTACTGAAGTTAGCAATATAGAGATTTAAAATAGGTCCAATTGTTAAGCCTAAAAAGCCAGTAAATGCAAACACACTGACAATTCCCATGGCACTTCGTTGTGTTGCATGAGTTAAGAACATTAAGCCATAGACTCCGACAATCATTAGCAGGGGATTCATAGGGGGCATGTTGGAAGCCATGGCAACAAATGCCATCAATGCACTAAAGCAAAACGTAGCACCTAGCAACAAATAGGTGTTTTTCAAAACCTTATTGGTTGCTAACACCGAAGGTTGTTGCCTAACTACGGCGTTAAAATCATTTCTATTCATACCATCTCCTGATTGTTATATAGATATTGTAGCATATGATAGCAAATATCTCAGTTTTCAAGTGTAATAATTAAATTAATTTATCGCAAATTTTACATTAATCCTAGTCTCTTTTAAAATAAAGTAGTTGAGGTATCGTTCTAGGCATTTTTTTGCATTTCGATAATTGCCTGTATGCCTTGTTTTGCAAGTGCAAGCATGTCATTGAGTTCATCCAAGCTAAAATCATTTTCCTCAGCAGTACCTTGTATCTCGATGAATCGGTCCTTTTCGGTCATGACAACGTTCATGTCTGTTTCAGCAAGCACATCTTCTGCATAATCGAGATCCAAAACAGGTTGTCCGCGATAAATACCCACCGAAACCGCTGCTATGTAGTTAAACTCAGGCATGGTTCGAAGCTTTTCCTGTTTAACCATTGTCGAAAGTGCATCTCTAAGAGCAACGCAAGCACCTGTAATGGAAGCTGTCCGTGTGCCGCCGTCTGCTTGTATCACATCACAATCAAGGGTTATGGTTGTTTCGCCTAAGCGTTTCAAATCAATGCATGCTCTTAGAGAGCGACCAATGAGTCTTTGAATTTCAAGCGTTCGGCCTCCTTGTTTGCCTTTACTCGCTTCACGTTCAAGTCTGCTATGGGTTGAGCGCGGTAGCATGCCATATTCAGCAGTGATCCATCCCTGACCTTTGCCTTTCAAAAAGCGTGGCACACCTTCACTGACAGTCGCTGTGCATATCACACGGGTATGGCCGAATTCAACTAACACTGAGCCTTCAGCATGCTTTGTATAATTTTTTGTGAGTTTTATTTCTCTCAACTGATTGGCTTCACGTTTACTGGGGCGTGACATGATACGAGTCTCCAAAAAATTGACCATTATACCGTTGGAGCGTGTCAAAAGCCAATGCGCATCAATGGTAAATATCCAACCTGGGGAGCATATGTTTTATTAATTTTATTTATCGTTTATGGATGAACACATCGAGGCGAGTGACATATCAAGGCAATAGCTCTATAATAATGGCAATATTCAGTATGTTGTCTCATCATAGACTATATAATACCCTTGGTGAGGATGAGATAAATACCTTTTTTCAACATTTTCCAGGACATTCAATGCTTGATATTGTTGCGAGTCTGCTGGCATTAATTATCTTAGAGATTATTTTAGGAATTGATAATCTCGTGTTTTTATCAATCATGGCAGATAGGTTACCCGATAAACAAAAAGCGCTTGCGCGTCGGGTTGGGTTAGGACTTGCCTGGATAACACGTTTGTTACTCTTGGCCTTCGCCTTTTTGCTTGTCAAATTAACGTTTCCATTATTTAGTATTGGTGATTTTTCCCCCTCCATTCGCGATTTGTTTCTCATGTTTGGCGGCGCTTTTTTAATGGTAAAAGCAACCCAAGAGATCCATGCTGAAATGGCGGAAGATGAGGATGAAATCGAAGGATTAGATAAAAAAATTCAACCTTCGAATCAATTTCTAAACGTTGTTATTCAGATAGCCTTATTAGATATTATTTTTTCGCTAGACAGTGTTTTGACAGCCATCGGCTTAACCCATTTATTTTGGGTGATGGCTTTATCTATCACTATTGCGATTATCGTTATGATCTTTGCCTCCGATGTGGTGAGCCACTTTATCGAAAAACATCCAACTATAAAAATGTTAGCTTTGAGTTTTTTAATATTGATTGGCATGGTGTTAATAGCAGATGGTTTTTCTTTTCATGTTCCAAGAGGTTATGTCTATTTCGCCATGGCGTTTTCGTTAGGAGTTGAGTCCCTCAACTTAATTCGACACAGGCGTAAAAATCGAGGTAAACGGTAAAATGCTTTATTTGTGGTTAAAATCATTCCATATCATCGCGATGGTCGCTTGGTTCGCTGGTTTATTCTACTTGCCGAGATTATTTGTTTATCATAGTGTGGCGGAAGATGCGATCAGTCTTTCACGATTCAAACTCATGGAGCGGCGGCTCTTTTATGGCATTACTTATCCTGCAGCTATTCTGACGACCTTATTAGGCATTGGGTTGCTCATGTTAAATTGGCGATTTTATCTGGCGAGCGGTTGGATGCATGTTAAACTGACTGCCGTGCTGCTTCTATGGGGATATCATGGGTTTTGCGGACGTTATTTACGTCAATTTCACAACGACAACAACCATCATACACAAGTATTTTATCGGTTGTTTAATGAAGTGCCGACAATTTTGCTAATCTTAATCGTGGTAATGGTGACAGTTAAACCATTTTAAATGCCACATTGTGCGATTGAGTAAACCCATTTACGAAGCACCAAACGTACTTAAATAGGAAAGTGCAAATGCATTTTTATCGGTTGATCCTTCATTTTGTTGCTGGCTTGAAGAAAACTGATCTTTGTTAAGAAAGTACATCCCTAATCCAAGAGGGATTGTAAATAAAGTCAATACACCTGCAGCAATTAAAACATTAGTAGACATCGCTGCTGAGTGTAAGACAAACCCGCCGACTAGCAAGGCTAATAACGTAACAGCTATCGCGCCAACGATAATCGACATCCAGGTATCTGTTGAAAAAACAGATAATAAGAATGAGGCAGTATAACGGCACCCATTGACTATACTCGATAACATATTATTCCATCTCAACCATTTCAAAATCTTCTTTACCTGCACCACAATCAGGGCAATACCAGTCCTCTGGCACATCTTCCCATTTTGTTCCAGGCTCAATGCCATCTTCTGGCCAGCCTTCTTCTTCATCATATATAAATCCACAAATTATGCAAATATAACGCTTATAATCGCTCATCATACTTCCGAATCATTAAAAACTGATAATTTACCCAGGTTGGCTTAAATTGTAAAGGTCTTAACCTATAAAGGGTTGAGATAATCCTACTTCCATGGTAAAAAGAGCACCTAATTCAAACTAAAATCAGTAGAATCAAGTTATGTCTAACTCAGAACGATTATTCGAACTAGCTAATCAATTTATTCCAGGAGGCGTCAATTCGCCTGTACGTGCTTTCAAAGGCGTAGGAGGCTGCCCAATATTTTTTCGCAGGGGTGAAGGGTGCCGATTAACGGATGTTGATGGCACAGACTATATCGATTATGTGGGTTCATGGGGACCCCTTATTTTAGGGCACTCCCATCCTAAGGTGATTACGGCTGTTCAGACAGCATTAGCAAATGGCATGAGTTTTGGTGCACCCACTGAGCTTGAAATTGAACTTGCACAGAAAGTCATTGAGATTGTCCCTTCAATCGAAAAGGTAAGGATGGTGAGCTCGGGAACTGAAGCAACAATGACAGCCATTCGTTTAGCGCGTGGTTATACGGGTAAAAATAAAATTATTAAGCTGAATGGTTGTTATCATGGCCATAGTGATAGCTTGCTGGTAAAAGCAGGCTCCGGCGTATTAACATTAGGAATTCCTGCAACCCCGGGCATACCAGACAGCATTACTGAACACACGTTAACAGCCGACTTCAATGATCTGAATCAAATTGAATTATTATTTAAACAATATGGCGATGACATTGCTGGTATCATTCTCGAACCTGTTGCAGGCAACATGGGCCTTGTATTACCTGCAGCAGATTATCTGCAGGGATTGCGTGCGATTTGTGACCAATACCAATCCCTATTGATATTTGATGAAGTGATGTGTGGTTTCCGTGTGGCGCTTGAAGGCGCTCAAGGTTATTATAATGTAACTCCCGATTTAACGACGCTAGGAAAAGTCATTGGAGGAGGAATGCCTGTAGGTGCCATCGGGGGTAGCAAAGCGATCATGGATCATTTAGCACCGGTTGGTCCCGTCTATCAAGCAGGAACGCTTTCCGGTAATCCACTTGCCATGGCCGCAGGGTTGGCTACACTCAAAGAAATTCAGAAACCTGGATTTTTTGAAAACTTAACCAATTCAACCAATGCACTAGTTAATGGGTTAATGGAAATCGCTCGTCGTTACAACCTACCTTTTTACGCCCAGTCAATAGGCGGTATGTTTGGTTTTTATTTTGCAAACACAACCACGATTCGTGGTTATGACGATGTTGCAAAAGGCGATTCTACAAAGTTTAAATCATTTTTTCATGGCATGTTAGCAAAAGGTGTCTATTTCGCCCCATCCATGTTTGAAGCAGGCTTTGTCTCACAGGCACATACGTTAGCCGATATCGAGGAAACATTAGCGAAAGCGGACACTGTGATGGCGAACCTTTAAATTATTTTATACCCGTGATCATTCAAAATGCGAGTTTTCTGCTTTTTCTTTTTCGCCCTGCAAAACGTTAAAGAACACTCAAGGGAGTGAGCCATTGGGCGTTTTTTAACGTTTTTCAGGATCAAAAAAATAGAGGCGCATAAATCCTCGCATTTTGAATGATCACGGGTATATTATAAAACTGTCATACATTGTTCTGCCATAGCCTTCTCTTCATCCCCGGGAATAACCAAAATAGGGATGGATCCATTATGGATAATGGAAGGCTGTGTCCATCCTTGATTACTATTTAAATTAGCATCGATGGATAACCCTAGATGACTTAAGGGCTGGATTGTTCTCGCTCTAATGTCGACTGAATGTTCACCGATGCCACCAGTAAAAACAAGCGCATCTAAGTTGGGGCATTGGCCATAATAAGCAGCGATGTATTTTTGTAACTGATAACAAAACATCTCGATGGCGAGCTTAGCATCCATATCGCCAGCAGCTTCATGCTCAAGCAATCTGCGCATATCATTTTCACCGCCAATCCCTTTTAAACCGCTACGACGATTGAGCATGCTTGAGATACTTGCCATTGTAATACCTTGATCAGCAAGATAAAGAATAATGGACGGGTCGATATCCCCGCAACGTGTCCCCATTATCAATCCTGGCAATGGTGTAAACCCCATCGAGGTATCATACGATTTCCCATCTTTTATTAAGCAAGCACTGGCACCATTTCCTAAATGCAATGTGATTAGCTGGCAATGTGAAAGGGGTTTTAAAAGGAAGCCCGCGGCTTGTTCAGCAACATACTGATGATTGATTCCATGGAAACCATAGCGTTTGATTTGGTATTGATGACAGATATCCTTATCGATTGCATAAGTATGAGCGCTTTCAGGCATGGTTACATGAAATGCTGTATCAAAGATAGCGACATGTGGGCATTTGGGAAATAAAGATTTAGCCACTTCAATACCCAATGCATTTGCTGGATTATGTAACGGTGCTAAATTTGATAATGATTGAATGGTTGATAACACGGTTTTATCAACCACAGTGGGTGTGCTAAATTGACTTCCACCATGAACAACACGGTGGGCAATTCCGATAATTTCACCTTGAATGCCCTCTGTCACAGGTTTAAGCAAGGCTTGAAAGGCTTGTTGATGATTTTTAAAGAGATGCTCGCTTTTAGTCGTTTCATGAGTCCAAAAGCTCTGTTTTTCGCCAATTCCTTCGATTAACCCTTTAAACTCTAGCACCATCGTTTGATCTTTGATATGGAAGGCGCTGTACTTAATGGATGAGCTACCTGCATTAAATGTTAAAATCCATTTCATGGTGAATTCTCGCTTGCTTGAATAGCCGTTAACAAAATCGTATTAATGACATCCTGGACAGTGCATCCACGGCTTAGATCGTTGACTGGTTTATTTAATCCCAATAAAACAGGTCCAATTGCTAGTGCGCCAGACTCTCTCTGTACTGCTTTATAGGTGTTATTTCCTGTGTTTAAATCAGGAAAAATTAGAACATTCGCTTTGCCAGCTACTTTTGAGTTGGGTAATTTTTGTTTTGCAACGCCCATGTCAACCGCAGCGTCATATTGAATCGGGCCCTCAACTAAGTAATCTAATTTTTCTTTAGCCAACAGCTTGATAGCTTGATTGACTTTATCCACACTTGCACCATGACCGGAACCGCCTGTTGAGTAAGAAAGCAGCGCTACCCTGGGATCGATATCAAGGCTTTTGGCCATGACAGCCGCTTGCATGGTAATTTCAGCTAACGTCTTTGCGTCTGGTTCAGGATTAATGGCACAGTCGCCATAGATAACTACTCGGGTGGGTAAGCACATGATGAATACGGAGGATACTCTATCAACACCCGGTTTTGTTTTGATAATTTCAAGCGCTGGGCGAACGGTGTCTGCGGTTGTGTGAGTTGCTCCGGAAACAACACCATCAGCATGGTTGAAATAGACCATCATGGTGGCATAGTAGTTGCCATCAGCCATGCGTTCAATTGCAATAGGAAGATTGACATTTTTATGTTGACGCAATTTGAAATATTGTTTTGCATATTTTTGAATGTTTGGCGCGCTTTCAAGATCCAAAATAGATAAGTTTGGCAAGCTTAAATCATGTTGTTTGGCTAATAAGAGAATTTTTTCAGGATTCCCAATAACGGTTAATGACACAATTTCCCGTTTAAGCAGATAGTCGGCAGCTTGCAATATTCGAATATCTGTTCCTTCCGGCAAGACAATGTGTTTTTTCATCTTCTTTGCTTTAACCGACAAATTATGGAGAAATAATGCGGGGTTCATTTCATCGGTTTTAGGCGACTTATTGATGGTTGTTAGCATCAGCTGAATATAGGGTGACATTAATTCCCCCGCTTTATCTACCCTGTCCATATCATCTTCTTGCAAACTAAATTTGGCATTGTGAATCGTGGTTGCTGTTTCATAAGTCTTTAATGGGGTGACCATCACCGGGAAGGTATGCTCTAGCCCTGATATAATTTCTGAAATGACTTTGCTCGGTTTCATCCCACCAGTTAGCACGATACCGGCTATTTTGGGGTAATTAGCCGATTGATCGGCAAGTAGGGTGCCTAACAATATATCCATCCGATCGTCAGGTGTTATAATCAACATTCCCTTACGATCTAGCCTTGATTGCAAAAAATTAGTCACCGTTTTAGCTGCAAGAGTAATTTCTTTCACTTGTCGGTGGATATTGGTTTTTCCAAAAATGATTTTTGCAGATAGGAGTTTGGCAACGTCTTTAACCATTGGATAAGCAAATTCTTCAAACTCAGGTATAATCGAAATGCATAATTGAGTGAAAAAACTTTGTAATTGGCTTGACGTTTCAAGCTCATTGCCAAGATTAAACTGATTGATAATAACGCCGCGTACATTCGTATGGTTTCGCTTTGCAATGTCCAGCGCTGATTGAATCAAGGTTTTGATATGACTAGTTTGCCTATCTTTGCCAGAAACCACAAGGATGACCTCACAATTAAGCTGATACGCTATTGAGAGGTTGAATTGAAATTCCGCCATATCATTATCGCTTTCAAAATCACTGCCTTCAAAATAGCAGGTTTTCTGCTCATCAATTACAACTTTATCAAACAAAATCGTTTGCAATTCATCAGGTTGATTGCGCATAAGCGCAATAGCATCACTGATAGGCATGATGGGTTTAACGGGCTGATGTGTCAAATTTTGAAGTATACTAAAGTGAGCATTATCTCGTTCACTAAACAACTTAAAACATTGAAATGGCAAACCATCTTTATACAATTGCGACACGAAGCCTAGCGAGACAAAGGATTTGCCTTTTCTTTTCTCGATGCTGGTAAGATACAGTTTTTTGGCCATGCTTTTTCGATTAAGGAGATATTAAATTAAGTATACCCAACGAAATTCAAAATGCGAACCAATAACAACATATGCTGTTAATTGGGCATAAACCCGAGTAATAGAAAACAGTGTATCTTTTGCTTTTTATGGTGATAAAATATAGACAAGATGTTAATTAATTTTTGTAAATAATGAGTCAACCGTTTCAACCGATTATTCCTGCAGATATCGAATGGCAACAAGGCATTCCTTATGCTAACCAATTTAATGATATTTATTTTAGCCGTGATAATGGGTTGGCTGAAAGTGTTCATGTATTTTTGTTAGGCAATGATCTACCAAACCGCTGGCAGGTATTGCCAGAAGGAAAACCATTTGTCATCGCAGAAACAGGATTTGGAACGGGTCTAAACTTCCTTTTAACCATGCGCTTGTGGGAGGCCCAAGGGCTCAAGAAAAATACCCTCCATTATTACGCTTGTGAAAAGCATCCGCTCAAACTAGCGGATTTAACGAAAGCCTTAACCTTTTGGCCGGAGTTGACAAAGTATGCCCAACAACTGATTGAAAGCTATCCCGCCTTAATCCCGGGCTTTCATTCCATTGAATTTGAAAATGGTGTTTGTCTAACACTGATCTTTGCTGATGTCGTCACATCAATGGAAAAATTAATACCAAGTTGCGAGGGAATGATTGATAGTTGGTATCTTGATGGTTTTTCGCCTGCAAAAAATCAGTCAATGTGGACACCCCAGCTATTTGCCTACATTAGTAAACTATCTCATCAGCAAACACAATTAGCCACTTTTTCGTGTGCACGTATGGTAAAAGATGGCTTAGTCCAAGCAGGATTTACGTATAAAAAGACAAAAGGCTATGGTCAAAAAAGGGAGATGATCCAAGCCATTAAAACTAATCAATCTAATAACCATAAGTTATTAAAAAAGAAAAGCTTATGGGAATTTGGCCAGTATAAAAAGCCCTCCAAACAAAACGCATTGGTAATCGGAGCAGGACTTGCCGGTTGCATGATTGCTTATCATTTGGCAAAGCTTGGCTGGCAAATAACTGTGCTTGATAAAGGAGCACAACCAGGTGTTGGTGCGTCTGCAAATCCTAGAGCCGTCATATTTCCCAGTTTCTCAGCTTATGATTCACCTCTAAGCCAAATCATGCTCCAAGCCTATCCCCATGCCATCCGTTTTTATCAACAATTCGACATGACTGGTATAGAGCATGAATTCAATGGCATGATATCCCTTGAACCAGCAGAAACCTATAATCCTATCTTCCTGCACTGGCTTGAAACGCTTTCACCCATGGTGGAATTTTTATCAGAAGCTGAGTTGTCTAAAAAGGCGGGGTTGAACATAACCGGAAAAGGCCTTTGGTTTCCAAAGTCTGGATGGATAAATAGTCAGCAATTATGCCAAAAGCTACTCGACCATGACATGATCGATTTCATCGGTAATACCAACATTTCAACGCTGAATCACGATGACAATCACTGGCATGTTAATAATCATCATGCTGAGGTAGTTATTTTGGCTAATGGTTGGCAAATGAAAGAGTACTCACAAACCAACTATCTCCCTTTAAGGACAATAAAAGGCCAGATGACTGCCTTAACTTCGACGACACAGTCCGATTTGCTTCGTGTTCCCGTCTGTTGCAATGGCCATGTTCTCCCTGCCACGGACGGTTATCATTATACAGGTGCAACGTTTGAAATTGATCGCCTTGAGGCGATAGCAAGCCTTGAAGCGGATCGACAGAACTTACATACATTAAATGCAATACCACTTGATTGCGAGTGGTCCAAGGAAGTCGTTAATCATTGGTGTGGCATCCGAACAACGATCAATGATTATATGCCAGTTGTTGGCTCAATTCCTAATCAGGAAAAGTTTATCAATAATTTCAAAGCGTTTGAGAAGGATGCAAATCGGTTTATTGAAAACCGTGATCCCTTTGAAACAAACTTATATGCTCTGACTGGTTTTGGTTCAAGAGGGTTAACGACCATCCCATTATGTGCCAGTTACCTCGCGAAACTCATTGCGAATCATCCGTTGAATATGCCACATAATTTGCTATCTGCCATTGCGCCAGCCCGTTTTCTGTATCGCCGGATCGTGACCCGGCAAAATGTTCTATAATTATAGGTGTCCTCGATGATTTAATGGAATACAACATCGTGGATTCCACGTGGGCAAAGGAGTGGTCATGGATGAGAAAATGGAACATACGCAACCAGAGGTGCATATCAGTGTTGAAACGTATCTTAATCATATCGTACTTGGTAAATTTCCCGCTAGATTAATAGAAAACCGCCCTTTAGAAGATTTTGAACATGATGGACAAAAATATATTGTTGATTTAGAGCCTTGTGATCAAGGGTTTATCTATCCTGATGCTGACTTTGAACAAATGATCAGTTCAAATCCTGCTTATATAAAAAAATTAATGGATCAATTCAATCGTGTATTGGTTCATTTTATTGATGTATTCAACCGGGTTGTTGATGGAGATTTTAAACGCTTGGAAGACAAATTACCCTTTCTACAACAAGCATATCTCTTAAAGCTCAACAGTCAAAATGAACCGCCATCTTCCATTCAGCATTGTGTTCCAAAAATACGGTTTTTCAGGGATTTTTGTTATCAAATTGTTCAAGCATATATAGCGGGAAGAAACCCCGAAGATTTTAAACAGTATGCGGCAACAAGGCCAAAAAATGTGGCGAGAATGCGGAAAATGGTTTCCTATATGTCCCTCGAATGCATGAGCAAAAGGCATTTGTATCGACAATTTATTCATAGCCAAAACTATATTAACGCCCATGCGCTCACATTATTGCCTGAAGCCGATCTAAAAATGCAACTATTGACGAATCTAATAAACACGTATAACGAGGCGTTAACGGCGATGACACATTCGGATAGTAAAAGGTCTGCTATTGCGCGATTTACGCATCTTGATCTAACACTATTCAATTCTTACGCAATACAAAAAGATAGGTTTGAACCGCTTGTGCTATCGCCAGAGTTAACAATCGAGGACGTTTTAAAACATTTCGTGTATTTGTTGAGGAATCTAGACGATAGTCTTCGCAAAAGCCAGACGAGTGCTGTACTCAATGTCTTACGAAACAATTCATTTTTTGCTAAAAGCATGAAAGAAAATACCTTGCCTGAAGCGTTAGCAGAAACCATCCAGGATTGTCTCAACCAGATAATGCCTGTGGAAATTGGTTCTTCAAAATTAAATGGGGAACAGCTCTGACGGAGCCATATGATAAATAATCAAAGATTTTTAACTCTATCTATGCTAGGATAAGTCCATTTTATAACAAGTTATAATTATACATGGAACGAATAAAGATATTTCAAGTCGATGCCTTCACCGATAAATTATTTCATGGCAATCCTGCAGCTGTATGTTTACTTCAAGAATGGTTAAATGATGAGTTATTGCAAGCGATAGCCCTTGAAAATAATTTATCTGAAACAGCGTATGTTGTTGAAAATGAAGATGGGTATCATATTCGATGGTTCAGCCCAAATGGCGAAGTTGACTTGTGTGGGCATGCAACATTAGCAGCCGCAGATGTCCTATTTTCATTGCAGCAAACAGATAAACAATTCACTTTTTCGAGTTTAAGTGGCCCTTTGTACGTTAGGAAAGATAATCAATTTATCGAGATGGATTTCCCGTTAATGCATAATGAGCAAATTCCAAATCAATTTTTGGAAGACTTAATTAATCAACCAATTATTGCTGCTTATTGTTCACCAAAAGATTGGCTAGTTATTTTGGATAATGAAGAAAGGGTTAAACAAACTCAGGTTGATCAAATTCGTCTTCTGGCGCATGATATGCAAGGATTAATTGTGAGTGCACCGAGTGACGATGTTGATTTTTACTCAAGGTGTTTTTACCCCAAACATAAAATTCCTGAGGATCCGGTTACGGGATCAGCGCATTGTTTGTTAACGCCCGTTTGGGCTGAAAGGCTTGGAAAATCTAGCTTTGTTGCTCGGCAAGGGTTAAGCCGTAAAGGAACGGTTCATTGCCAACTAAACGATAACCGCGTGTTATTAAAAGGCGAATGTCGTCGTTTTATGGAAGGAACCATTGAGCTTTGAGCGGACAATTAACAAGAATAAATCGTATGTTTCTTGGCAATCTAGTCTTTGTTTATGGATTTAGCTTTATATGAAATAATGCGGCAGGAATTTAAGATAGATAGCCAACGACGATAGACAATCTATAAGTAACAAGGGAGCGTTTGATGACAGATTCTATGGGTCATATGTTTAGGCAATTAGTCAACCAAAAGCACATTCTTCCGATTGTTGGAACCATTAATGCTTACTGTGCGTTATTAGCTAAGAATGCAGGTCATCGTGCTATCTACTTATCAGGTGCTGGGGTTGCCAATGCCTCCTGGGGTATCCCTGATCTTGGGATGACGCATTTAGGGGATGTTTTTGAAGATGCGCGTCGCATCACCCAAGCAGTTGATTTGCCTCTGTTAGTCGATATAGATACAGGTTGGGGGCATGCCTTTAATATTGCTAGAACCATTAAAATGATGGAGCAAGCAGGCGTCGCAGCAGTCCATCTAGAAGATCAAGTATTAGCCAAACGTTGTGGGCACCGCCCAAATAAAGCCGTTGTCAGCCAAGAAGAAATGGGGGATAGGATTAAAGCAGCTGTTGATGCCCGCCAGGATCCATCATTTGTAATTATGGCAAGAACGGATGCTTATGCGATTGAGGGTATGAACGCTGCTGTTGAGCGTGCGAACTATTATGTCGAATTAGGTGCGGATATGATTTTCGCAGAAGCTATGACGACACTAGCAGAGTATCAACAATTTGCCGAGCAAGTAAATGCACCGATATTAGCAAACATAACCGAGTTTGGTAAAACACCGCTGTTTTCTCAAACTGAATTGGAAAATGTTGGAATAAAAATGGCATTATATCCATTGTCAGCTTTCCGAGCGATGTCACAAGCTGCCTCTTTGGTCTATCAAACAATCAAGGAGGAGGGATCCCAGGTATCCTGTGTTGATACAATGCAAACAAGAGAAGAATTATATCATCATTTAAATTATCATACCTTTGAACAACAATTAGATCGATTAAGGGAGAAAAAGGATGACCAATAAACAAGGCGGTTTGGCGGGTGTTGTTGCAGGTGAGTCAGCTATTGCAACGGTGGGTAAAGCCGGAAAAGGCCTAAATTATCGCGGCTATTCCATTGATGACCTTGCAAACCATGCAACATTTGAAGAAGTTGCCTACTTACTTCACTATGGTCAATTACCCAATCAACGAGAACTGGATCGATATCAAGAAAAATTAATTTCTTTACGTAATATTCCTTCTGCATTAAAAGATTTACTAAGAGCGATCCCCAAACACGCACATCCAATGGATGTGTTAAGAACAGGATGTTCATTTCTGGGAAATTTAGAGCCCGAGGAATCATTTGAACAACAATATGACATTGCTGATCGTTTATTAGCCATATACCCAGCCATTATGTGCTATTGGTATGCATGGCACTTTCTTGATAAAGAAATCAGCGAATACTCGGATGAACCCACCATTGGTGGTCATTTTCTTGCCTTGCTTCATCAGAAAAAGCCAAATGATCTTGCCAAAAACATGATGAATGTATCCTTGATACTTTATGCAGAGCATGAGTTTAATGCGTCGACATTTGCTGCCCGGGTGACTGCCGCCACGCTATCGGATATCTATTCTGCGATGACGTCTGCTATCGGCACACTGCGTGGTCCCTTGCATGGTGGAGCGAATGAAGCAGCAATGGAATTGATTGAGCAATTTACTACAGCAGATGAAGCAGAAACAAAATTATTGCAAATGCTTGCAAATAAAGAAAAAATAATGGGCTTTGGGCACCGTGTATATACGGATTGCGATCCGCGATCAGACATTATCAAAACATGGTCGAAGAAATTTGCGCAAACGACTGGCGATATGACCTTATATGATATTTCTGAGCGAATCGAATCATTAATGTGGCGAGAAAAAAAATTATTTCCTAATTTGGACTTCTATTCAGCATCCGCCTATCATTTTTGTGGTATACCAACCTTTTTATTCACCCCAATTTTTGTCATGTCAAGAACGACCGGTTGGGCTGCACATATATTTGAACAACGTGCCAACAACCGTTTAATTAGACCCACATCCGAATATATTGGCCCTGAACAACGCCATTATTTACCCATTGAACAACGAGGTTAATATGTCCCATTTTGTCGAAGAAAATGTAAAGCCTGATTATGATGCTGTCATGCAGTCCATTGCTGATTATGTGCTGGATAAAACCATCCTCAGCAAAGAGGCCTATGAAACAGCACGACTTTGCTTAATGGATTCAATGGGATGTGCTATGTTAGCGCTCAACTTCAAGGCTTGCCAAAACATGCTCGGCCCCATCGTTCCAGGAGCAACACTCGATAATGGATTTAAAGTGCCTGGCACGCCTTATCAATTGGATCCGGTGGAAGGGGCCTTCAACTTTGGCACGATGGTGCGTTGGCTTGACTTTAATGATACCTGGTTAGCGGCGGAATGGGGGCATCCATCGGATAATTTAGGGGCAATTTTAGCGGTATCCGATTATTTATCTCGTCAAGCGATAAAGCAGGGTAAATCGCCAATAACCATGCATCAGGTGATGACAGCGATGATCAAAGCCCATGAAATTCAGGGGGTAATGGCTTTAAAAAACAGCTTTAACCGTGTGGGATTAGATCATGTTATTTTAGTTAAGTTGGCCAGTGCTGCTGTCACAGCCCAATTATTGGGTGCAGATAGGGATCAACTACTACGGACGCTGTCGCAAGTGTTTGTGGATGGCCAATCATTAAGAACCTATCGACATGCACCCAATGCGGGCTCAAGAAAATCGTGGGCTGCAGGCGATGCGTGTGCCAGAGCTGTCCGTCTTGCGATCATCGCAAAGCGTGGCGAAATGGGTTATCCATCGGCACTCAGTGTGAAGACATGGGGCTTTTATGATGTGTTATTTAAGGGGCAAACGTTTGAACTTCCCCAACCATTTGATAGCTATGTGATGGAAAATGTGTTGTTCAAATTATCCTATCCTGCGGAATTTCATGCTCAAACAGCAGTTGAATGTGCGGTTAAACTTCATCAAGATTATCAGCATCGACTCGATGAAATTAAAGAGATAGAACTTGTTACCCATGAGTCAGCTATTCGTATCATTTCAAAACAAGGCGAACTGCATAATCCGGCAGATAGGGATCATTGCTTGCAATATATGGTTGCAGTGGGGCTGGCATTTGGTGATCTTAAAGCTGAGCACTATGAAAATGAAACAGCAAATAACCCGATCATTGATACATTGCGCTCTAAAATGACAGTAAAAGAAAATAAGCAGTTTAGCGATGATTATCTCGATCCACAAAAACGCTCTATTGCCAATAGTATGCGCCTCCATTTTACAGACGGTAGTAGCAGCGAGTTAGTAACGATTGAATATCCAATTGGTCATAAGCGAAGACGCAAGGAAGGCATCCCGGTTTTAATTGAAAAGTTCAAACATAATTTATCCACGCGCTTTGATGATAGTAAAGTCGCTCAACTCATCAAAGTGTGCGACGATTCAACATATTTGAATCAAATGCCTGTCAATCAGTTTGTCGATCTTTGGCAACAATGATCCTAAATGGAATACTGTCGGGCTATGTGCCTGACAGGACTCTTCTTTCAATCATAGGCTAAAAATAATCAATTGACATTTATTGATCTTTCATTTTACATGGTATGATAGGCGTGCTTTTAATATGGAAACTGATAAATGACGGCATATCAGCAAAACCTGTCAGAAATATTTGAGAAACAAGAACATCCACGTAATCTTATTTTATTTCAAAAGATAATATTGCTTGCACGTGAAGGACTATTGCAAGTGAATGGCCAGTTTCCGGATTCAAGTAAAACCTTATTCGAAAATTTAATAGAGGGGCATAGCTTTGTTGTTGACTTAACCCAACTGGATCCAAGTTATCGTTATAAATTGAAAACCTGGTTATTAGATCCTCATCAAAACCAATGTAGTTATAGCTTCTGGGAGGGGTATGTTAATAATGATCACCGAGGCTACACCGTTGAAGTACCTCTCTCGTGGTGGGGACGATTTTATAACTGGTTATTTGGTTCAGTTGAAACGTCTTACTGGCCTTTGGCAACAAAAAAGAATTTAAACCCTGATTTTCAATTACATGGATTTACACTACAAACAGGCAAACAAGGCTGGCTATTTGAGTTTAAGCATACCCATTTAGAGAACTTATTTTCCTTTAAGAAAAATAAGGAGAATTTAGAAAAAGCACGGAACAGTAGGCGGATTGTGCTTACGCCTGGCATAGTTGACAAGCTTGTTAAAGTTAATAAAGTCGATGACAGGATCTATCATGAGCTCAATGAGCCCCACCCACTATCAATCGATGTTTTACCCAGTCATAAAGACTATCGATATCAAGCCATGGCTGAATTCCGCAAAACAGAATTCATTGAGGAAAATCTAGCCTGGTATGTCCAACTTTGGCGTTGGATGCTTCAATTCACAACGTCATTGATAAAGTTTGTTGTTTCGTTATGGCAAGATAGTCCTTCGGATCAAGATGAGGAAAAAACCAGTAAGGCTCAACCACTAGTTGCATCAACACAACACGTTTTATTTGAAAATGAGCAGATTCGCATTACCAAACAAAATGGTGTCTATCAAGTTCGGGAAATATGGTCGGGTTATAAAAATTTAGTCTGCTCAGGCGGTGGCGGTAAAATATTTTCATTGGTTGGTGGCTATCGAGCCTGTCGAGAAATGGGCATACCTTTTACGGCATATGCGGGAAGTTCAGCCGGGGCGATTATGTCAATTTTGGCTTACTTAAACTATGAGCCTGAGCAAGTTGAAAAATATTTTGCTGATTTTAACCGAGAAGTCCTGCTTTATAACGAGTGGGATAAAACGGGTTATTCAAAAACAACGGCTCTCAAAGCCGGATTGGACTATGTGATTGGTTTAAAAGTTTTAGAAATTATTAATCGCTATCACATTGATAAATCAGAAGATGGGCGAAAATTTCTAAATGATGAAGTGTTTAATTTAGGTAAAATTACCTTTCGATCGTTGGCGAATTTAAAAAAGCGATATCCTGACTGCGGATTGGGCGATGAACTCATTATTACTGCTAGCAACTTAGAGGCGCAAAGAGCCAGTTATTTCTCGCTCAAAACAACACCGGATCTGGAACTCAGTCATGCAGGTGAGATGTCAGGAAGCATTCCCCCCTTATATAAACCCCCTGAATTTCAAGGGGTTCCTCATACGGATGGTGGTCTAACTAGCAATTTTCCAACAGAGGCTTTCATTGGTCATGACAAGTCATTGCTAAGCTCTCGGTATGGTTATAGTATCGAATCGCTTGGTTTTTGTTTTGATAATGGCACAGAAGAAGGCATGCTTAATGGGTTCCGGCAGAGGATATATCGAGAGTCTTGGTTAGCAAATTGGTTTTATCAATTAATATCAGGGATACAAGATCCGGTTAGCGCATGGGAATGGGATCGAATTAAAATGGTTCAACAAAGTTTTACCACGGTTTTGTTACACGCCGATGTACCATCAACGCAGTTTAGTGTTCCTACAGATAAACAAAAAGAGCTTGTTGAAAAGGGCTATCAAGAGACCATGCGGCATTTAAATTACCTTTATAGCAAAAATAAACACGATGACGGTTACCATCCTTCGCAACTGATGTTTGAAAGTTTTCAGTCGATTGAGGCAATTCTGGTGCATTGTTGTTTTCGCCAAAATAAACCATTGTTTGATCAATTAGTCCCCATTGCTAAGCAACATGGTGTCAGCCAAAAAAGAATTGATTTGTTAGCACGCCGTTTTGATTTACCTGATGCCAACAATAACGCTGCACCTAATGCACTAACACAACCAACTGAATCAGCAAAATCCAAGATTAGTAAATCACTCTCGAATTTATTGATATCAAGACACTATACCGATAGGATGCGTTTTTTTATTTATATATACCCCATTTTTTTGAGAATGCGTTTGCCCATGTTTGCTAATAAAACAGATTATGACCTATTTTGCAAAGCACGACATGGAACGAGCATTAATAATCCGTTTTTTGCTTTATCACATTTGAAGCAACTTAATTCTAAACAACACTTGGTATTATTTTTAGTGATTTATTGTTTAAAAAAATTCCACTATAACAAATACGATGAACTGTGTGCGATACTAAAAAATTTATCTGATGCTATCATTGCAGGCGAAATTGACTTAAACTCACCTAAATACCTCAATGTTTGGTCAACTTCATTAAAAGAACATGAGAAATTAAATCAAATTCTAGATTTTGTAAAAACGAAAAATTGGTCAGGCTTAGACGAGGCAGTGGAGTCGATACAAAATCCCCAACCGGATATTCAACCATCGACTGCTCAAGAAAGTCATGTTGTCGATAGTAGCAATAATAACCTAGTGGCCTTGGTGAAATAGAATCTTATGTGTACTAATTGACATGAGGACACCAAATCCGGCCATGAAGGTTACCATGGCTGTGCCGCCATAGCTTACGAGAGGCAACGGAATTCCTACAACGGGCAATATCCCCATAACCATACCAATATTCACAAAAGCAGATATGAAAAAGGTGAAACTTAAACTACCGGCAAGCATTCGCGTATAGTTTGTCTGTGCTTGCAAGGCAATTTGTAAACCGCGAAGGGTGATACAGATAATCATTGCAATTAGTATAAAAGAACCAAAGTAGCCAAATTCTTCACCGCAAACGGCGAAAATGAAGTCAGTGGCATGCTCAGGCAAAAAATTCAAATGAGATTGACTTCCTTGTAACCACCCTTTGCCAGCAAGGCCACCGGATCCTATAGCAATCTTAGATTGAATGATATGATAGCCTGCGCCTAACGGATCTTTTTCAGGATTTAGTAGCATCATCACCCGCTTTTTTTGATAGTCATGGAGAAAATGCCACAAAATAGGAAGTGCTGAAAGACCAAGGCAAGTGGCGGAAAAGATAATGCGGTAACTAAGGCCTGCTAAAAAGATGACACATAAGCCTGCTGAAGCAACCATTATAGCAGTGCCAAGGTCAGGCTGTTTGGCGATTATCAACGTAGGCACCAGAATAATAGCCAAGGTAATGATCCAAGTGGATTGTTTATGTAACCCGCCTTTCTGGTCGATATACCAAGCCGCCATCATTGGCACAGCAAGCTTCATTATCTCAGAGGGTTGAAAGCGGAATAAGCCAAGTTCTAGCCATCTTTGAGCGCCTTTCCCTATCTTTCCAAGAACCATAACGGCAATCAATAACATTAATCCAGAAATATAAAGCCAGGGTGACCAAAGTTTGTAACGGTGTGGTGGGATGAATGCAAATACAATCATGACTAACAAAGCAAAGCAAAGTCTAATGAACTGACGATTCATGACGTTCATATCTTCGTTGGAGGCGCTGTATAAAATAATCAAGCCAAAGCACATCAGCATTAATAATGCCCCGAGTAACGGAAAATCAATATGAAGTGCCCGTTTTGTTAATCGATAGATGGGATTATGTATGTTTTGATTTTTCATGTTGTTTCTTGGATTCAAAGTAAGCATCGATGACTTTACGAGCAATATTGGGTGCAATATGATCATTCTCTAACACGACTGCTACCGCAATTTCAGGCGATTCAGCAGGAACAAATGCAATAAATAACGAATGATCCCTCAATCGCTCGGGTATCTCAGTATATTTTTTTCGATCGTATTTTTTGGCGCTGTGTACTTGCGCAGTACCCGTTTTCGCTGCAATCGAATAGGGTACATTTTTTCCATAACGGTAACCAGTACCGTCCGGGCTGGTAATGACTCTGGTCATGGATTCACTAATAAACGTCCAATTGTTTTTATCACCGACATCAACAGGGTATTCCTCTAAGGGACTAATGTCTAATGAAACGTTTTGACCCAGGTTGCTCACAGATTTTAGTACATGAGGGCGATAGTGCCTGCCTTTTGAGCCTAAGGCTGCAGAAGCACTCGCTAATTGCAAGGGTGTGCTAAGCATAAATCCTTGCCCAATACTGGTTATAATGGTATCCCCACCATACCACGGTTTATGTTTTGTTTCGCGCTTCCAACGAGCAGTAGGTAATATGCCGCCTAATTCGTCAGGCAAATCGATGTGAGTTAGCTGTCCAAACCCAAATTGCGATAACATCGCTTCAATTCCTGAGATCCCTAATCGCTCACCGAGCTGATAAAAAAAGGTATCACAAGATACCCTTATCGCTTTGGATAAGTCAACCATACCATGGCCAAACTTTTTCCAATCTCGATAAACGTGGCTCGCTCCACGAATTTGATACCAACCTTTATCAAAAATTCTTGTTTGACTTGTCACAATACCACTCTCTAGCCCAGCTAACGCAATATAGGGTTTGATGGTTGACGCGGGAGGGTAGAGTCCTCGAATAGCTCGATTAAATAATGGCTTATCCGGATCATTGAGCAAATCTTGGTAATTAGCTTGTGAAATGCCATTGACAAATAAATTACTATCAAATGATGGCGTGCTCGCCAATGCAAGAATTTCGCCATTGTTAGTGTCAATGACAACCACTGCACCTCGCTTATTATTTAATGCATAATGTGCAGCAAGTTGAATGTTAATATCGAGCGACAATGTTAATTTGTCACCAGAAAGAGGGGGCCGTTCATCAATTGTCTTTAGTATTCTGCCGCTGACATCTGCTTCAACTTGTCGATACCCTATTCGACCATGTAATAACGGTTCGTAGAATTTTTCAATGCCTGTTTTGCCAATAAAATTGGTGGCACGGTAATTTTGATTATCGACAATAGCCAGTTCTTTTGTATTAATCCTACCGACGAAGCCAACGACATGTGAAGTTGCCTGGCTATAAGGGTAACTGCGCATTAAACGCGCTTTAATCAAAACGCCTGGAAATTTGAATTGATTAACAGCAAAGCGGGCCACTTCATCTTCATTCAATTTCAGTTTAAAAGGTGTTGGCAAAAACGATCGGCTAGCTAATCGGCTTTTGTTAAAGGTTTCGATGTCTTCATCGGTGATAGATGGCAATAAGTGTTTAAGCCGTTCCAGTGTTTTAGGTAAGTTTTTTATACGTTCTGGTATGATTTCTAATGAATAAACGGGGATGTTATCTGCTAAAACCACCCCATTTCGATCCGTAATAATTCCTCTTGGCGGAGCGATAGGAATGGTATTTAACTGGTTTTTGAGTGAAAGCAGTTGGTAGCGCCCATGTTGTGACAATTGCAGATAGGCTAGTCGAATTAACAAAATTGCAGCAAAGCAGAAAACCAGCGCATACAAAATAAATAGACGATTACTTTGCTGGGGCTGATTATTTGTGTGATGAGGATAATCTGAATAAGTCACATTGACGCCACTGTTTTTTAACAACTACTTATGATAAGGGTGATCGCTTAGGATTGTCCAGCTACGATATAGCGATTCGAATAAAACAATACGAGCAATCGGGTGTGACAGTGTTAAGTTCGATAATGACCAGTTTTCATGAACTAAATCCATTACCGGGTTTGGTATCCCTTCAGGCCCTCCGATTAGAAGACACCAATGGGGTTTTGTTTGTTGAAGCTGACAAACCCGCGCCGCCAATTGTTCGCTTGTCATGGCGGTCCCATTAATATCCAAAGCAATCACATAGGAACCATTGGGAATGTGTTTAATCATGTTTTCAGCTTCTTTGTCTTGAATTGTTTTGAAGCTATGAACTTTACCCCGCTTTTGCAATGGAATTTCAATTAATTGAACCTGGCAGAATTCTTTTAATCGTTTGCTAAAGATAGTAACTGCCTCATTGACCCAGTTGGGCATTTTATTACCAAGACAAATAATTGTTAGCTTAACCATGATCCTCATGAGGGCGTGCTTTTTGCCATAATTCTTCGAGATTATAGTATGCACGGTGATCGGGATGCATGATATGGACAATGATGTCATTGTAATCAATGAGTGCCCATTCTCCGCGATCGATACCTTCTTTGCTTATTGGTTGGAAACCAGCATGTTTTAATTTTTCCACTAATATTTCCGCAGTAGATTTCACATGCCTTGTTGATCGACCTGAGCATATCACCATACAATTGGTAACAGAAGTTTTATCTGAAACATCAATAACGTCGATTTGATTGGCCTTTGCTTCTTCGAGTTCATGAATAATTCTTTCGAGTAATGTTTTTTGGGTCATAGAGTGAGTTTGTTTAAAAAAGTCGTATATTCTAACAGGAACATTGCGTGCTTTAAAGACTATTGCGGGTATTTTAGTTGATTAAATTTCCGATGAGTCCATCGCTAAAATGATCTTATTGATAAGCCTAAAAAAGATAAAGCTAAATACTGTGGCGATAAACATGATAAACGATAATAAATTAAAGCTATCAAGATAATGCATTTTAACTATCATTAAAGGGCTGTTTGGATGATAATTTACCGCAGTGAATGTGGCTAAGATTCCTGATAAATACCCGCCTAACCCCAGGGATACAAAGAATATGCCCATCATTGTGCTCACATGGGATTTGCTTGCCAACGTAGTTATAGCCGCTAAGCCAACAGGCGATAACAGCAACTCAGCGATTGAGATGAGTAGGTAAGCAGGAATAATGAGCAGAGGTTGAATTTTGTCAATACTCATAACGGAGCGATAACAGACCCAGGTAATAAATAAATACGCTAAACTCATGCAGATCATTGCGAGAAAGAATTTCACATTCGTGCGTTTAGCGACTTCCTGGACGGATAATTTTCGTCGATTTCTGGTTAATATTAACCCAAAAAATAGCATTCCCACACTTTGGATACTGACATAATAGGGGGGAGGGAATTGTACGCCAAATACATCGGGCATAACCGCTCGCTCAATAAACAACGTAAGCGAGGTGAACATTTGAAAATAAAACGCCCAAAATAGAATTGAAATACAACACAGGCAACAAATTATCATTGTCAACTTTGCCTGATGTTTGCTATCTGTGCGAATGGATTGAATGAGATAGGCAATTGATCCTAAAAAAATAATAGCAAATGTTGAGGCAGCAAATGTTGGGGTACTTAATATAAACCAAAAAATCACACCTGACAGCGCTAGAAGCACGAAAGCGTAAAATCCATTGATTAATTCGAATGGTTGTTGTAGGCGATTTCGAATTTTAAATATCTGACAACCAACTACAAACAAGATCAAGGCAAAAACCATGCCTATCGCCCCACTAATAAATGCAGCAGACCAATTAAAGTACCATGTTAAAATACTCGGTAAGGTTGTACCTAAAATAATACCGGTTGTGATACCCATATAAAAGAGGGTAAATCCCCGTTCTCGATAGGGAGAATCAACATCATATTCATTGCCGAGCATGGCGGATATATTGGGCTTGATTAAACCCGTACCAATCGCAATACAAGCAAGTGAAATGGGTAACGAATGCGTATCATGTGACATCGAGAGTAATAAATAGCTCCCGCATAGAAAAATGCTGCCTACAATCACCGCATATTTTTGACCAATTAATCGGTCTGCTATCCACCCACCAATCACAGGAGATAAATAAGTTAGCGCAGTAAACGTGCCAACCAAATTATAGATGCGATCATCGGGCCATGAAAAAAACTGGGTGAGATACAATGCTAGAAGGGATTGTACTGCATAAAAACCATACCTTTCCCAGAGCTCAGTACCACAAAATATAATCAGCGATCGGGGATGTTTGGTTGTGGATTTTGACATAAACCTGTCTATAGAAAGCAATTGATGGCCATTATTATATCATTTTAACGGTTGAAAATGAAATAATTATGGAATGAGAGCGTGCCCTAGCATTTTAAACATTCTTGGGTATAATTAACCGAAATCAATATGGACAAGGATTAAGCTGTGATTAAAGCACGAACAGGTAGTGATCGCGTTGCGAGTTGTTGGCAAACAGAAGCAGCAATACGCATGCTTTGTAATAATTTAAATCCTGAAGTCGCAGAAAACCCAGATGAACTAATTGTGTATGGCGGACTTGGCAAGGCAGCTAGAAATCAAGCGTGTTTGAAAAAAATATTAGATGTCCTTGAATCATTAACGCCTACTCAAACATTGCTTGTTCAGTCGGGTAAACCGGTTGGCGTTTTTGAGACACATCAAGACGCCCCTCGCGTACTCATCGCTAATTCAAATCTTGTTCCTCATTGGGCAAACTGGGAGCATTTTCATCAATTAGATAAAGCTGGGTTAATGATGTACGGCCAGATGACTGCCGGAAGTTGGATTTATATCGGTTCCCAAGGGATTGTGCAGGGGACATATGAAACTTTTATGGCTTGTGCAACAAAATATTATCAAGGCAGCTGGGAAGGGCGATGGATTTTAACGGGTGGGTTAGGTGGCATGGGTGGGGCTCAACCGCTTGCTGCTGTCATGGCTGGTGCATCGATGCTGGCTGTTGAATGTGATCCACAACGTATCCAAAAACGCCTAGATACAGGTTATTTGGACTACAAAGTTGATTCCTTATCCGAAGCTTATGCGCTCATCCAAAGCGCTTGTGAAAAGAAAAAACCAATTTCCGTTGGCTTATTGGGCAATGCTGCTGACGTCTATCAACAGCTTCTCGACCAAAAGATTATACCGGATGCGGTCACCGATCAAACGTCTGCTCATGACCCGCTGAATGGTTATATCCCTCAAGGGTATACTATGGAAAAGGCGGCTATTCTTCGCGTTAAAGAGCCGAACCAATATATCACCCTTGCCCGTCAATCGATGGCAAACCAAGTAAAAGCCATGTTAGCCTTTCAAAAAATGGGTATACCCGTGTTTGATTATGGAAATAATATTAGACAGGAAGCGTTTAATCATGGCGTTAAAAACGCCTTTGATATTCCAGGGTTTGTACTTGAATTTATCCGCCCCTTGTTTTGTGAAGGCATCGGCCCTTTTCGCTGGGTTGCTTTATCGGGCGAAGCGGATGACATTTTTGCAACGGATGCAAAAGTTAAAGAGCTCATTCCGGATGATGTCCACCTCCATCAATGGTTGGATAAAGCAAAAGAGAAAATCCAGTTTCAAGGACTGCCATCGCGAATATGCTGGCTTGGATTGGAACATCGAGCAAAAATCGGTGTTGCCTTTAATGACATGGTGCGGCGTGGCGAGTTAAAAGCGCCTATTGTCATAGGACGAGACCACCTTGATTCGGGCTCAGTGGCAAGCCCAAATCGAGAAACCGAGGGCATGAGAGATGGCTCGGATGCTGTCTCAGATTGGCCATTGTTGAATGCACTATTAAATTGCGCTAGTGGTGCAACATGGGTGAGCATCCACCATGGCGGTGGTGTAGGCATGGGCTATTCTCAGCATGCTGGTATGGTCATTGTTGCAGATGGCACACCTGAAGCGGAACAAAGGTTAAAACGCGTTTTGCATCATGATCCAGCTACTGGTGTGATGCGACATGCAGATGCGGGGTATGACTTGGCAATTAATTGCGCCAAAAAGAATAAACTATGGTTACCTATGATTGATTAGGAGTTTTTGCCATGTCCAAAATATTTTATCTTAAGCCTGGGCATTTAAGTTGGGATGAATGCAACTATTTAGTTGATAACGAGACAATTCAGATAGCATTGGAGCCTTCCGCTGTTGCTGACATCAATTTATCCAGGGCTGTTGTTGAAAAGATCGTTGCTAAAAAGCAGGTGGTCTATGGGATTAATACCGGTCTGGGGTTATTAGCAAATCGCATTATATCCGAAGAAAAGTTGCACACATTACAATACCATGCTTTGGTTTCCCATGCTTGCGGCATTGGTCCTGCACTCTCTAAGCGTATAACACGGATGATCTTATTATTGAAAATCAATAGCTTATCTATGGGATATTCGGGTGTGCGAGTTGAGCTAATAGAGCGGCTTATATTCTTTTATAACAGCCAACTTTTGCCGATTATTCCTGAAAAGGGATCTGTTGGCGCCTCGGGTGATCTAGTGCCCTTAGCACATATGTCGCTGCCATTAATCGGTGAAGGTTACTTTAATTACAAGAATGATGTGCTGACTGCTGTTGATGGGCTTAATAAATTTGGTTTGGCTCCATTAACATTAGAGCCAAAAGAGGGGTTGGCGCTCGTGAATGGCTTACAAGTTTCCCAAGCGATTGCTTTAAATGCGTTATGGCAAACGGAAGTGGTGTTTCATGCGGCAATTCTTGCTGGTAGCTTAACGACAGAAGCCATGTCCGCATGTTTAGTTCCATTTGATGACAGAATTCAGCAGGTCAAGGGGCATGCGGCGCAAATTCAAGTAGCAACATTGTTTCGCCAAATTTTTCAGGGTAGCCAAGTCAATCGAGATCAGGCGAGTTTAAACAAACCCGTACAAAACCCATATTCAATACGATGTCAACCACAAGTCATGGGCGCGATATTACACCAAATAAATTGGGTGAAAGAAACATTAACGGTGGAAATGAATAGCGTATCGGATAATCCCTTAGTGTTTGCAAAAGATGAAGATATCATATCGGGTGGAAACTTTCATGGTGAAATGATAGCGATGATGGCTGATAATTTAGCTTTGTCGATTGCAGAAATCGGTTCTTTATCCGAAAGAAGAATTGCATTACTAATTGATGAGAAATTCAGTGGACTGCCTGCTTTTTTAGTAAAAGATAATGGATTAAACTCTGGGTTTATGATGCCACAAGTGACTGCGGCCGCCTGTGCAAGTGATAATAAGGCCCTTGCTCATCCCCATGTGGTCGATAGTATACCCACTTCAGCGAATCAAGAAGATCATGTTTCGATGGCGACCTCAGCTGCTCTTCGACTCAGCTCGATGATTGATAATACCGCTACTATTGTGGCGATTGAATTAATATCTGCAGCACAAGGTGCAGATTTTCTTAATGTTGATAAACTGGCACCAGTAACACAAAAACTGCATCAGTTAATTCGTAGCAAAGTAAAGTTTTATGATGTTGACCGAGTTCACGCGCCGGATATTGCAATTATTAAAGAGTCAGTTCTTGCCGGAGAGTATGCTAATATTGTTCAACATTAAAATTAGCGATTGGGAAAAAATCGAACATTAGGAATTTCATATGGATTGTGAACAATTAGCACAGCGGTTTGAACTGACAGTAAAAACCTGGCGTCAGCAAGGTGATTTGCCTTTGTCAACTCGACAGGACTATTTGCGTAGGTTAGCTGATTTACTCCAAGAGCATGCCGAGGATATCTCGGCTGCAATAAACAGTGATTTTTTACATCGGTCAACGAAAGAAACATATTTCCTTGAGTTATTCCCCACACTCAAAGCGATAAAATATTGCTTAAAAAATATGAAAAAGTGGGCAAAACCGAGACGAAAAAAGGTATCTTACCTGTTTCAACCCGCCAAGGCTTATGTCCAGCCCCAAGCTTTGGGTGTCGTTGGCGTCATATCACCTTGGAATTATCCTCTTTATTTATCATTAGTGCCAGCTGCATATGCATTGGCAGCTGGGAACCGTGTTATGATTAAGTTTTCTGAATTGACACCGAAAACAGGCGAGTTGATAGCCTCACTCATTGAAAAAACTTTTCCAAAAGAAGATGTCTGTTTGATTAATGGCGATGTTACATTAGGAAAACGTTTTGCAAGTCTACCCTTTGGTCATTTAATATTCACAGGATCAACGACGGTGGGTAGACAAGTAATGCGTGCTGCAAGTGAGAATTTAACACCGGTCACCTTAGAGCTGGGGGGGAAGTCGCCTGCATTAATATCAACCTCCTGTCCCGATCATTATCTTCATCGCCTATTAATGGGTAAATGCTTTAATGCGGGTCAAACATGCATCGCCCCTGATTATGTTCTAATGCCCACTAGCGCTACTAATCGATTTGAGCAGTTAGTGCGGGAATTTATTGATAAACGTTACCCCAATATGCCCAACAATGATCATTATAGTAGTATTATATCGCCATCGCATTTTCAACGATTAATTCGATTATTAGAGGATGCTAAGATAAAAGGTGCCACGGTTATTTGTTTGGGTGACATAAACAATGAGTTGAGGAAGATGCCCTTAACGTTAGTGTTGAATCCTTCTGATGATATGATATTGATGCAGGAAGAAATTTTTGGGCCCATCTTGCCGGTGATTGGCTATGAAACATTTGATCAAGCTGTTTCTTATGTTGATAAGCACCGCAACCCACTTGCTTTGTATTATTTTGGTAAAAATAAGGCTGAAATTGAATTAGTTAGCAAGCGACAACTGAGTGGTGCCCTAACGATTAATGACACTATCATGCATATTGCTGTGGATGACCTGCCGTTTGGCGGGGTTGGTGAAAGCGGCATGGGCTGTTATCATGGCCAAGAAGGGTTTGATCGTTTTAGTATGTTGAAACCCATATTTATACAGAGAAATCTCGCGCCTGCTTCCTGGCTTTATCCGCCATATGGTAAACTAATGCGTCTATTTCTCAAGTGGATTGGACGTTTAAAATTCAAGGACAAAGCATGACTCAAACATTATTGATAACTGGCGCAAGTCGAGGCATTGGGCGTGAGATCGCTTTAAAATTTGCTGCACAGGGTGCAAACATTGCTATCGCAGCAAAGTCAGATAAACCCCATCCAACGTTAGCGGGTACGATATTTACGGTTGCGAAAGAAATTGAAGACGCAGGTGGCAAAGCATTACCAATCACTTGCGATGTTCGCTTTGAAGATCAAGTCAAAAATGCCATTGAACAAACCGTATCGCATTTTGGTGGGTTGGACTGTCTGGTCAATAATGCAAGTGCTATTAGTTTAACTAATACGCTAGATACGGACATGAAACGCTATGATTTAATGCATGCTGTCAATGTCAGAGCAACCTATATGTGCTCAAAGCATGCCATACCGCATTTAAAAAAATCGAATAATCCGCATATTCTAACACTTTCTCCACCGCTAACTATGCATGCCAAATGGTTTGGCCCTCATTTGGCTTACACCATGAGCAAATATGGCATGAGCATGTGCACCCTCGGTTTATCTGAAGAGTTAAGCGCGTTTGGTATTGCAGTGAACTCGCTTTGGCCAAGGACAACAATCGCAACCGATGCCGTTCGCGTCCATTTCCCAAAAGAAATTTATGAATCGAGTCGAAAACCAACGATTGTAGCCGATGCGGTACATTGGATATTAACCCAACCATCCAAGCTAATCACGGGGCATTTTTTTATTGACGAAGAGGTTCTGCGCAATGCGGGAGTCGTTGATTTTAAACCCTACTCAATCAACCCTAATATTGAACCATTTGATGATATATTTTTATGACCATTGAAATTTATACTGACGGTGCTTGTCAAGGTAATCCCGGTCCGGGCGGTTGGGGCGCGATTTTACGCTATAAAGATCATGAAAAGGAATTGAGTGGTGCTGAAGCATTAACCACCAATAATCGAATGGAATTAATGGCTGCGATTAAAGCCTTACAGGCTCTAAAGCGTAGCTGTCGAGTTGATGTATACACTGATTCACAGTACGTGAGACGAGGGATGACGGAATGGCTGAATGCCTGGAAACAAAAGCAATGGCGAAATGCGCAAAACAAACCTGTGAAAAATGCCGATCTATGGCAAGAATTAGATACCTTAGCACAAAAACATGATATCCATTGGCATTGGGTGAAAGGGCATGCAGGGCATCCTGAAAATGAACGAGCAGATAGGTTGGCAACTAGCGCAATAAAAACTTTGAGTGATTAAATTACCATTATGACTAGGCAAATTGTATTAGATACTGAAACAACGGGCATCTCACCTGAAGAGCATCGAATTATCGAGATAGGTTGTGTTGAGGTGGTTGATCGAAAAATAACCGGTTGCCATTATCACTGCTATATCAATCCTGAACGAGCGGTTGAGGATGCTGCATTTCAGGTTCATGGTATTAGTAATGAATTTCTAGCCGACAAACCAAAATTTGCTGACATTGTCGAAGAATTTATGTCTTTCATAAACGGTTGTGAATTAATCATTCACAACGCACCATTTGATGTGGGTTTCATTAACATGGAGCTAGCAAAGGTAGGATGGAAGAAAAATTTACATAAATATTGTTCGATTATCGACACACTGGTTCTTGCAAAAAAGAAACATCCGGGGCAACGTAATAATCTAGACGCGCTATGCAAACGCTACGATATTGATAATACAAATCGTCAATTACATGGTGCTTTACTTGATGCTGAAATTTTGGCGTCAGTCTATCTGGCGATGACGGGCGGTCAAACAAGTCTTTTTGAACAGTTGGTGACAGAGCAACCCCGTCAATCAACCGATGGTATGACAGACCAAAAAACGGCGATTGTTCACAATGGCATTGTCATCAAAGCGACAGATGAAGAACAAGCGGCTCATGACAAATTTATGTCCTCGCTTGAATAATAATAGATTCTCATGAATCACTTCTTTCTGTATTTAGCTTTGCCTTTAGTGTGCTTGAGAGACTAAGAAAGCGATTTTAAAAAGGGATCCACTTCCTCCTTTTTAATACTAGCGGCGATTAAGAACTGATTTTCACCCATGGGACACCAGTCAATCACTTCACCTATTTCTATATCATTTAGCATTATTTTATCTAACGTTTCAGGTTGTAAATGGCTCACATAAGTGAAATAGCCATGTTTCAATTTTGCAAGGTAATGGGTGCGAGCGATAATTTCCTGACCACGAAAGCAACCCTTTTCCAGGCTGATCATAGTTGGCTGCAAATGGAAGTCTAGACGGTGGGGCAAAAATTGTCCTTGTGTGCATCCATAGATTGCCGGTCGATTGATTTTTAGACAATAGTAATGCCAAAGCAATGAACCTTTCATCATCGTTTGTTTGTTTTTAATTAATATATCGGCAACCTCATTTTGTAGGAGGAGAATATGCATGTTTTCAGCAATCCGATAGAGGCATGCTTCTTCGTTTTGATTGAGTGTATCTGATTTCAATGGAGGGGTGATTGGTAAATCAATTTTTTCAACCGTGCCAATGACACCTAAAACGGAGTAGCGAGTGCTTGGCTTTAATTGTACATGACTAATAAGCGCTGCTTTTTCAAGCACGGACAGGGTTCTTGCCGTGATATCCTTTTCCATGACTAATTGATAGTCATGACAATGGATAACATCCATCAGAGCAATTATTCTGCCTTTCAGACTGCACAACATCCCTGTGCGATAATGCGTGCTATCGATTGAATTAATATCACAGCTCAATTGGCCTTGAAGAAACGATCCGGCTTTATCACCCTTCACAGAAATACAGTGTAAGTAATCAAGTTGGCACAAGTAGGTCTCATCGGAATTGACTTCCAATTCAGAGGATAAATCGGATGAATAGGTATAAACACGATCGTTAATGGTATATTGTTTCATAGTAAAAGTCTCAAGGATAAAGTGCGACACATAAAATAATACCTCCTATTCATCAATCCCTAATCTTCCCCTTGGGCACCATCCCGCCATGTCTGACAGATGGAAAATACAGGAAATGACATAGAAGCTTAACTTATAAAAGTAAATCGAATCATTGTCAAAGTTGACTATTTTAGTGTAGGATTTGCCTTCTATCAATGTATGAGTAAGCCATGATCGCAAAAGAACGGAAAGCAAAAATTGCCTGGCAATGTCGTCGAGGGTTATTAGAATTAGATATTATTTTTAACCACATTCTTGAGCATCATTTAGATGCCATGACAGAGGGCGAATTTGAAAAATTTGAAAAACTTCTTCATCACCAAGATAGTTATTTATATGCTTGGCTGATGGAATTTGAGCAACCAACCGATAAGGAAGACCAAGATAGTGTCCAATTTGTGTTGTCTCTCTATCACACTAACGCAATCAAATCTTGAAAAAAAATTGATTGCCTGTGTTTTTGGGGTGACCAGTATGGCTGTTTTGTTCTCACCCATAAGTTGGTTTGCAAAAACTCTGTTGTTAATAGGGTTGTTGTTTTACCTTTATATCCATCTCAGAAAAAAAGATAGCCAATTGCCTTTGAGGATCCTGTCTCGAGAAGATAAGTGGTTAATTTTAAACGGCGCTAAGGAAAAAAGTTATCAGAGTGCAACGTTGATATGTCAATTAGGCTGGTTATTGGTAATACGGTTTGATTGTTCAGGTAATAGCTATCTTTTACCAATTTATAAAGATCAGATCGCAGAAGAGGACTATCATTATTTATGTTTATTGATTCGGATAATCTAATGGAAACTCACGGATGATATTGATAGAATATGAAGCGTAACAGGTTATCCTACAATTATTCAGGGTAATGCTAAAAGCTTTTCTTTTGCAAACACAGAGCTTCCGATAACAAGCGGTAGGAATGAGAAGTCGGTTGGTATAAAAAAGATAAAAAAATAAGAGTATCGCCATGTTAGAAAGTGATCGCGTCATTAGTGCCATTACCGAACCCCGAGAAGATGTTATCGATAGGGCTATACGCCCATTGAAACTAGCTGATTATATAGGCCAAGATGCTGTTTGTGCGCAAATGGAGATTTTTATCAATGCCGCTATCAAGCGAGCCGACGCGCTTGACCATGTGCTAATATTTGGCCCTCCCGGGTTAGGCAAGACAACCCTGGCCAATATCATAGCCAATGAAATGAATGTGAATCTGCGTCAAACATCGGGGCCGGTTTTAGAACGGGCTGGTGATATTGCCGCTATGCTGACAAATTTAGAAAAAAACGATGTGTTATTTATTGATGAAATACATCGTTTAAGTCCCGTAATCGAAGAAATTTTATATCCCGCCATGGAAGATTATAAGTTAGATATTATGATAGGTGAAGGACCTGCTGCACGTTCAATCAAACTTGATTTGCCTCCTTTTACCTTGATTGGTGCAACCACCCGTGCCGGTTTGCTAACGTCTCCATTGCGAGATCGATTTGGAATTGTTCAAAGGTTAGAATACTATGACATCAATGCCCTCACGCAAATTGTTAAACGTTCAGCTAAGTTATTGAAGGTTCAGACAGAAGCGGAAGGGGCTTATGAGATAGCTAAACGCTCACGTGGAACACCAAGAATTGCTAATCGATTACTAAGACGTGTTAGAGATTATGCTGAAGTGATTGGGAAAGGTATTATTACCGCTACGATTGCAGCAGAAGCTTTATCAATGATGGATGTTGATAAGCACGGGTTCGATATCATGGATCGAAAATTAATTAAGGCAGTAATAGAGCGATTTGATGGCGGACCGGTTGGTATCGATAGCATATCCGCCTCAATAGGTGAAGAAAAAGGGACAATAGAGGACGTCATAGAACCGTATTTAATTCAACAAGGTTTTCTCATGCGCACTCCGAGAGGGCGAGTTGCAACCGAGTTGGCTTATCAATTTTATGGCTCGCCATTGACAGAAACTGCTGACACAGAGTAATTTATAATCAAACGAATGATAGGAGTAAGACGTGTTAGGAAATATTAGTTTCTTATCGTATTTTGCACAAGCAGATATCGTAGTTAAATCTGTCATGCTTGGTTTAATTCTTGCTTCATTGTTTTCTTGGGCATTGATTTTATATCGTTCCGCTTTTATTTATGCAAAACAACAAGATGATAAAAAATTTATGAAGGCTTTTGAAACTTCCACGGATTTAGGAAGGCTCTATGCGAGTGTCGATAAAGAAGATACTTCTGGTCTAGCCAGTATCTTTAAACGTGGATTTAAAGAGTTTTTGCGTTATCATCGTGCTGGCAAAACAACCTTAGAACCTATTGAGCGTGTTATGCAAATATCAGCTCTCAAAGAGGAAAATGAATTAACAGCCCATCACACGATATTAGCTTCGGTAGGGGCAATTGCTCCATTTGTCGGTTTGTTTGGTACAGTTTGGGGCATTATGAATGCTTTCCATGCCCTAGGACAAGTTCGTCAAGCAACGATTGCCATGGTAGCGCCTGGGTTATCTGAAGCACTATTTGCCACTGCCCTTGGCTTATTTGCTGCAATACCGGCAGTTATTGCTTATAATCGTTTACAACAAAAAAGCCAGCAAATTGTGTTTGAGCACCAATTATTCCAAGAAGAGTTGTTATTGATTTTTGAAAGACAAACGTTGGCTGATAGCCGGGATGATGTCAATGAAACAAACAAAGCAATCTAGACTAGCGCCGGTCGCAGAAATTAATGTAGTCCCCTACGTTGATGTGATGTTGGTGTTATTGGTTATTTTCATGATAACTGCGCCAATATTAAGTCAAGGGGTACAAGTTGAATTACCGAAAGCGACTAGTGAAGCAATACAAACCGATGGCGTAGAGCCGATAATTGTGAGTGTTGACAAGGAAGGGCAATATTTTTTAAATAAGGCTACTAATCCAGAGTCACCTATCTCAGCGAAAGATTTAATGGTAAGAGTTGCGGCAGAATTACGTATCGCAGCTGAAAAAAAACAAGCGCCTAAAGTTTTGGTAAAAGGTGACCAAGGTGTGCCCTACGGAAGGGTGATCACAGCCATGTCGCAACTCAAGCAAGCAGGTGCCGAACAAGTGGGTTTAATGACCGACGATAGGGAAGCTTAATTGTGTCAGATACGATGTCTTTTAAAAAAGCAATCCTTTATTCTTTCATGCTGCATTTGGCTGTGGTTGTATTTATTTCCTATGCGCCAACGCCAAAATCAGAGCCGATTATCAATGCGATGGTAATCGATAAGCCTCAGATCAATCCTGATCCCAACCATCAGGAACAAAAGGCGATTGAAGCAGTTAGTATTGATGCAAAGGAAATTGAAGAAGCCGTTCATAAATTAAAACAAGAACAAGATCAGGCGAATCGTCAACGACTTGCTAAAATAGCTGCAGAGAAAAGGGCTGCGGAAGAGGCGAAACGTCACAGAATTGAGGAAGAAAAACGTCTTGCCACCTTAAAGCGGGAAGCGAAAGAGCGAGCTGAACAACAGCGCAAAGAACAACAACGACTTGCTGCACTGAAAAAGGAACGTGAAAAACTTCAAAAGCAGCAACAAGAAGAAGCATTGAAACGACGCCTTGAAGAGGAACGTAAACAAAAAGCCGCTCAAGAGGCCGAACGTCAACGCGAACAGGCCGAACGTCGACGCGAAGAGGCATTGCAAGCAGCAAAAGCTGCCGCTGCAAAACAAGCACGCGTTAATGAAGCGCTCCAAAAATATAAGGCGCTTATCCTTCAAGCTATTTCGCAACAATGGATTTTACCTGCGAATGTTGATTCCCAGCTCAGTTGTGAGTTTCGAATTCGACTAGCGCCCGATGGAACGGTGGTGTTGGCGCAATTATCACGAAGCAGCGGGGACACAATTTTAGACCGCTCAGCAGAATCAGCCATCAATAAAGCATCTCCTTTGCCTGTCCCACAAGAAAGAGAGTTATTTGAGCTGTTTCGCGATATTCAATTAACCGTTAGACCGGAACAAGCACGAGGTTAACATGAGACGTTTTGTATTGATTTGTTTGTCGTTTTTTCCCTTCATGATTTGGGCGCTCAATCTCGAATTAACGCAGGGCGTGAGTTCTGCGATGCCCATCGCGATAGAATCCTTTTCAGGCCTTGACCCGGCATTGATGATGAGTGATATTGTCAAACGGGATTTAGCCAATGCCGGCTTGTTTCGAGTGATTTCAGCTTCACCTGCGAAAGGACAATCGATGTCCATCGCTAGTTGGCGACAACTGGGGGCAGATACGGTTTTAACTGGCGAAGTTAAAAAGCAAGATGATGGTCAATTAATGGTACGTTTCGAATTAATTGATGCTGTCACAAAAGGCAAAATGCTCTTAGCAGAGCAATATCGCATAAAACCCAGTCAAGGGCGATCGTTTGCGCATTTTATCAGTGACAGAGTGTATCAGAAATTAACTGGGGAAAAGGGAATCTTTTCGACAAAAATTGCTTATGTTCTCGTCAATCGTAATGCCAGCCGGAATAAATATAAGCTGGAAGTCGCGGACATGGATGGCGAAAACGCGCAAACGCTTTTGCAATCATCCGAGCCGATTATGTCGCCTGCTTGGTCTCCCGATGGTAAAAAATTGGCTTATGTTAGTTTTGAGCAAAAAAAAATGCAAGTATATCTGATTGAGTTAGCCTCTGGCCGCCGAAAATTGATAACAAATTTCCCTGGTATTAACGGTGCACCAGCGTTCTCGCCCGATGGTAATCGTCTAGCTATCGTATTGTCAAAATCCGGAGCGCCAAAATTATATCAAATCGATTTAAGATCGGGTGATATGACGCAATTGACTACGGGTGTGTCAATTGATACGGAACCAAGCTACTCACGTGATGGACAATCCATCATCTTTACCTCAAATCGAGGAGGCAGCCCACAAATTTATCAACTAAATTTGTCGACAAAGCAAATCAGTCGAGTGACATTTTCTGGCCAATACAATGCGCGAGCTTCCTTCACACCGGATAACAGAAATATCATCATGCTAAGACGACAACAACATAAATATAATATTGCATTGCAGGGATTGGGTGGTAATGGCAACCACACACTCACCAACGCTGAACGTGATGAGTCGCCGACTATTGCACCGAATGGCCGTATGGTTCTCTACGCAACGCAACAAAGAAATCACGGTGTGCTCGCAATGGTTTCGACCGATGGCCGTATTCGATTAGTGTTGCCCTCTGGTGAAGGGGATGTGCAAGAACCTGCCTGGTCACCCTATTTATCGTAATTTACTTTGGGACACACTATGTTTAGGAGCATTGCCTTTTTATTAATCATCTGTTCAACGCAATTGCATGCATGGAACAGTATGGGACATCGTCTCGTTGCACAAATCGCCATTGACGAGCTTCCTGTTGGATATGTCAAAAAATTATCCCATCTAAATCATGTTTTGGATGCTATCTACCCGCCGAGAAAACTAGTTAATTCAGCGACTTGGATGGATGATATCCGGTTTGACGATATCCAATGGTATACCACTTATCACTATGAAGATAAATACTTTTCCGAAGATGGCACACCGTTACCAAAACAATGTGGCCAATATGCAAGATGGGCTATAAGCACTGCTGTTCAATCACTAGAAAGTCCGCGCACCACTGCGTTGAACAAAGCCATGGCATTAAGAGTCATTCTCCATGTTATTGGTGATATTCATCAACCCTTGCATTCAATTGCGAAAGTATCGAAGGCTTATCCTCAGGGGGATGCAGGCGGCAATTATTATTCGTTAACGAAGAATACGGTTGGGCGATCGTTGCATGAATTTTGGGATAATGGTGCTGGTTATTTGATATCCAATAAACCGGTGAAATACCAAGATATCTTAAAAACAGCACGCCATATAGAAAAGAAATATCCTTGTCGATCATTGCCAGTTGGCCAAGTTGATGTGAGTCATTGGCTTGATGAATCACGAAAAATTGGTATTGAAAAAGTTTATGCACCCCTTAAAGGTAGTTCAAAAATACCTGCTCAGTACCAATCTGCCGCTCAAAAAATAAGTCAGTATCAAATTGCGCTAGCGGGTTGTCGTTTAGCTAAATTATTAAAGCAAACGCATGTAGCTTATTAGCCCTCTAATTCGCTTTTTCATTTTGCTTTCTACCCAGATAGGGGAGCAGATATTATTTGGATGGATGAAAGGTTGCTGAATTGCAGTTATAATTTTGATGTATTGGTCTTTGAGCCAATGCACAAATTGCAATATCTTGGTGCTATCCCTATTCAACTCTCTTCTTTTTTAATCTAAAATACGCACTTTCTTAATCCAAGGCACCATGCAACATACAAGTGAGAGTAAAAATGAGTCATTCAAAATTTAAAATAGCTTTAGTGCAAGAAAAATGGCGAGAAAATGCAAATGAACATCAAGATAGTCTAGCTTCTGGTGTTTTTGCTGCTGCCAAGCAAGGCGCTCAGTTAGTATGTCTGCAGGAGCTAACTTTATCGCCTTATTTTTGTACCCGCTCGGATGTCGATCCAAAGCCTTATCAGGAGGATGTACAAAATGGCCCAACAGCTAGATTTGTAAGCAGTATTGCCAAAGAAGCTAACATTTGTGTTACTGCATCTCTATTTGAAAAAGCGGGCTATAATACTGCAGTTGCATTTAATAACGAAGGGAAATTAATAGGGGTCACGCGTAAGCAGCATATACCCAGTGGGGAAAAATACCATGAAGATTTTTATTTTAAACCAGGTGACTCAAATTATCCGATTCACACGGTAGCCGGACATAAACTCGGGTTACCGACTTGTTATGATCAATGGTTTCCAGAATTATCAAGAATTTATGGCCTAAAAGGGGCCGAAATATTAGTTTACCCAACCGCAATCGGCGGTGAACCAACCGCCCCTGATTTTGATAGCCAACCCATGTGGGAAAAAGTCATTGTGGCTCAAGGCATTATGGCTAATTCCTTTATGGTTGCCGTCAATCGAATTGGTTGTGAAGAGGGTCTTGAATTTTATGGCAGCAGCTTTATTAGTTCGCCTTTAGGTCACATTTTAGCCCAAGCACCAAGGAATGAATCTGCTGTGCTAGTTGCTGAATTGGATTTTAATGAGCGTGCGCTTTGGGGGCGATTATTTCCCTTTGCTCAACAACGTGAACCTCACACCTACCATGAACTTGTTAAATCAAGTCTTTAATTTACCGGAGTATCCTTCTAATGCCGCACGATTCCACGCTTAATAATTATTATAACCTTGATAACTGGGGAGAGGGTTATTTCACCATTAATAATAATGGCAACATTGAAGTTACTAAAAATACGAACGATTCAGGTGTTGAACTCAAAACAATTATCAATGCGGCAAGTCGAGCTGGATTGCAATTGCCTTTGCTCATCCGATTCACGGATATTTTGCATGATCGTGTTAAAAGAATTTATACCGCTTTTGCAACAGCAATCGAAGAAATTGATTATCGTGGGACTTACACATTAGTTTACCCAATTAAAGTTAATCAAGAGAATTCTGTTGTGAAGGAGCTTCTCACTGCACCTGGGCATCAGGTAGGTCTTGAGGCAGGAAGCAAGCCAGAGCTCATGGCTGTGATAGGTTTGTTAGGTCAAAACCCCTCAACCATTATTTGTAATGGTTACAAAGATGCTTGCTATATCAGAATGGCCTTAATTGCCCAACAAATGGGCCATCAAGTGTATATTGTTATAGAAAAGCAATCTGAGTTGGATATTATCCTTAAAGAATCTATTAAGATGGATGTTCGTCCTAAAATTGGAATCCGTATCCGGTTGGTAACCAAGGGAGCGGGTAAATGGGAAAATACGGGGGGTGCAAAATCAAAATTTGGTTTAAATGCGGAGCAAGTTCTGGATATTGTGCAAGTATTAAAACAAGAAGGTTATCTCGACTGTCTTGAGTTTATGCATTGCCATCTTGGTTCTCAGATTGCTAACATTTTGGATATACGGCAGTGCATGCAAGAGGTGGCACGTTATTATATTGAATTAAGAACATTGCATGCCCCCATCAAAACAATCGATGTTGGCGGTGGCCTTGCAGTGGATTATGAAGGAACGCATTCAAGCACCGATTGTTCAATGAATTATAGCCTAGAAGAATATGCGACTAATATTTTATTAGCACTACGCAATGTATGTGAAGATAGTGAACACCCTGAACCTAATATCATTTCTGAGTCGGGCAGGGCGCTTACAGCACATCACGCCTTGATCGCCACGAATATAACCGATGCTGAAATTGTTAAACAAAGCCGTGAATTACCTTTGATTGAGCCCGATGACTCCCATGTTCTTCGTGATATCTGGGATACCTATCAAAGTATGTCAGAGTGCACGCCCACTGAATTATTTAATTATGCCTTTCATTCACTTAATGAAGCACATTCAATGTTCAAACATGGCGTAATCAAGTTAAAGGAAAAAGCAAAGGTAGAACAATTTTTTACCGCGATATGTTTTGAGCTTCAAAGTCGCTTGGATGAAAACAATGCCAGTGACAATGATTTATTGACAAGCATTAATGAGCGATTAGCAACAAAGATTTTTTGTAATATTTCATTTTTCCAATCGATGCCAGACGCATGGGCTATTGGTCAAATATTCCCCGTGGCTCCTATTTCTCACCTGACAGAGCCCCCTACAATGCACAGCATTCTTCAAGATTTGACTTGTGATTCAGATGGCACCTTGAAACAATATACAGGTAAGTCCTATTTGAGTTCGACATTAATGTTACCAAACTATGACACTAATAACCCCTATCACCTTGCCTTTTTCTTAGTTGGCGCTTATCAAGAAATTCTAGGAAATTTGCATAATCTCTTTGGCGACATCAACTCGCTTGCTGTCAAACTATTGGGCAATGGGGAGTTTGAAATGAATGATCTGGTAAGCGGAGATACGGTCACCAATGTGCTAAATTTAGCTCATTTTGATACAAAGAAACTACTTCAATCGTATGAAAAGCAATTGATTAACACCGAATTATCCGAAGAAACGATTCAACACTATTTGAATGAGCTTCGTAGTATTTTTTCACAATTCACTTATCTTGATGCTAACAAAAGCAAAGGAAAATCATGACAACGCCTAAGCAAAAAGGGTTTAAAATGCCGCCAGAATGGCACCCTCACAGTGGTTGTTGGATGGCATGGCCATGTCACCAGCAAACCTGGGAACAAATCGGCTTAGATAGAGCACGAGTTGCCTATGCTAAAGTTGTGAAAGCGATTTCAAAATATGAGCCAGTGACGCTACTTGTTAACCCTGGAGATGAGTCTAATGCTTTAATCTTATGCAATCATAGTGCACGCATTATCAGTTTACCCATAAACGACTCCTGGACAAGGGATACGGGGCCAACATTTTTACTGAATGGTTCAAGCCAACTGGCAGGCGTTGATTGGATTCACAATGCTTGGGGGAGGAATTACGATAACTATGCCTTAGATAATCAAATCGCCTCTCACATATTGAGAGAAGTTAACGCTATTCGATTTAAAGCGCCATTGGTGATGGAGGGCGGTTCGTTTCATGTTGATGGCGAAGGGACTGTTTTAACAACGAAAGAGTGTCTGTTAAATGATAATCGTAACCCACATTTATCAAAGTATGAAATCGAACAATACCTGCAAGATTATCTAACTATTGACAAGGTGATCTGGCTTAATAATGGACTTATTGGTGATGAGACCGATGGGCATATTGATGAGATTGCCACATTTATTGCACCTGGTAAGGTATTATGCCTTATTACGACCGATAAGCAGGATGAAAATTACAATATACTCCAAGAGAACCTAGCGATATTAAAGTCTTCAACCGATGCTAAGGGGAGGGCGCTCGAAGTGTTTACCATTGAGCTACCACCTGCAACACAAATCAATGGTGAACGATTGACGCTATCCTATATCAATTTTTACCGTGCAAATAAAGGCATTGTGATGCCGTCATTTGGCCATAAAAAATATGACGATGCTGCGTATACACTATTTAAGCACTTATTCCCAAACGAGGGCATTACTCAAATTGACGCCTTAGACGTTTTTGCAGGAGGTGGCGGTATTCATTGTATTACGCAACAACAACCAAAAGCGCTATAAAATTCACACAATTTTTATTAGTTATCATGGGGTAAGCCAAGTTATAATTACTACGGCTCAGGTTTGAATGAGGCGGTATTATTCTGATAGGCTTACCCAAATTAAAATATTCATCTGAGTTAAAAGTGATAAAAAATGATAGGACCTATTTCATTTCGGCATAATATTATTCTTGTTGGTTTTGGGTGCATTGGTAAGGCATTGTTACCTTTATTATTTAGACACCTCAACATCAATCCATCACAAATTACCGTATTTGATAAATGTCACGATGGAATCGCTTTGACAAATGAATATCAAGTTTTATTGAATGTGGAGAACATTACACCTGAAAATTATCTATCAATTCTTGAGCCGTCTATAAAACAAGGTGATTTGTTCATTAATTTGTCTGTTGATATAGCCAGTGCCGCTTTGATTGAATTATGTCAAAAAAAAGGGGCGCTTTACCTTGATACTTGCACAGAGCCCTGGAAAGGTGAATATAAAGACGCTTCGAAACATCCTGAAATGCGAACAAATTATGCGCTTAGGCAGGGCGTGCTTAATATTAAAACAACAAAGATCGCACCGACGGCGGTTATTACTCATGGTGCAAACCCAGGGTTAGTTTCTCATTTTGTCAAACAAGCGTTACTGAATATGGCCAAAGATAACAACTATTCAGGAAGCATGCCTTCAACTCGCGAAGATTGGGGATATTTAGCTCACTGGCTCGGCATAAAATCAATCCATATTGCTGAGAGGGACATGCAAACTTCTGCCCGCGTTAAAAAGCCAGGCGAGTTTGTGAATACCTGGTCCGTTGAAGGCTTTATCTCGGAAGGATCGCAACCCGCAGAGCTTGGTTGGGGAACACATGAAAAGAGTTTACCGGACAATGGCTTTCCATTTTCTTTTGGTACGCAATGCGCAATTTATCTAAAACAACCCGGTGCAGCAACAAAAGTGCGAACTTGGACCCCTTCATATGGAGCAAGCCACGGTTTTTTAATTACCCATGCAGAATCAATTTCGATTGCAGATTATTTAACCTTGGAAGAAGGGGGAAGACTCTTTTATCGTCCCACCGTGCATTATGCGTATGTTCCATGCCCCGATGCGATTTTATCTATCCACGAGTTGGCAGAAAATGAATGGCATTCTAATCAAACACAGCGAATTATGCTAGATGAAATTATCGATGGGATGGATGAGCTTGGTGTTTTGTTAATGGGTAATAAAAAAGGTGCGTACTGGTTTGGATCACAATTGTCAGTTCAGCAAGCACGAGAACTAGCCCCAGGCAATAATGCTACGAGCTTACAGGTGGTAGCAGGTGTTTTAGCAGGTGTTATGTGGGCAATTGAAAATCCCAATCAAGGCATTGTTGAACCGGAAGATATACAATTTGATTATGCGCTAAAGGTCGCAATACCCTATCTGGGTGAATTAAAAGGGCATTACACCGATTGGACACCTTTAAGAAATCGCGAGCATTTGTTTTCAGAGCAAATCGATAATAGCGATCCCTGGCAATTTAAAAATATGTTAGTGGATTGAAATGGAGTACCTCTCGTTTTGCCGGAAACTTTCCTCCTTTGCATAGAGTCCTTTAGGTATTTAATACCTGGGTTCATCTAAGGATCTCTATGCTTTCTCTAATCAACGGAAAGTTTTTTGCATTATCTTAAACGACACCATTTATAATTCGTTGGCATGATTGTCGTTATGCTGGATAGCAATTCGCAATAAATTCAGTTAAACCTAAATTTGTCAATCTTACCTTTGCGCCAGATGGAGCAACAATGTGAAGGATATCATTGTTTCGAACAGTGACTTTAATCTCATCACCCAAATTTAATTTATTTGAATTAACCGTACTACTACCGTTTAACATTTTTGCAAGAAGGTCATCGCTTTCATCGGTTGATTTGACTTTGCAATTAGCTTCTATTGTAAAGAAAAAATTGTTAACCAGGTCTTGAGGTTCATTGGGTTTAAACACATAGTCAATGCTGAACCCAAGTGACATTTCATGGGGCTGAGCAGAGCTTGTGGCGCTCGCAGTTATTAAAAGGAAATACATTAGCACTTTGGATATCGATTCTTTTAACATAATAGATTCTCCTACGGGTTAAAAACGCGTCAAGATACTATTTTTTTGTCCCTATGGCAATTCAAAAGACAAAAAAGTCTTTGCCAAATCACATTAAATCAATATTGCTTCTGTATTTGTTCATAAAAAATGAACAGGCAACTTATTAAGTATAAAATACTTTATAAGGAATACCTAGTAAATTAATTGAGCACTTAAGATTGTGCATTGTAACAGGCTATTTTCCATTGTACCGGACAAAAACTCATATCTTAGACGTGCCCGTGCCCGGTTTTTAATGGGCAGAAATCACTTTTTCCGGTGATCTGCTTCAAGATCAAAGTTTATCTTTTAATTCTTCAAAATCGGGCATGGGCACGGGCACGCTCACGGGCTCGTATTAGTTATTTGATTTTTGTCCGGTACAAAGGCTATTTTCGCTATTTTTTGCATAATTAATGATTCAGAGTAGGTGTCTATTTATAGAGTGATATTTTGTAACACAACCACCAAAACACCCGCAATTGCCCCCGATAAGTGTCCTTCCCACGAAACGCCTTTTTTGGATGGAAATAGTCCGAAGAAAATACCGGCAAAATAATATACGACGATTAATGCAACAATCACGGTGGTTAGGGATGGGTTTTGAAAACCGTCAGCGAGCAAATAGGCCCAGTACCCAGTAATAAGCCCGCTTGCGCCAATATGGATGCCTCGTTTACCGATGACCCAAGTAATCAAGCCACTGACGATGATGATAAAAATACTGATGTTATAAAATAAGCTGACACCTTGAATCATGATAAAGTTTGCTAACACAATAAAAGGGATCGTGTTAAAAAAAAGATGATTGAAGTCAGCGTGTATAAACGGTGCAAAGAAAACTCCTGGTAAGCCGCGAATATGTCTTGGAAAAATACCAAATCGAAATAGCCAATTACCTAACACCTGGTTTAGCAAAAACGAAATCCATAAGATTGATGTTACAAAGACAAGTTGAGATAGATGGCTTTGTGTTTGGATAGCTATCTGAGCCAAGCTATCTTGGAATTGATTAAGCATCTTGTATTAAGACCGTTTCTTCATGTTTGTTATCGTTTGGCTGGGTACAAAAAGAAGGGGATCCACGAGTGTTTGGTTTAAAATCATCGACCAATGCAGATGTGGCCCGGTTGCGCGACCAGTTGCACCAACAAGACCAACTTGGTCTCCTTGTTTAATTTGTTGGTTCGGTTTTACTAAGATTTTGTCTAAATGCGCATAAAGGGAAAACAATCCCATCCCGTGGTCAACTATCACCGTATTGCCAGTAAAGAAATAATTTTTTGTGCTGACTACCTTGCCACTATTTATCACGATCACCGGCGTATTCTTAGGCGAAGCGATATCAAGTCCAGTATGAGGGGCTCTTGGCTTACCATTATAGATTCTTCGTAAACCAAATTGACTTGAAATAGGTCCGTGTGAGGGGGCGATAAAGCCTTCCTCAAAAGGATTTCGCTCGCTAAAGACAGAAAACAGTTGTTCACGTTCTTTTTCCTCTGCTTCGATACGTGGTCTGTCCTTGGCAAACGGATCCACTTTTCGTTTGTTATCGATCACTAATGACTGGATGCGATAATACTTTTCACTGACATGAAAGGGAACTAATCCTTGTTGAGGTTGGGATACTCTGATGTTTTGAATCGGTGCCTTTTCATCCAGAGGTATGCCAACGATCATTAACCATTGATTACTCATAAAGCTTGGTATAATTGCTATTTTTTTATCTAAATAAGAAGCGGCGGGTTTTTCCTTCAGATCAATGGGAATGATAGTCACGCCCCCATTAACAGCGTGATTTTCCGGTAAATTAATTTTTACAGCATGCATGGTAAGTGGAAAAGTTAATAAAAAAATTAGATTAAAAAGTGAATATTGAAATAATTTATTCATTAAATTTCTTCCTTTGTATGATTTTGCAGGATAACTGACCATGTTTAATTCTTATGTCGATCATATCGCTATCTTCAACTTGTGATGGGTCAGTAATGATAGCACCATTAAAACTGGCAATAGCATAACCTCTGTTCAGTGTAGCTAATGGGCTCAATGCATGCAATGTTGCTGTGGTATTTCCATAGTGTTGCTTTTTGGCATTCAGTGTAATACCCATAATTTGTTGAAGTCTGTGTAGTTTAAAAGAAAATTGATGTTGATAGGATTTTATGATTTGTTTAGGATGCAACTTGTGAATATGTTGCAATTGAATAGTTATGCTATTTTTTTTATTAAGCAACTGACGCTTTTGCGCTTGTTGAAGTCGCATTTGGAGATAATCCAGAGTCTGCCAACGTTGATTGAACATTAAATTTGTGGGAGCAAACAGTTGCCTTGTTTGCCATCCTAACGCTTGTTGATAGCCTGCGACTAATTGTCTAACAAGGTGTTTCATTCTATCAATTCGGTTGCTGATGTCTTCTAACAAAACAGACTGGTCAGGACAGCACGCTTGTGCTGCAGCGGTTGGCGTTGCAGCTCTTAGATCAGCAACAAAGTCGCAAATTGTTACATCGGTTTCATGGCCTACACCACTGATAACTGGAATAGGGCAACGATAGATTTCTCGAGCTAATTGTTCATCATTAAATGGCATTAAATCTTCTAAAGACCCACCACCTCTCGCGATGATAATGACATCGTTTCTTGAATCGGAAATAGCGCATTTTAATGAGCGAATGATAGTTAAAGGCGCTTGCGCTCCCTGTACTTCACAGCAATATAATGAGACAGATGCGATGGGATAACGCTTTTTTAACGTAGTTAAGATATCGTGAATTGCCGCGCCAGAGTCAGACGTGATAATGGCTATTGTTTGTGGGCGCTTTGGAATGGCTTGTTTATTGGTTGGATCAAATAATCCCTCTTGATTCAATTTTTGTTTTAAAAGTTCAATTTTCTGTAGTAAGAGACCTTCACCATCCGGAATGACTTCGGAAACGATAAGTTGATAATCGCCGCGTGCTTCATATAAAGTAACCCGCCCCAGTAAAATAACGGATTGACCATTATCAATGTTTTTTGACCACCCATTTTGCGATTGCCTAAAATAGGCACATTTTATTTGTGCAGAGTCGTCTTTCAAAGTAAAGTAAAGGTGTTGAGACGCTGGCCTGGCTAGGTTTGAGATTTCACCTTTGACTTTAATATTGGCAAATCCTTGTTCAAGCCATTGCTTGGCTTGACGATTAAGTTCGCTAACAGTAAATATGGGATGCATGTTCTTTCACAATGTATGTTAAAATGTTGAAATAAAACGCGTAATCATTTATTGTATCTATAATAAAAACAATAATCATATCCTATGAGATTAAAAAAAGCACTATGCATCGCATTGATGGTTAGCGGTTACGCACAAGCGCTGACCCTAGAAGATGCTGTGCAAAAAAGCATTATCACAAACCCGGATGTTTTATTTAACCGAGCAAAAACATTATCTGATCGTCAAGGGATCGATGTGGCAGCTGGTGCCTACTTGCCTTCTGTTGATGTCCGTGCTGGTGTTGGTGAAGAGGCAACTTTAAACCCAACTACTAGCGCACTTCAAGGTGGTGGGGTACGAAAGCTAACTCGCAAAGAGTCCAGTGTTGAATTAACGCAGAGCTTATTTGCTGGCGGAGCAATCATCGGTGAATATCACCGAAATCAATATCTCTATCAAGCGCAACTACTAAAAACTCAAGGTATTGCTGAGGATCTTGCGCTTGATGCGACAAAAAGATATTTAGATGTATTACTAAATGAACAGTTATTAGGCCTTGCGGTCAACAATCTAAAAGCACACAAAAAAGTATTTGCTCTAATTAAAGAACGAAGTGATGCGGGGTTATCTCGCGAAGCCGAGCTTGATCAAGCAGATTCACGTTTAGCCTTAGCGGAGGCAAATAAAATCAGTGCTGAAGCAAACCTTCGTGAAGCTAGAATTACATTTGCTCGTATTATAGGTGCGTGGCCTGAGAAATTGCAATGGCCGAAGGAGCCTTCGATCGCAGAAATGCCAAAAACATTAAATCAAGCGATTGAGGTTGGAGCTGAACGCCATCCTACCGTTAAATCAAGTTATGCAGATATTAAAGAGGCTAAAGAGCAATATAAGGTTGCACGCTCACGCTATTATCCTTCCGTTGATTTTGTTTTAAGAGCTTCAGAGAATAGAAATCTTGCGGGACTGACTGGTCCAAATAATGATAAGTTAGCCATTATACGCATGAACTATAATATTTTCAGAGGCGGAGCAGATCAAGCCGAAGTTAGGCGAACAGCGTACCAAGTACAAGAGGCCTATGAAGAAAAAAATAAAGCATTACTCGATTTAAGGGAGTCGCTTCGGTTGTCTTGGAATGCATGGATTTCAAGTAGTGAACGATTATCTCCTTTGAGACGGCATGTTAAAGCTGCCAAAAAAACCCGCTCTGCTTATCAAGAACAATTCAAATTGGGTAAGCGAACGCTTCTTGATCTATTAGATTCTCAAAATGAATATTACCAAGCATCCATTGAAAATGCCCGAGGTTACGTCGATGAGGTATACTCCCGTTATCGCATCATTAATGGCGTCGGTAAATTAATTATTTTCTTTAATGTACGCATACCAACAAATGTTGTTAACGGGGATATATTTAATTCCGCTCAACGCCAGGTTGTTACTGAGCAACCCATGGATGGTGTTCCAATGCCTGAAATGCTTGAAGAAGATTTAAGAATCGCTAAACCCGTCAAGCAAGTTGAAAAAACGCCTTTAACTAAACCCAACTTATTGAAAAATAGTCATATTCCCTATCCAGCAAGAAACCGAGATTGGTTTGTACAGGTTGGAAAATTTAGCTCGATGAATTTTGCTAAAAATATGGTAGATACACTGAGAGCGAAAGGCTTTAAGGTATTTGCTAAGGAAATTGACAGGTGCTACTTTGTCTTTGCTGGACCGTATGAATATAGAGGATTAGCGGCTAATACTATGGAACGACTGAAGTCAATTGCGCATGTGGAAGGATTATTGGTTACCTTTCGGCATGATTTCAAGGACAAGCGAATAGTAACTTACTATGCAAAGAAAAAGTAGGCTATTTCTAAGTCTTTTTGTCATATGCTTTGCCACTTGCACATTCAATATGTATGCCCAGCAAAAAATTTCGAAAGATTTTAACCATGAAATTAATCATTCTAATGGATCAGCTAAAAAACGTTTCCTAACCCTCCAAAAATTGCTTGATGAACAGGCCAATATGTCAGAGTTTGAAAAACTAGACCGAGTTAATCGGTTTTTTAATCTCTTTCAATTTGTCAGTGATATGCAATTTAAAGGAGAGCCGGATTATTGGCAGACGCCAAAAGAATTCATTGAGTCTGCCGCAGGGGATTGTGAGGATTTCTCGATTGCTAAATATTTTACCCTTTTAAAAATGGGGGTCCCTAGCGAGAGGCTCAAAATAGTCTATGTCAAATCAAAAACTTTGAATCAGGCTCATATGGTCTTAGCTTACTATGAATCCACAGGCAGTGATCCTTTGATTTTGGATAATATTAACTCAAAAATATTACCGGCTTCTGAACGGAGTGATTTAATTCCGGTCTATAGTTTTAATATTGATGGTCTGTGGTTAGTAAGACAACAAAGTCGTGATCAACGCGTAGGCGATTCTAACCGCTTGAGAAAATGGCAAGACTTACTAAAACGAATGGAAAAAGAGGGAACAAACAATGAGTTTAACTAAAAAATTAATCTATGGCGTTTTGTTTTTATTATTTGTTGTCTTAATGGGAACGTACGCCATTACCTTGAATAATTCAGCCCATTTCTATCGCCAGCAGCTAAACAACAATGCTCAGGATACAGCAACCTCTCTCGGATTATCTTTATCCCATTATTTGTCAAAGACGGACAAAGCAATGATGCTATCCATGGTGCAAGCTGTCTTTGATCAGGGGTATTTTGCTTCAATCGAAATTTATAATCATAAAGATGAACTACTTATCTCAAGGAAATTAAATGAATCCACGATCAAAGTGCCTGATTGGTTTCGTGATTTAATTTCATGGCCAAGCACTTCTCAAAAAAATGTGATTATGGACGGTTGGAAGCAAGTAGGTTATCTCGTCGTAACAACGGATCCGGAAATTGCTTATCTATCGATATGGCAAAATGCTAAATTCCTTCTTATTTGGTATTTATTGTTTGCTTTGATTACGTCGATAACTATCTTTATTTCAATACGAATTATTATGAAGCCACTGGATCGTGTCACTGAGCAAGCGCAAGATATATGTGACAGACGGTTTGTTATTCAAGCTAATATTCCCAAAACGCCAGAGTTAAAAAAATTAACGCTGGCCATGAACCGCATGGTCCATCATTTGAAAAGTCTATTCAGAAGTAATATGAGTGAAATCCAACGATTACGTCAACAAGCCTATGTAGACCAACTGACAAATCTGGGTAATCGACGTTTCTTTCTGCAACAATTTAACTATTTATTAACAAATAAAGAAGAGTTTTGTCCTGGGTATTTTATCCTCGTGACTATAGAGGGCCTGGATGATCTCAATATTCATTCCGGATACGCAAAAGGTGATGAAATCATTCTAGCGTTTTCAAAATATATTCAACAGTTTTGGTCAGTTCACTCACAAATCCTTATTTGTCGAATTGGCGGTAGTCAATTTGGCTTGGTCATCAAAGAGATATCCAAAGAATTAATTTTATCGTCTATCCCTGATTTTTCAAAAGGATTGGCTAAAATCAAACAACAAGATGACCACGTAGAAGTGTTCTTTTCAGTAGTTCCTTATGCATTTAATCAATCCTCATCAAACGTTTTAACACTGGCGGATCAAGCGTTAAATAAAGCCAGGGAATCGGGTGAAAGTTATCATGTTATCACCGATGGAGAGACTAAAATCGAGGTTGTTGACCCCAATGCATTAAAGTCTGCACTTATAACAGACAACTTTATTATTTACGAACAAGCGGTTGTCGGCTCAGAGTCAATACTACATCAAGAGCTGTATTTACGCATCATGATAGATGATAAAGAAATTGGTGCAAATGCATTCTTGCCGATAGCACAACGATCGGGATTATCATCACTGATCGATAATCTAATGATCGATAATGTTGAAAAACTATTGATACAAAATGATAGCACTTATGCGATGAACTTATCCCTGAATACCATATTGGAGCAAGGGGATCAGCTGGCGTTATTAGCGAAATTAAATCACATTTCAAGGTCTATGCGCCATCGTTTAGCTTTCGAAATACCGGAAGTTTGGCTCGTTAGCAATCAATTAACCATGATGGGTTTTATTAATCAGATAATCGACTTAGGATTCCAGTTTGGTATTGATCAGGCAGGTGTTAATTTATCAACGATGAATTACTTACAAGAGATCCCCCTGAGCTATGTCAAAATACATGGGAGTTTAATTCACGATGCTTTTAAAACAGATCAGTCAGAAATGATGCTGCGTTATATAATTGATTTGCTACAAACGGTGGGGATAGAAGCAATTGCTACGCAAGTACAATCGCTCGATCAAGTGAAACAAATGAAAAAGATGGGTATCCAATGGCTACAAGGTTATGAAATTTCTGCTAGCAAAAAAATTAATGTGTAGTAAATTTTTTAACTGTCGTATTACGCTGTATTTCAGCCGGTTAGCAAGGCAAATGACTATCGCGCAGCAAAATGCCAACCAAACAATTGGGCTAATTGCTGCAACATAGCACGCCCACGGATGCTATTACCTTTTGCATTTACTTTCGGACTATAGCAGGCAATACCGGCTATCCCTGGCATGACAGCAATAATATAGCCAGAAACGCCGCTTTTTGCGGGTAATCCAGTTTGTACCATGTGCGTTCCTGTTTCGTCATATAGCCCGCAAGTTGCCATAATGGATAATGTTGTGCGAGCTGTTTCTTTGCTAATTATCCGTGTTTTCCTAATTGGGCAAAAACCTTGGTTGGCTAGCAATGATGGTAGCATAACTAGCTGCTCTAATGAGGCTTCATAAGAACATAACGTAAAGTAAACGTTCAAAATTTCAGGAACTGGACCATCAATAATGCCATGCGATTTTAATAAGAATGCCAGGGATCGATTGCGATCGCCGGTTCGCTTTTCAGAATTAAAAACTAAGGGATTGATCGACAATCGGTGGTTAAATAGCTGCATGACCCATCGCTCTAACCAAGCAAATTGTTGCTCGCCTGTGCCTGGTATTTTTGAGCACAATGTTATCGCACCCGCATTAAGCATTGGATTGGAGGGTTTAGGTCCAAATTGTTCTAACCGGGTAATCGATGAAAATTCATCACCGGATGGTTCAGCACCTACCCATTGTAAAAGTTGATCTAGCCCCACTTCTTCTAATAATCCGATTAACGGAATTAGTTTTGCAACACTTTGCAAGGTAACATCGGGTAATGGTTTGTTGCTATATGTCAGGACTTTATGTTCCATTTGCTGTATGGCTATTCCAATTAAATCTTCATCGATATGGGCAAGCTCAGGAATGTAATTTGCAGCGTTACCGGAAGTCAGTTTCGCTGCAGAATCGACGATGTTGATGAGTGTCGCTTTTGTAATCCGTTTAGGTGTCGCCATAATTAAGACCAAGGGTGTAACATTTTTGCTACAGGTTTCATTAACTTTTCCATGAGTGCTGGTGAGGAATGAACCTTAACTCTATATATATTATAGTCAGACATTTGACTAATAAGATAATCATCGCTGGTTTTTAATACATCAATCAGCCTATATTGATAGGCATCGAGTGCAAGCCAATGCTCTCCAGTGGCAACTTCATCAATATTAATCATTTGCCGATTTTGCATCACATAATTTCGAAACGCTTGATGAATGAGCTCGATATCTTCTTGAAATTTTTCTCGTCCTTTAGCGGTATTTTCCCCAAAAACAGTTAATGTCCGTTTAAACTCACCCGCAGTTAAGAGCTCAAAATCAATATCGTGCTTTTTGAGCCAGCGATGAAAGTTGGGAAGCTGAGCTACCACCCCAATGGAGCCAATGATCGCAAAAGGTGCTGCCATAATTTGGTTAGCCACACAAGCCATCAAATAGCCGCCACTTGCTGCGATTTTGTCAATGCAAGCAACAAGCGGGATTTGTTTGTCTCGAATGCGTTGCAGTTGTGATGCGGCTAATCCATAGCCATTGACAGCGCCCCCTGGGCTATTTAATCGAATAACCACTTGATCCTTTTCCGTCGCAACCGCTAAAATTGCCGTAACCGCTTTTCTCAGTTGTTCAGTTTGACTTGCCTTGATGTCACCATCGAAATCGATGACAAATATAGACGGTAGCTCTTTTTGGGCTTTATGTTTCGCCTTTAATTCTTTGCGACTTTGTTTGACATGGGGTTTAACCACTTTATTCAGGGATATTTTTAGCGATTCAAATTCATCTGACAATGATTCGAGCGATACTTTAGGTTGGCTTTTTTTACTAATTGATATTATTCCGGCTAGTAAAATTAGGATTCCTATTATGATAGTCAGCAACTTCAACGCAAACATGCCATATTCAGCTAAAAATGCCATAGTATTAACCTCTATTAATTAAAAATATATTCTAGATTTAAAAGGAGGGCGTGTTAAGAATAAATTTTGTTTTTATTGATTTTAATCGATATAATAGGCGATTGCATGAGGAGTGTTTGCCATTTTACTGAACAATTTTTTAAATAAGATGTCGTTGCGAACGTAGTGAAGCAATCCAGAACTGGTTTTTGTTCAGAGATCTGTCTGGATTGCTTCGCAAAGCTCGCAAGGACGGTGCATTTAATAAATATCAATTATAAATGACGTTCCTGAATATATAAATAAAATTAACCAGCAATATTTTTGTATGTGCTCACAATGATAGAAGTCAAGCAGCTCTATTACAGTATCCAAGCGACACCTATATTAACTAATATCAATTGCTCTATTCCAGCTGCTTGTGTGTTTCATATTCAAGCTGGGAATGGTGCTGGGAAGACAACGTTATTACAACTTTTATGCGGTCTCAAACAACCAGAGAGTGGATTGATTCTTTTTAATCAACAGCCAATACAGGATCGCTTAAGTCGATTTCAACAAAATATCAATTACATTGGTCATCAAATACCACTGCAAAATCAATTATCGATTTCTGAACACTGGCTATTATCTTCTGTTCCCGATGAATCTTACCATCAAGCGCTCAATTATTTTCAATTAGGTCATTGCGAACATGTGCCAGCTATTCAACTATCGGCTGGCCAACGCAAAAAAGCCGTGTTAATGGCATTGCTTCTCCACAAAAGACCCATTTGGATTTTAGATGAGCCATTTGTTGGATTAGATCAACAAAGCATCTCAAATCTACTAAAATTGATTGAACATCATATTAACCAAAATGGCATTGTTGTTGTAACATCACATCAACCGCTTCCAAATTTGTCATGTAAAACAATGAATTATATGTTATGAACCAATTTTACCAATTTTGTCGCCGAGAAATTTTACTGAAAGCCAGGCAACCAAGGGATGTTGTATTTTCGATTTTGTTTTTTTTGATGGTGTGTTTATTTTTCCCATTGTCCTTGCCATTTTCGCCTAATTCATTAAAGTCCTTGGCGCCTGGTATTATTTGGTTTGGTTTAACATTGTCCATGTTGTTATCCATCGATCAAGTATGGCAACAAGATTATGATAATGGATTGATGACACAATGGTATTTATTGCAGAAACCAATTGTAACCATAACCCAAGCAAAAGTACTCGTTCATTGGTTGTTTTCGCTGGTTGCTACCTTATTGATAATGCCAATATTAACAGTGGCATATGGTTTGCATTTTTACCAGTCTCTTATACTATTTACCGCAGTCTCCGCAGGTTCGCTTATGATTGCTTATTTAACTGCCTTAGCAGCGGCATTTAGCTTATCGATGCAACAGAAGGGGGTCATGATGGCCTTGATTTTACTTCCTCTCGTGTTACCGGTGATGATTTGGGGAAGTGGTGTGGTCAGTCTAGCGTCACAACCCATTAATGTTAATCCCTATTTAGCTTTGTTATTGGCAGGATCCATAGGCAGCGTCATGCTATTACCGTGGCCAATCGCTTTAGTTATCAAAATGCAAATTAGTGAGTGTGAGTAAGGCTATCGCCATAAGTTGGCTATGGAAGGAGAGTGTGATAGTATTCTGGCACCGATTGGTAGATTAAAATAACTATGTGGTCCTTTCTTTATTCTTTAGCCTCGCCTAAATGGTTTTATGAAAACACAACCTGGTTGCAAAGGCCTTTGTTGGTTTGCGCAATTGCTCTACTTTTATCGGGCCTTTTCACCGGCTTATTTATTGCACCTGCTGATTATCAACAAGGTGATGCTTTCCGAATTATGTATGTTCATGTTCCAGCAGCGATGCTTTCGATGTCATTGTATGCGTTAATGGGTTTTTTAGCTATATTAACACTAGTTTGGCGAATTAAATTGGCAGGAATCTTATTATCTTCGACTGCTCCCATCGGTGCCAGCATGGCCCTCATCGCACTAGTTACCGGCAGTATATGGGGTAAGCCAATGTGGGGAACCTGGTGGATTTGGGATGCTCGTTTAACCTCTGAGCTCATACTCCTTTTAATCTATCTTGCCATTATTGCTACACAATCATCGACTCGCAACCCGACACAAGCTGATAAATTAGTTGCTGTGCTGACACTCGTTGGGTTAGTTGATTTACCAATTATTCATTTTTCTGTTTATTGGTGGAATACGCTGCATCAAGGCGCAACATTATCCCTTTTTTCAAAACCCAAAATCGCTTCTTCCATGTTATACCCACTTTTTTTGATGATGGTTGGCTTTTTGACCTTGTCTGTGTACTTTATCCTTGATTGCGCAAGAACAAAATTGATTGAACGCGAGAATAAGCAACAATGGGTCAAGCACCTATATTTGGGGGGCAATGGATGAATTATCTAACTCAATGGTTGTCTATGGGCAATTATGACATGTATGTCTGGCCCGCTTATGGATTGGTTTTTGTTGTATTTTTATTCAATTTCATAAGATTGCGAATGTATAGAAACCGTGTAACTAACCATTTAAAACGATTATTTCAAAGGCCATCGTCATGAATCCGGTACGTCGACAACGATTGCTGTTAATTGTTTCCTTGCTTGTTGGGTTGCTCATTGTCTTGGGTTTAGTCTTATATGCACTCAGACAAAACATTAGTCTATTTTATACACCAACACAAATCATGCATCACGAAGCCCCTATCAATCAGACCATACGCCTTGGCGGCATGGTAAAGCAGGGATCTGTTTCACGAAAACCAGGTGGGCTTGAAGTTCAATTTACCTTGACCGATTTTGCCAATGATGTGGTGGTGTTTTATGAAGGCATCCTCCCTGATTTGTTTCGAGAAGGTCAGGGCATCGTTACCACGGGTACCATGAATGAGAAAGGACGTTTTCAAGCAAGCAATGTACTCGCAAAACACGATGAAAACTATATGCCTCCTGAAGTGAAGGCTTCAATGCAAAAGACCTTAAAGACAGGAGCTAGCAGCTAATGTATTTTCCTGAGATAGGTTTAATGGCCTTAATACTTGCTTTGCTATCGAGCTTCGTTTTAATGGTTATTCCTACCATTGGCATCGTTCAACAGCGTGAGGACGTGATGGGCCGAAGCCGAAATTTAACAAGGCTTGTGTTCCTTTTGGTACTTATCGCTCAAGCGATATTAACCGTATGTTTTATACAAGACGATTTTAGTGTGCTTTATGTTGCATCAAACTCAAGTACTTTACTGCCTTGGTTTTATAAACTATGTGCCGTTTGGGGTGGTCACGAGGGCTCCATCTTGTTATGGGTTCTGATATTAACCTTTTGGATGGTGTTAATTGCTCAATTTAGTCAGTATTTACCTATACAATTTGTTAGCAGGGTGCTTATCGTCCTTGGTTTTTTAAGTTTCGGTCTGCTTTCTTTTATTCTATTTACCTCCAATCCTTTTATTAGACAACTAACGCCAATTCCATTGGAAGGGCGTGATTTAAATCCGCTATTACAAGATCCGGGATTTCTTTTTCATCCCCCTATGTTGTATATGGGCTATGTTGGATTTGCTATTGCATTTGCATTTGCCATTGCAGCATTATGGATGGGTACCGTTGAATCAACCTGGGCCAGATGGACAAGACCCTGGACGATGGGGGCATGGTGTTGTTTGACGGTGGGGATCACATTAGGTAGCTGGTGGGCTTATCGCGAGCTAGGTTGGGGTGGTTGGTGGTTTTGGGATCCTGTCGAAAATGCCTCCTTTATGCCCTGGCTTGCTGGAACAGCATTAATCCACTCATTAATTGCGTGTGAAAAGCGAGAGCAATTTAAAGCCTGGACTGTCTTATTAGCCATTATGACATTTTCATTGAGTTTAATTGGCACATTTTTAGTGCGTTCGGGTGTGCTGACATCAGTACATGCCTTTGCAGTGGATCCACAAAGAGGCCTTTATATCTTAGCATTCCTGATTATAGTCATCGGCGGCTCATTGAGCTTATTTGCTTGGCGTGGTGAAACATTAGTGAACCCACATAAACCAAGAGCCTATTCTCGAGAGGGGTTTTTATTACTGAATAATATTATTCTTGTTGTCACTTTATTTTCTATCTTGCTTGGAACACTATACCCATTAATCGTAGATGGACTTAATTTAGGAAAAATATCGGTTGGAGCTCCTTATTTTAATACGGTATTTGTACCATTGATGATTCCCTTATTTGTGTTAATGGGGGTAGGGATTCATGTCAGGTGGCAATCAGACCGCTTCATAAGAATTCGTTCGACATTAATCAAAATGGTTATCATTACAATAATCACGGCCTTTGGGGTGTTTTGGTGGGCTGATTATACCATCTATCTCCAACCATTCTTTGGTTTATGCTTGGCACTTTGGATAAAAAGCAGCATATTGTTATCGGTGATTAATCGATGGAAAGAAAATGGTATTCGCGGGATGACTGCTTCATTTTGGTCCATGAATCTGGCTCATTTTGGTGTTGCAATGGTCATCGTTGGGGTGTCCATTTCAACAGGATATGGGATTACACGCGACGTTAGCATGAAACCTGGCCAGCAACTGACAATCGGTGGTTATACAATACAATTTGAGTCTGAAAATACATTGCAAGGACCTAATTATGGTGGAACGATTGCTCAGTTTCATGTTGAAAAGGGCAACTATCACTCGGTAGTCTATCCTGAGAAACGAATCTATCATGTTGGAAAAATGGCAATGACCGATGCTGCCATTGACGTGACGCCTTTTCGAGATATTTATATTGCCTTAGGTGAACCGCTTGATGATAATTCATGGTCAGTTCGACTTTATTATAAACCGTTGGTGCGTTGGATATGGGCAGGTGGTTTTGTCATTTTGCTAGGCGGTTTAACTGCCTTGCTAAACCCGCGCTACTATCGCAAGTGTTTAGCAAGCGAACTGGGTATGGGGCGCTCAGTATGATAAATCGAACTTTTATTTACCGATTACTCCCATTAGTTGCGTTTATATCGCTCGTATTAATTTTTTTTCGGGGATTATTCCTAGAACCTCAAACGATTCCATCGGTTAAAATTAACCAGACTGTACCTCGATTTCACTTACCAAACCTCATCAATGGAGAATTAATAGACCAGTCTATTTTTAACGGTAAATGGACTGTCTTAAATGTTTGGGCAAGCTGGTGTGAAGCTTGTTCGCTTGAGCACCCATTCCTAATTGAGTTAGGAAACCAAGGTGTCAACTTAGTTGGTATCAATTATAAAGATGACGAAGAATCTGCAAAAGCTTGGTTAAATAGTTATGGAAATCCCTATCAAGCGGTTCTTTTTGATAAACGAGGCCACGTTGCCATTGATTTTGGTGTTTATGGGTCTCCAGAAACATTTTTAATTGATAAGCGGGGGATTATTCGATATCGGCATGTCGGTATTTTAACAACTGACATCTGGCAACATGCGTTCTTGCCGATCATAAAAGGGCAATCAACATGAAGAAAGTGCATTGGATCATGGTTGCTTGGTTTATATCAGCTATGGTGATGGCTGAGCCAGCCGCTGAGTTATATCCATTTGAAACCAAGGCCCAGTCTTCCCAATTTCATCATATGCTTTCATCACTTCGTTGCCTTGTTTGCCAAAACCAAAATTTAGAAGATTCCCATGCACCACTGGCAAAGGATTTAAAAGAGAAAGTCTATGAGTTAGTCAAAGAGGGCAGAAGTGATGATGAAATCATGCATTTTATGACCGATCGCTATGGTGATTTTGTGCTGTTTAATCCACCGGTTAAGTGGCTAACCTATCTGTTATGGTTTGGTCCCTTGCTGTTTGTTATCTCGGGGCTTTTTGTGTTCTTGCAAAGTTGTCAGCGAAAAGAAGTAAATTAATATGATGTTATTCTGTTCTATCTCTGTTTTATTAGTGCTACTCACTGCTTTGGTAATTGCTTGGTTGATGCCAATTCGACGAAATTTTCAATTGCTGACAGTATTTGCTGTTGTCGTGTGTTCATTTTTTATCTATAGACTGATTGGTGCTTACCCTGATTTGACACAATACCAACAAAAACAACAAGAAAAGGAAAAGGTATCGCAATTATTACAATCCATGGATGGCAAACAGGGGCTTATTAATCGTTTACAAGAAAAGGTGAAGTCACAACCCAATAGTGCACAAGGTCATTATTTGCTTGCGAAGCTTCTTGCCAGTGAAGGAAAATGGGAAGAGGCAATGGTTCATTTTAAAAATGCAAACCATCTTGAGCCAGCGAATAGTAATTATCAAATTAATTATGCCTATGCTTTATGGCAGATGAATCATAACCAATTTAACCCTATAATTCGCGATTTGTTTCAGCAAGTTCTCCGACAAAATCCTAATCAAATCGATGCGCTAAATATGTTAGCCATGGATGCCTACCAACAAAGCCACTTCAATGAGGCAATCTCTTATTGGCGAAGATTATTGCAGCTGGCACCACCCGGATCAGAAGATGCTAGAATGATTGAAGCAGCCGTTCAAAAAGCCTATGATTCTCAGATGTCGGATAGCTAACGCTTTGCTATGGCAGTTATTGGGTCCTAGTGAATGGTATTTATTAATAATAACGCGATGCTCAACTTTTCACGGAACCAATCGGGCCCGGGCCCGTGAGCGAGCCCGAGCCCGTCCGAGTTCCGTCTAATCTACTTTTTTCGCCATTTT
>JAGVJN010000044.1 GCA_020051095.1 Pseudomonadota bacterium | reverse complement strand
GTGTTTTGCTTAATAGATGATGAGTTTAAAAAAATCGGTTATGGAGATAAATTAAGAACAAGGGGTTTTGAACCAAAGCTATCTGATAGCGAGGTGATCACAATGGACGTTGTTGGAGAATTTTTGGGGAAGGATACGGATACTGGGATCTGGCGTTACTTTAAGATGCATTGGTTTTCATGGTTTCCAGAAATGGGCAGTCGAGGTAATTATGCAAAACAATCTGCAAATTTATGGTTAATAAAACAAAGAATACAAGCCTCTTTTGCAGCTCAAAATGGAGCATTATCAGATAGACTTCATATGGCGGACGGATTGCCGATGCCAGTTTGTCATTTTAAGCGCACAGGTTTTAGTTCTATCTTTAAAGGTATGGCATCCTATGGTCATTGCGCCTCCAAGAGTGAGACATATTACGGTTTTAAAGGTAATTTGGCTATTGATTCCCAAGGAATGATCACAGGGATCACCGTGACGCCAGCCAATATTGATGAGCGTGAGTCATTATGGGATATCATTGGAAATATTCGCGGTCTTTTAATCGCGGACAAAGGTTTAATTGGTGAAGATTATCAAGAACAAATCAGAGGACATACACAGGTTAACTTGCAGACACCATTACGTAGCAATATGAGTGATCTGAGAGGGAAGCATTTTAATCGCTGGTTAACTTCAACAAGACGTCTGATTGAAACGGTGATTGCCCAACTATCACAGCAGTTTCACATCGAAAAAGTCAGAGCAAGAGACCGGTGGCATTTAACAAATAGAATAAGGAGAAAAGTATTGGCACATACTATGGGTATCATGGTTAACAAAATGCTAGGAAATCCACCCTTGCAATTTGAACGCCCTGGAATTGTTTAAAAACCGGGCTCGGGCTCGCTCACGCGCCCGGGCCCGATTTGTTCCGTGAAAAGTTGAGCATCACGTAATAATATCATTTTGATTAATAAACCACCCCTAATCGTCGCCCTCTACCTAGGCGGAGGGTCCAGGAACATATTTTACTATCATTGTTCAATAATGAGCGTGTTTGATCATGAATTGTTGTGAAAAATTAAATATAGCGTACTATCCCCACTTTTTAACTGTATCAGAATCAAATATGTATTTTAATCAATTGATAAATAGTATCTGTTGGCAACAAGAATCCTATAAAATGTTTGGGAAATCGATGTTAGCGCCACGATTGATTGCCTGGCATGGGGATGCTTATGCTTGTTACCAATATAGTGGCGTCAAGCATGTACCATCCCCATGGAATGAGCCGCTTTTGCAATTAAAACATAAGGTGGAGGTGTTAATTCGCCATCCATTTAATAGTGTTCTCTTGAATCTCTATCGTGATGGACAAGACAGCATGGGGTGGCATACAGATAATGAGCGTGAACTCGGCGACAAACCGATTATCGCCTCAATAACATTAGGTGCTGAACGCAAATTTTTATTGCGAAACAACCAAACTAAACAGCGCACACAACTCACGTTAGAGCAGGGTAGTGTATTAATTATGCAGGGAGACACCCAAAACCACTATAAGCATTCGATTCCAAAAACGAATGCGATTATTGGACCAAGAATTAATTTAACATTTCGTCTGATTAAATTTTAAAAAAACGTCTTCTTATGTACACGCAACGATAAAAGAGACCAAAACATTGACAAAAGGGTGATTAATAAGGTGTAATAGTAAAAAACAACTACATCAATCTATCTTGAAAGCACATAACACTCCTAGCTTGTTCAAATCCTATGTCATCTTTATTCTGGCAGCGAGTTTTTATTTATATGAATTCGTTTTGCAGGTTGCACCTAGCGTTATGGCTGAGCCAATGATGCAAACTTTCAAGGTGACAGCAGAAGGCTTTGGCATTGTTTCTGCCTTTTACTTTTATGCCTACGCACCGATGCAATTGCCTGCTGGCTTGTTGTATGATCGTTATGGTCCTCGGCGTTTAATGACCATTGCACTGTTAGTGTGCGCATTTGGATCGATATTTTTTGCTTCAACCAATAGTTTAATTACGGCTGCAGTTGGACGATTTTTAATTGGCTTAGGATCCGCTTTTTCTTTTATCGGTGTTTTAGTTCTTATTTCGCGATGGTTTCCTCCTCATTATTTTGCTGTTTTAGCTGGCATAGCGCAATTAATGAGCTCGCTAGGCGCTATGTTTGGCGAAATGCCACTTGCTGCATTGATTGATCTGGTTAACTGGCGAAATGCGAGCTTTATATTAGGTGGAATTGGCATTGCATTGGCGTTGTTGATGGTCATTGTCATACGAGATTATCCTGTGCCACCCAAACGAAGCCCACAAAAGCGAAGCTTTTTAGGAGAAATTCGTCGGTTAAAAGAAGTATGTCGGCATAGCTATACCTGGTTTATCAGTGCTTATGCCTTTACTATATGGACGCCCATTGCTGTTTTTGCGGTTTTATGGGGCGTGCCTTTCTTGCAAGAAAAATATCAAGTCAGTGTTCTAGTTGCATCAGGTATGTGCAGTATGATTTGGCTAGGAATTGGTATTGGCTCTCCTTTGTTGGGATGGTTAAGTGATCACATATACAGCCGTAAAATTTCGTTAGCGATATCCTCTTTGTTGGGCTTTATCGCCACTGTAGTAATTCTATATGTTCCCAACGTATCACCTGCAATGGCTTATTTAGTGCTATTTGTTATGGGGCTTGGATCGGGGGGGCAAACGGTGAGTTTTGCGGTTGTCAAAGATAATAATCCGCCTCACCTTGTCGGCACAGCGTCTGGTTTTAATAATTTATCTGTCTTGCTTGGCGGTGCAATATTTCAACCACTCGTGGGTATTTTTCTGCACAGAAGTGGAAATTGGGTGATGATCAATCATAGTGTTTCTTACCCATTAACCTCCTATCAATGGTCATTGTCAGTGATGCCATTATGTTATTTAGCGAGTTTAATAATAGCGGTGTTTCTATTAAAGGAATCTCATCCTGAACATCAAAGCCCAGGACTAGCCCGGGCGGATGAAACTAATGGGGCTTAAATTCTGCATTTCGCCGAGACAGTTGACTCTCCGTAATTGGTAATTTGAACGACAGCTTTATACTCTGCTTCAAGATGGAAATCTTCATTAGGATGAACTGTGACTGCCATGTCTTGCCCTTGTTTTAAATAATTACCATTAATTTTACCACTACGATGGACCATCTTCCCGACCAATGTATCCTCTTCATCATTCGAATTGATGGTGCAATGCGTATCTAAATCCCAGTACAGAGGGTTTTGAATGGTAACTGGCTGATTAGGAGGGAAGTGGTAAGTTCTGGTAATGGATGCGTGTAAGGATAATGGCATATTGATTGAAAAAATGATGACTGAGGCAATGATTGATTTGGGTATGAAATGCATAAACAACTCCTTGTTGGCCATTTTATATATTAAATGAAGAAAATTTATAGACTATTTAAATTACCCAAAAAACGTACAAAGTGCAAGTATTAATCAAACAAGACATTCACACATAGGATACAAAGCGGATGGTACTATGTTACAAATACCATCCGATATCATCATTCTTCGACTTTGACATCAATTGTTTTTGCTTTTGGAGCTTCTTTTTTAGGGATTATTATTTCAAGTACGCCATTTTTCATCGTTGCATTGATAGCATTTTCATCAACAGATTCTGGCAGGGTAAATTGTCGATAAAACTTACCTTTACTTCGTTCATAGCGATAATAATTTTGTTTTTCAGTCTCTTCTGTTTCATGTTCTCGGGAGCCTTCAATTGTTAAAATGTTATCATGCATTGAAACAGAAACGTCTTTTTTTTGTATTCCAGGTAGGTCCATTAAAAAATGATATTGCTTTTCATTTTCTTTAACATCCACTGCAGGCACCCATTGACTGGTTTCGCTGCTGCTTTTGCCACTTCGATAATGGTAGCCGCTGTTATCAAATAACCGATTGATTTCACTTAATATTCCCATCGGATCATAAGTCACCATACGAGTCATTTTATCTCTCCTTTAACAAAGTTATTAAACATTTAAATAAAATAATGTATAGCCCATTATTATTAAAATGGGGCTAAAATTATAAAAATCAAATGCTTTTTTTTTTAGAAAATTCGTTGTCTATAAAGTTGTTTAAAATGGAGATAATATTAATGAAAACAGCCTTGGTCACAGGTGCAAATAAAGGGCTTGGCTTAGAATTTGTGAAACAACTAAACCAGCGCGGCTATCATGTGATTGGGTGTTGTCGACACCCTAAAAAAGCGTATGAGTTGGAACAAATAGGGGGGGAAGTCTACCAATTAGACATCACTAAAGACAGTGATATTCAAGCGTTAAAATCAAATTTAAAAAAAAGGCCGATAGACCTATTGATCAATAATGCGGGTATTACCGGTGAACAAGGGGTTACTGTTGGTCATGTGTATCGCGATAATTTTCTCCATGTGCTCAATGTTAACTGTGTGGGTGCCATACTATTATGCGATGCATTATTGCCAAACCTACTTGCTAGTAACGATAAACATATCCTCGTTATGTCATCAAGTATGGGTAGTATCTCCGAAAACGAACGAGGACGATCTTATGCTTATCGTGCTAGTAAATCAGCACTCAATAGTGTCATGCGCAGTTTTGCCATTGATGTAAAACAAAAAGGTGTAAAAGTGATGCTCCTTCATCCTGGCTGGGTTAAAACCGATTTGGGTGGTATTAATGCGATAACGGATGTTGATGTTTCTGTGAAAGGGATGTTAACACAAATGGATAGCTATATTGATACAAGTCATGCAGAAATAGTGAGACGTTATGATGGTGGTGTTGTAGCTTGGTAGCACTAGAGGAGAGTGAAAGTTATGGCTAATCAAGAGAAATATGAATTTGAAATTGGTGAGGAAGGCTTGGACTATGACATTCTTGATATTTCATACAATGAGCACACCCAACAATTTCTATTGAAGAATGGGTTAAAGCAAGGAATGCACATACTAGATGTCGGTTGTGGGGCAGGGGTCATGACTGCCTGGTTAGCTCATCAGGTTGGGGAAAATGGACAGGTGCTTGCGATTGATAATAGCCCTGAGCAACTGAAAGTGACTGAGAACAAAATTAAGCAGTTGGGGTTAACGAATGTTAAAACACAAGTTCTCTCAGCATATGATATCGAGAAACTCAATATAAAATTTGATGCGGTCTATTGTCGGTTTTTATTGCATCATTTACATAGTCCGCGCTTAGTTATCCATCAATTTTATCAAGTTTTAAATTCAAATGGTTGTTATTTTGGTCAAGAAGGGGTTGTTAGTGCTGCGTTTGCTTACCCAGATACGTTTGCATGGCAAGGCTATAAACCAAATTTAATTGCGCCTGAAAATGAAATAGAGGGAGATGGGAGAGATGGTAATTTTGGCATGAAACTTTTTTATAACTGTTTAAAAGCTGGTTTTGATATGCTGGATTGTGTTTATCATCAACCCTTGCTTTGGAAGAAAGCACAAAAAGAACGATTATTGTCGGGATTGATAGCCTTTAAACAAACAGAACTAGACAATGGGATGAGTGAAGAAGAATGGCAACGTAATTATGATGAGACCTTGCGATTCATCCATGATGATAACCAATTAATAGCTTTTTATGGGAGTTGCTTGGTCGCCTGTCGAAAACCTTAACATTAAATTCTAGTTTATAAATAATAAACATCTTCGCCATATCCCCGTTTTTCTATAAATAGCTTAGCTAAATACGATACGCCACAAACTCATCCTGTCTAAAAAAGACTATACTTTAATAAATAGTTATATTTTTTACATATCTGGTCGCATCGGTTTGCCAATATATCACTGGGAATTAACTATTTGGAAAGAATATAAAAATGATTATCGAAAGTCCTTTTCAACCACCAAAATGGCTAGCAAGTTGTCACTTGCAAACGATATTGCCAATTTTTAATAAGCCAACCCCAACCATGCGCGTAAGGCATGAACGATTGGATTTGCCGGATGACGACTTTCTTGATTTATCCTGGGCAGATGATAGTTTGCCAGAGACCAGTCCTTTGATTATTTTATTGCATGGTATAGCGGGCAATGTTAATTCCCATTATGTAAAACGCTTTTTTAATGCCATTCATAAATCGGGCTATCGAAGCGTTTTAGTTCATTTTCGAGGTGCTGGCTTAAGCCCCAACAAAAAACCCTTTGCCTATCATTCAGGAGCTACGGAAGATTTGAATTTAGTCATTCAATTTCTAAATCAACGCTATCCAAATTGTCCTAAAGGGGTGATTGGCTTTTCAATGGGGGGGAATATCTTATTAAAATGGCTCGGTGAAACGCCTCACCTTAAGCCCATTGACTTAGGCATCGCTGTTTCTGTGCCGTTTGATTTAGCAAGCTGTGCTGATACGCTTAATGAAGGGGTTTCAAAACTATACCAGGCCTATATATTAAAAGATCTTAAATACCTAACCTTTCGAAAATTACACCAAGTAGGCCCCGTTATTAACGTCAATGAAAATCAACTTATGTCAGTTAATACGATTCGAGAATATGATAATCTCATCACAGCGCCTCTGTATGGATTTGCCGATGCCGATGATTATTACCGAAAAACGAGCTGTCGCTATTTTCTACGCGGAATTAGTAACCAAGTTGTCATACTGCACGCTAAAGACGATCCGTTTATGTCACCTGATTCAATTCCCAAGCAAGCTGATTTATCGAAAACAACCATGCTTGAACTAAGCGAGCGGGGAGGGCATCTTGGCTTTATCGATGGTCATGACAAAATGTTCCCAAATTTTTGGCTTCCTCAACGGATTATTTACTATTTGGATAATGCATTTGGTCGAAAAGGGGAGTCTTTTATCCTCCCCTGAGAGTTTAATTAGTAAGCATTTTAAGCGAAACCTGCTATGAATTCAGATAATAATTTCGATTTATCAACCCCTCATCCGCCCGTTGGGCACCTTCTCCCCATGTCTGAGGAGAAGGAAACATGAATCAAGTTTTATAGAACGGCCAATGGCATTGATTCGTTTTCTTGTGTAACCAACGATTCCTCATCAATAATAAACGCTGGTTTAAAGTAAGCTTTACCGATAATTTCAGCCAATAAATGCTTATCGGCAAGGCTAAGATAATTTCCAAGTAGTTCAAGCTCATAGCGCTTAGAATTCAGTCGTATCTCTTTTTCAATTTGCGTTTCATTTGCAATTGGGTTATAGATTCGACAACCATCAACCAGGATTAAATGGAGTAAATTTATGAAATTTTGGACACGGCAGATATTCCTAGAAGTTGGGTTATTGTTCGGATCGTTTGGTAAGTTTCCTAAATTCATAAAAAAGGCATTATTACCAATTTTATTATGAGAATAATTTCCCTTATTATCCCTTGAAAACGATAAATAATAATCCCGTATACGCTTTATTAAACCTTGACGATAAGGCTCACAATCTTGATCAAGCTTTGCATTAATAAACACCCACTCAAGTTGTTGTAATTTTGAGGTGAGTATTTTTACATCGTCAATATAATTGGGAGGAATTGTCAGTAATGATTTTGTTTCATTAGTCAATGTAATAATTTCTTGAGGGGGGATGACCCAAGAAAGCGTAACGCCTTCGTCTTCTAAGCTTCGATAATAGACCACATCGCCAGAGCGCTTTTTATGCGCTCTCAATGGTCCCGAACTATATAAATAAATGTTTTCTTGTTTACCACTATATTTGGGGACGGTTGGATGTTTGCCATGTTCCGTCAGATCATCGATATATTCCGGTTTTAAAATGCCAGAAAGGAGTTCAAGAGCCATGGATTTACAAGTAAATGATTCTTTGAGCGTTGGCCCCCAAAAAGACCATCCCGTTCGAATTTCAAAGGGTTTTAATCGCGGTTCTTCACCCGCTTCATGAGCTCTTGCTTTTTCTAATGCGTAGATGCTTTTAGAATATTCCTCTTGGGGGTAGATTCTTGTTTTTTCCGGTGGTTTTCCTTTAATGCCTTTCGTGTAGTCTTGAATGGCTTCATTTTGAAGTTTAACTTGTGTTAAGCAGCGTTGCTGAAGGGTATTGAATTGTGTTTCGGTTAACTCAAAGCTTTTACCATGAAGGCCTTTTCCGAGATCTAAAAAACGTGCTTCTTCATGCCTTAGCATGCCATGATTACCTGTTAAATCGATGTCTAAGCCAATTTTAATTTTCAGTTTGGTGATAAAGCTCGTTCGAGATGTTGAGGGTATTCCATAATAGCCCCAATTATCGACCACATTGATTTTCCCGGTTTCATCAACGACTGATAACAGTAAAAAACTATGCCAAAAAGGGTTGCTAGTAAGGTCGTCCGTTGTTGCAAAAGTAACAATATATTTCATACACACTCCTTGTATATCAAAAATATCATTTAATTAATGCAGACTACTGACACTAAGTCAGTCGAGAGAATATATGATGAACTAGTTAGCGCTTAAGAAGATAGTTCAGTTATATTCATCGCAATCATAGTGAACTTTTACCATAACAGATTTAATTGGAAAAAACGAATACAAATAAGGGTGCAAGTTGTCTGTTGTCATTATGTGTTTAACTTGATATTTATTTAACGCTCCGGAGAGAATTTGACTCTGTTATATAAAATGTACTATAATTGCGCACTAATTTCAAAAGAAGGTTTTTATCATGATTCAGATTAATAAATTGCTTGGCACAACGGGACTTCCATTTCAAAAGAGCTACCATGGTCCTGTTTTTTTTAGACCCTACACCTCATTCTCAGATGTAGCCTATCGAAGCGCGTCAATTATTGCGGCGCCAGTTTTGTTTACATTGCTTTCTGCTGCCACATTATTAGCGGCTATCGTGGATTTAGGTAAATCGTTAATAGCCTTGATAAACGGTGATTCCTCTAAATCCATGCACAAATTAAAAGAAGCTGGTAGAACTGTTGCTGCAGCCGGTTTCGTCCTTATTGTCGCTGCGCTTAGCCCAATCGTGAACTTAGTCGACTCGCTAGCGAGCGTTGTTACAACGTTTACGCAAAAGAAGGATGTTAATCAGTTTAGACGGATCAATGAAGTGGATTTTTCACAAATAGAATTAGAATCCCCTGAGTTACCACAATTTCAACCAACAAATACAGCTTCAAATTTTTAATAAGCAATCATCAAATGGGGTATTTATATAGTAAATGCCCATTTATCCATTCAGCTTATCATTCATTTGTATCCCAGATTCCGCACCCAAAAAAGAAATTTTATTTTTAATTCAATCTGACAAAATAAAACCCCATTCAATCTTGCTCTAGACCAATTCCCGTCTTCCACCGCATAAAGCGGAGGTCGGCTTTCATGGGTTATTATTATGGGTTCGTAATCAAAATAATTTCATAATTAAATCCTGGTTTCTAGTTAGAATTTGCCCAGTCGTATTACCCATCCGTTAAGACTGATTATCAAAATAATCAGACCTAGCACATAGATAGTTAATTCCCTCTTGATAACCTATCCTAGGCAACCAACTTGCATATTCTCGACTTACAACTAAGCTTATTTGTAAATGGACTAATTAGAGATAAATATGAAAGCTGGAATTCAGAAAATAATTTATTTGTCGCTTTTGACTCTCTTATCCTTACTACTGTCTGCTTGTGGCAATCAAGACTCAGCGAGTAAAAAGCAGGAAATGCATAAGATGCGTGTTAAACATCAACAATTAGGACAGCATTTACTTTCAAGAGAATTGCAGATGGCCGTCGTTATGATCGAGTCAAATGTTCATAATATTCAGGATGGTGGTGGCTATCAAATGTGGACTGCTTCCAAAATGGTGGATAAATTATTGATACTAAATCAGGTTGCTCATGCCAATCCTGATAATCGGCAAAATTCTATGCCTTCTTCGATGCCTAGAATTTCTTATGTCAAAGATAAAGTGAAAAAACCTTGGCAGGTGGTTTTGGTCCCCGATGATCATAACAAGCAAATTATTATCAAAGCGTATGGAAATGATATCAATCACCCTGTGATTACGCGAGCCGTGCACGTTTCTACCTATTAATGATTGGTAGGCTCACATTAGTTATGACTAATTACCTCCTTTTTGCTGTAGGTTGACTCCTTGTTATAAGAATACTTATTAAGTCTTTTTTCCACAGGAATACAATAAGTCTCTTTAATTTTAAACGTGACAACAAACCAACCGATTATTGCAATAATAGGGACAATTGCTAATGCGAATTGGTAATCGCTAATTGTGTAGTCAACGAATGAAGTATGGGTATTGATGCGATGCCAATCCATCAGAATACCAATTAACGCTTGGCCCATCGCAGAACTTAGCATCGATATGGAATTATTTAGGCCTGATGCTGCTGAAAAATATTGCTGCGGGACATTTTCTTTAATTAATGAAAACGTTAAGGTCTGTACCGATACTGATAACCCTAGCATTAGCATCGACAATAATAAAACACCTTTTGAGAAAGTTGGTATCCACACAATAACCAAGCTGCTTAAAACGGCTATCAAAAAAAATAACTGCATTGGCTTTTTTCGCCTGCCCCGCCATTCTGACAAACCACATAATACAAAACCACCTAAACCAGAACCTATCCAAAACAATGCGCAAAAATTAGATGCCGTCAGATTGTCCCAATTAAATACCTTTATTAGATAAGGAACGCCCCATAATGCGCCAATGGTTGAGAATGGTAACCAAGCAAGAAATGCAACCAAGGCTATCCACCGAAGTTGGGTATTGCCATAACAATAAGACAACGCCTCCCTTAATTTGGTTTTGCTTTTTTCAGTAGACGACTCACCATCGCGGATAAAAAACAAATATAACATTGTCAGCACGACCGTTATTGCTGCTAAATTCAAATTGGTGTATCGCCATCCAATGTTATTTACCATCAAGGCTAAAGGCCTTTGCGCTATAATGGCGCCTACCGTGCCTAAGCAATGCAAAGCCGCAGCCGCAGTTGAAAAATAGCGGTGAGGTAGCCATCGTGAAGCCAAATAATAGGAAGCAAGAAAGCCAATACAAACACCTGTGCCAGATAAAAACCGCCCAATCATAGCGACAAAATAGCTGGAGGTGGTTGCAAATAAGATGAGTCCTAAGCACGAGAGTAACGAATATGAAATCATCATGCGTTTAGCACCATATCTATCGAGCATCCACCCAGAAGGCAGCTGCATGATAGCATAGGCATAGAAAAAGCTAGCTCCTACCCACCCTAACCCAGTACTTGTCATGTGAAAGCTATGCATTAATTGTGACGTCATCACACTCGGAGCAACAGCGATAAAAAAATCATACATTGCGTATGTACTCGCTGTTAGACAAACAATCATTCCAATAAATGAGATTTCATTATTTTTTAAAATACCGTTCTCCCAAATAAATTCAAAAGCCACTATAAAGGGATAAAAGTCATGGATCAACCCTTTCGAATGATTACTTCCCTATGAAAATACATTAGTACATTAAGATAAATATCCAAAAAAAGTATAACTATTTGACAAATAGTAACTAATCAGTCACCATTTTATTAGGCAATCATATCAATATAATAAAGGGAGCTTATCATGTATACGAATCGGATTGCTGTTGTGACAGGTGGTACTGGAGGGATTGGAACAGCCATTTCACAAGATTTATCAAAAGCAGGTTTTCAAGTGATTGCTTGTTATTATAAAGGTGGGGATCACGACGCTGCTAAAGCTTGGCAGCAAAAGCAAAAAGATCAAGGATATAACATTGATATTGCTTATGCAGACATTTCCAACTATGAAGATTGTGAAGCCTTAAAGGCTAAAGTAATCAATACATATGGGCGTATCGATGTATTAGTTAATAATGCGGGTATTACAAACGACAGCACATTCAAAAAAATGACGCCTGAGCAATGGCATACCGTCTTAGATGCTAACTTAACGTCCGTTTTTAATATGACACGCAACTTTCTTCAACCTATGTTAGATGCTGGTTATGGCAGAATTATTACTATTTCATCAATCAATGGACGTAAAGGTCAGTTTGGTCAATGTAATTACGCTGCGACTAAATCAGCCCTTTATGGATTTAGCAAAAGTTTGGCGCAAGAAGTTGCAAGCAAAGGCATAACTGTGAATGTGATATCGCCTGGCTATATTAAGACTGAAATGGTTGCTAAAATGAAGCCTGAGACGTTAGATTATATTACAACACAAATACCGGTAGGGCGTTTAGGAGAAGTGGGAGAAGTTGCTAGAATGGTTACCTTTTTAGCCGATGACAAAAGCGGTTTCATTACTGGCAGCAACTTTGACTTAAACGGTGGCCAATACATGTAACGTATACCACTACCCTATTTATATTTTATTATCTGGGCATGTCCCAAATCAAACCACCACCCTTCTTTGATGGTGGTTTGATATTTTAGGATCTGATTATGAACAAGAACCATCTTTCGATTGTTACTGGTGGAGTTGGTGATATTGGTACAGCGATTTGTAAAATGCTCAGTAAACAGTGTAAGCACGTTTTTGCGATGGATATTGTTGAAAAAACAGCAAGCCAGGATTGGCTTAAAACGTTGCAAGAGGAAGGTTTTAATAATATACACTTCCATCTATTAGATGTTACGGATTATGATCAATGCGGCGAAGTGATTACTAACATCCTCAGCGACTTCGGCCCCATTGATGTATTAGTGAATAATGCAGGCATTACACGAGATGCTGTATTTACCAAAATGACTAAAAAACAATGGGATAATGTCATTAACGTGAATTTAAATGGCATGTTTAATGTGACCCACCACGTTGTTAATAATTTACGCGAAAATGAGTATGGTCGAATTGTGAATATTTCTTCTGTCAATGCGCTGAGGGGGCAATTTTCACAAGCCAATTATGCCGCGTCTAAAGCGGGTGTTTTAGGTTTTACAAAAAGCCTTGCTCAAGAATTAGTTCGTTATAATATCACCGTTAACTCGCTTTCTCCTGGTTATGTTAACACGCGATTAATGGAGGGAATTCGTCCGGATATTTTAGAAGGGATCATCCAGGATATTCCTGCTAAACGGTTAGCTGAGCCAAATGAAATTGCCTGGGCAGTGCAATTTCTTATTGATCGAAGAAGTCAATATATCACCGGTGCAAATTTAAACATAAATGGTGGATTGTATTTTGCTTAAGCATCCTAAGTGCCTTCTTCCCCTCTTTCGATGCCCTTCTGGCAGGTTCTCAACTTGTCTTATGAGAAGGAAAAACAGGGAATATAAACAGGTAACCTAATGAAAGTAATAAAAAAATACAAGAACCGTCGGTTGTATGATACGGAAATTAGTCAATATATCACATTTGAACAATTGAAAGCGTATATTCACCATAATGTGGAATTTAAAGTGATAGACTCGTCAACTGAAAATGACATAACCAATGCGACCTTATTACAAATCATTGTTGAACAAGAAGCAAGTAGCAATCCGTTTCTTTCGAAACAAATTCTTATTAATATCATCAAGTTATCAAGCCATCCACTGCATGAAATGATGACTAATTTTTTAGAATCTGGCTTTGAAATGCTCAGTCAATCGCCAGACAAAGAGAATCTGTTTGATGGCTATCAACAATTATCGGATCAATGGGTCAAACAAATGCAAAAAGGCATGGAAACATGGCAGGAATGGCTATCACCCAAGCAAAAGAAAAAATAACAATTGCTTAACCATTCCTAATAGTCAATGTGATAACTGCTTAATCAAGGTGATAATCAAACTCGGCTTGCTGGTTTTTCCCTATCCAGGCGATATGCCCGTCTGGACGAACTAACACAGCACCATCGTTATCAATGTCATACAATTGCGAAAAATCTTGGTTAATATCTTCATAATCTCCCTCTTTGCCAATTACAAGGATTTGATAGGGAAATGGCTTATTTTTTAGGACTGAATGCCAATGTTCAGATTCTTTGGCGCATAACAAGATATATTTATCAACAAAGAGATCCAGCGTTGAATAAGTTTTATCATGACTCTTTAACCAACAATGAGGCGCCCTTCCCCCTACGACTGACGTTTGCTGAAAATCCGAATGATTGGCGTAATCTTGTCCATAAATAAAGCCGAGATCTAAATTGATGTTATTTAAATGATTGGTTTGATCGGCTAATGCATTTTTGAACGATTGATAGTCTTCTTCAATCAACGACGAATAAATTTTATTAAAACGTTCGGCATTTTTATTACTCCACATGATATTGGTATAGGCAATTGGCAATCGTTCACTCTCATAAGTGTTTAATAGGGAATCATTTGCATAACCGTTGAGTACAAAGGCTAACTTCCATGCTAAATTATGAGCATCTTGAATGCCAGTGTTCATACCAAAACCGCCTGTTGGGGGAAGTCGATGAGCAGCATCGCCTGCTAGAAATACCCGGCCTACCCGGTATTGATCCGCAATAAGGGCTGCCATTGTCCAAAAACCTTTGTTAATAAGCTTCACGTCGACAGAGTCATCCCGGACAACATCTTTCACAAATTGCACGCAATAGTCGTCGGTAAACATATCTTTGCTAAAACCTGCTTCATCTCTTAGACGAACACCAACAAGCCATTTTTGAAAGCCCGCCTTCGCCAATATAAAGGTGCCTAATATATCTTCCCGGGTAAACATAAAACCAACACTTGGGCGATGAGCAATATAGCGGTCTAAATTCATTTCACAATAGATGTTACAAAATTCGCCTAAATTATCGGCCCCCTGCATGTTGACACCGAATATATCCCGTAAGGAACTATAAGCACCATCCGCCCCAATAAGATAGTCTCCGGTTACTTGCGTCGTTTCATTTGAAGCTTGATTAACAACGGTGATTAAAACACGTTCGCTATTTTGTTCGGCGCTGGTCATTTTCATATTAAAATGTAGGTCTATATACTCACTATTAACTGCTTTATTGTAAAGTTCATCTTCGACATTATCTTGAGCGATGACTGCACGTGTCGTTGGACTTTGTTTCGCATAATCCGTGTTGTCTTCAACCCGGGTAACTTCTTGTCCTTGAAAGTCTTCTAACCAAATAAAGCGTGTCGCCTCAGCTGGAAGCTTATATTTTTCTAAGTGAGATTCAAGGCCAAGTTGGCGAAAGATTTCCATGCTGCGCCCATTGACCCCTCTTGCCTTTGGATGGTTAGTGGTGTGCGGATGCTTTTCGACTAATAAGCAGTGAATTTTTTGCTGTGCCAACAATAAAGCCATTGAAAGTCCAACAGGCCCCCCACCGATGATAATGACAGGAAAATGTGACATGAGCAGTTCCTTGGATAAAATAAACAAACATTTTGATAGATTAATAGATAACTTACAAGCGATTATTTTTTTTACTATTTTACAAACTTAAAACTGTACTTTATGATAATATTCAATTAGTTAATAATTTTAAGAATCAATACGATGACCACCATATTTCTGTATAGCTTGATACCAACATTTGGGATGTTACTTGGTGGAATAATTGCGGGGATTTTTAATCCTGGCGAAAAACTAATTAGCGGAACCCAACATTTTGCTGCTGGTGTGGTTTTTGCGGCTGTGGCAATCGAATTATTACCCCATTTGGGACAAGGGACTAATATTTGGGCTATGACGATTGGCTTTTTAGCCGGCTTAATAACAATGATTGGCATAAAGCTATTAACCGAAGCTATTGGCCATACTCACGGTGGTCAGTCTGCTACCCCGTGGGGACTCATATCAGGTGTCGGTATTGATTTATTCATAGATGGGGTATTAATTGGTATAGCTTTTCTGGTTGGTAAACAAGGTGGATTGCTAATTACGTTTGCGCTGGCAATTGAGGTTTTATTTTTAGGCTTGTCATCTGCGGCAACGTTATCGGGTAAACAATTTAATAAATTGAACACGATTTTGATCGTGTTTGGGTTAGGCCTATTATTACCAATTGGCTCCATTGGCGGTGCTTCTTTGTTGCAATCACTGCCAACGATATATACATCTGCACTGATATCCTTTGGTGTTGCAGCCCTATTATATCTCGTTACGGAAGAATTGTTGACTGAAGCGCGTGAGGTAGAAGATACGCCAATAATTACTTCGAGCTTTTTTATCGGTTTTTTAGTAATCCTCATATTAGAGCATATGTCAGCTTAAATTAAGAGGGTATTTCTGAAAGCGATGCCGTACTATCTCGATAAAACGGATGCTGTCATACGAGAAACGCACGTTAATTTACCGGATGCATTTTTGATCTCAATTTGCCAAACTTGCGTACTTCGTCCTAGATGAAGTGGATAAGTTTTGCCAGTGACGACTCCATCCGTCGTAGAACGAATATGATTGGCATTGATTTCAAGGCCAACACAATATTGCTTTTCGATATCAATGACAATGTTGGCAGCAGTGCTCGCCATGGTTTCAGCAAGCACAACATTTGCCCCGCCGTGCAAAATGCCAATGGGTTGCTTGGTTTTCTCATTGACAGGCATGGTCGCCAGTAAATAATCATCCCCAACTTCAGTAAATTGTATACCTAAAAACTCCGCCATTGTATTTTGACTACGTAGGTTCAACTGCTCGACAGTGATACTTCGATACCAAATGGACATGATTAATCCTTATACCCTTTTATAAAACCATAATTATACCATTTATAAAGAACGAATAACCAAGTAAATTTTGTATGGTCATGAAGGATTGCACAGTCTGCTAGACACATTCTGCAAGTGTCAAGAATATGATACCAATTAATAACTTAATACCATCTGTCTGTGACTCAACTATAATTAAGGTGAGGGGTAAACGTGTACGAAGGAGGGAGTAATGGAAAAGTGTCGGCTAAGCATTAAAGGTCTCGGGTTGGCCCTTGGTGTATTTATGGGATTAACCATGTTAATTCTAGGATTGATGGCCTATTTTATTGATTATGGAACAACAATTGTCATGACAATGAACGCGCTTTACATGATCAATGGAATTACATTAGCTAATGTATTTTTAGGGACAGCGCTCGCATTTATTCATGGATTTATAGATGGCGTTGTTATCGCCTTTCTTTATAATATATTTGGCGGTAATTGTTGCTCTAAGGGCAAATAAGCTATTAACAAATTAGTTTAAGTTACTTCAAACCCCGAGAAATCTCATGACATCTCGGGGTTTTAACTTATGAATGATAAAATCGATTAATCGGTTAGTTATTTTTTCTTTTTCTTCGGCAAATATAAGTCCGTGATGCTACCTTCGAATGCTTCCGCAGCCTGGCATATCGTTTCAGACACCGTTGGATGTGGATGGATGGTTAAGGCAATATCTTCCACATCACAACCCATTTCAATAGCTAAAGCGATTTCAGAAATAAGATCACCAGCGTTCACACCAATGATACCACCACCTAAAATGCGATTTGTTTTCGGATCAAAGAGTAACTTGGTCATGCCCTCTTCTCGTCCCATACTTAAAGCACGACCGCTGGCAGCCCATGGGAATGCGCCCTTTTCATAGTCAATGCCTTTTTCCTTCGCTTCCTTTTCGGTTAAGCCTACCCAAGCAACTTCTGGATCGGTATAAGCAACACTGGCGATACAAGCTGGTTCAAAATAATGTTTTTTGCCAGCGATAACTTCTGCTGCTACTTTCCCTTCAGGAATCGCTTTATGCGCAAGCATGGGTTGTCCAATGACATCACCAATCGCATGAATATGCGCAACATTGGTTCGCAATTGCTTATCAACGGATATAAATCCTCGTTCATCCACTTTAACACCCGCTTTGTCCGCATCAATCATGCCACCATTTGGTTTGCGGCCAACAGACAGTAAAATTTGATTGAATTTCATTGGTTTATCGGGTGCATTATCTCCTTCCATGGTCACATGAAGGGCATCTTTTTTGGCGTCAACTTTGGTTACTTTTGTTTTAAGTAAAAACTTAATCCCTTTTTTCTCCATACGCTTTTGTAGGATAGTTACTAAATCTTTATCAGCGCCTGGCATTAATTGATCTAAAAACTCCACAACGGTGACATTAACGCCTAAAGAGGAATAGACTGTTGCCATTTCCAAACCAATAATCCCACCACCGATCACGAGCATATCGCCTTTAACATCGTTAAGCTCAAGGGCACCGGTTGAAGAGAAAATTCTATCATCTTCGGGAATAAATGGGAGTTTAATCGATTCACTACCGACAGCGATGATGGCGTTTTTAAATTCAATGGATATTTTTTCTTTGCCATTGGCCACATCCATACTGTGGCTGCCAGTAAATTTACCAACCCCTGTTACAATTTCAACTTTTCGTTGTTTTGCAAGTGCTTTTAACCCGCCTGTCAGTTTATTAACAACCGAATTTTTCCACTCAACTAGTTTTTTGTTATCTATTTTAGTTTTTCCAAACTCAACACCCATGCCATGCATTTCTTCAGCTTCATCCAATAATTTGGCAACATGAAGCAGTGCTTTGGATGGGATACAGCCCACGTTTAAGCAAACGCCACCAATATTATCATAGCGTTCAACAAGGATGACATTTAATCCTAAGTCTGCAGCACGGAAAGCAGCTGTGTATCCACCTGGTCCACTTCCTAGAACGACTAAATCTGTTTTTTTATCAGTTGCCATATTTGCCTCTATTTATTATCTCATTTAAAACTGTGTTGGGCATTGAACCTTTGAACAGGACAATTTTATTTAGCCTCGTCTTTGTGAGCTCTGCGAAGCAATCCAGTTCATCTCTGTACAAAGATTTGCACTAAATTCCTTCACTTCTTTCGCAACGACGGCTTATTTTCATAAATTATCAAGTGCATCAGTATTGCACCCAACCGACATCACTATTAATCTCTTTATCCTAATATGATTTTTCTAATATCACCCAATATATCCGCTAAATACACTGAAAAACGTGCAGCCTCTGCCCCATCAATCACACGATGATCGTAAGACAGCGATAAGGGTAACATGAGACGTGGAACAAATTTGTCTTGTTGAAACACGGGTTTGATATAAGACCTTGATAAACCAAGAATCGCTACTTCAGGGCTATTAACAATCGGCGTGAATGCTGTTCCGCCTATGCCGCCAAGGCTTGAAATGGTCATACAACCACCCGACATGTCATTAGGCATTAATCCTTTTTCACGTGCCTTTTGTGATAGTCTTCCCATTTCACGCGCGATATCAGCCACACTGAGTTTATCAACGCCTTTTATCACGGGCACAACTAATCCATTGGGTGTATCAACGGCAATGCCAATATTATAATAGGACTTATAAATTAAATCCTTTCCATCTGGCGATAACGAAGCATTAAATTGGGGAAATGTTTTCATAGCAAGGTATAATGCTTTTGTCACAAATGCGATAATGGTTAAATTATAACCGGCTTGTTTAGCCCCTTCTTTTTCTGCAGAACGAAACGCTTCGAGCTCGGTAATGTCAGCTTCATCAAATTGTGTCACATGGGGAATTGTCACCCAACTTCGATGCACATTTTCACCGGTTAATCGCTTAATTTTGTTAAGCGGTTTAACTTCAATTTCACCAAACTTACTAAAATCAATAGCGGGAGCAAGGGGAATCGATAAGCCACCACCTGAACCGCCCTTTTCCATGACATTTTTAACAAAAAGGACAAGGTCTTCTTTGGTAATACGACCTTTGCGACCAGAACCTGTCACTTGGTTTAAATTAACGCCTAATTCATGCGCAAGTCGACGAACAGCGGGCCCAGCATGGACTGCCTGATCGTTAGGTAATGATTTACTAATCACCGCTGGCGCATCAATCGATTTCGGTTGTTCAGCCGTATTGTCCACACGCGTTTTTGTCGGTGGTTCAGGTGATTGAGTCACGGTTGATTCACCATGAGAGGCAACGAGCAATTCTAATATTGGATCATTTTGGGAGACTTTATCACCAATTTTCAGATGGATACTTTTAACCTTGCCTGCTTTTGGACAAGGAATGTCCATGGTCGCTTTATCACCCTCTAATGTAAGCAATGATTGTTCTAATTCAACCATATCCCCTTCTTTTACCATGATGTCGATGACGTCGACATCTGTTGCGCCACCTATATCAGGAATCTTAATCGATTCGATGGACTCAGACATTGGCGCAGTCGAAGTGGCATTGCTACTAGGCTCCGTTACACGTTCTTTATTTCCTTGGACTTCTGGTTCTGACTGATTCTGAGAAGATTCCTTTTTAACCTCATTACTTCCAGCCTCTGTTTCTATGACTAAAATGTCATCGCCTTCTGATACTTTATCGCCAATTTTAACCATCAATTTCTTAACGATCCCTGCAACCGGGGCGGGAATTTCCATACTCGCTTTATCAGACTCCAAGGTTATCAATGATGTATCTTGGTTGATAGAATCCCCTTCTTTCACTAATACTTCGATGACGTCAACACCTTCAGCCCCACCAATGTCAGGGATTTTTATTTTTTGTTCATTTGCCATTATGATTCCTCATTCGTCATAAACCGGACAGACCTTTATTGTGATATGGGCTCAGGTTTGTCGGCGTTTATGTCATATTTTTTCATAACTTCGTTAATAGCTGATTTTGGTAGTTCACCTGTTTTTACTAAAGATTCAATCGCAGCCAATACAATAAACTTTGCATCAACTTCAAAGAAATGACGAAGTTTTGTGCGTGTATCGCTTCGTCCATAGCCATCAGTCCCCAAAGCAATAAATGGCTTGTCAATAAATTGTTGAATTTGATCTGCATAGAGCTTTAAATAATCTGTTGCTGCTATGATGGGGCCCTTGGTCTTTTCTAATAACTGTGTCACATAAGGAGTCTTCGCTTTTTTATCGCTATGCATCCGATTATACCGTTGACAATGTAAACCATCGCGACGTAATTCATTAAAACTGGTAACACTCCAAACATCAGAACCAATGTTGAAATCCTTTTGTAGCCATTGTGCTGCTTTGCGAACTTCTTGCAAAATTGTGCCTGACCCCAACAATTGGACATGCCCCTTTTTGCCTTTAATGCTTTCTAACAAGTACATGCCTTTGATAATGCCTTCCTCACATCCTTTAGGCATTTCAGGGTGATGATAATTTTCGTTCATGACAGTGATATAATAGAACACGTTGTCCTGTTTTGCATACATGCGATCCAAACCATGATGGATGATGACCGCTAATTCATAGGCATAAGTGGGGTCGTAGGTGATACAATTAGGGATGGTGCCGGCAAGAATATGCGAATGACCATCCTGATGTTGTAACCCTTCACCGGCTAGTGTTGTTCGCCCAGCCGTACCTCCTAAAAGAAACCCGCGAGCTTGCATGTCGCCAGCAGCCCAAGCTAAATCGCCAACACGCTGAAAACCAAACATTGAATAATAAATAAAGAATGGGATCATGGGGAGATGATTGGTTGAATAGGAAGTTCCTGCGGCAATCCATGAGCAAAATGCACCCGCTTCAGTTATTCCTTCTTCTAAAATCTGACCATCTTTCGCTTCTTTGTAATACATTACTTGCTCATGATCGACCGGCGTATATAGCTGACCAATGGGCGAATAGATACCAATTTGACGGAATAGGCCTTCCATACCGAATGTTCGACATTCATCAGGAACAATAGGTACCACTCTATCTTTTAAGGATTTATCTTTTAATAAGACTGATAGGATGCGCACAAAGGCCATCGTTGTTGAATATTCTCGATCGCCGCTGTCTCCCATGACGGAGGAAAATGCCGATAAATCAGGCACAGGAAGCTGCTCGCATTCGTGTGTGCGTTTGGGTAAATACCCACCCAGTTTTTCTCGTTGTTGCTGAAGGTATTTGAATTCCGGGCTACTTTCATTTGGTCGATAAAAAGGAATCTCATTGATTTCATCATCGGAAATGGGGATATGAAACCTATCGCGAAATGCTCTTAATTGCTCGATGGTCATTTTCTTCTGCTGATGGGTAATATTTAGCCCCTCACCGGCGGCACCCATGCCATATCCTTTCACTGTCTTTGCAAGAATAACCGTTGGTCTACCTTTTGTTTCAAGTGCTTTGGCATAAGCAGCATAAACTTTTCCTTCATCATGGCCGCCTCGGTTAAGTCGCCAGATATCATCATCTGACATATTTTCAACCATCTTTTTCAATTCGGGATATTGCCCAAAAAAGTTTTCGCGCACATAGGCTCCATCATCTGCTTTATAGGCTTGATAATCGCCATCGACACACTCTTCCATTCTCTTTTGCAGAAGCCCACTGCTATCTTGAGCTAATAAACTATCCCACCGTGCGCCCCAAATGACTTTTAGCACTTGCCATCCAGCACCACGAAATACCCCTTCTAATTCTTGGATAATTTTCCCGTTGCCCCGGACGGGGCCATCCAAACGCTGTAGATTACAATTAACCACAAATATAAGATTATCAAGCCGTTCCCTCGATGCAATGGTTAAAGCACCCAAAGATTCAGGTTCGTCAGTTTCTCCATCACCTAAAAACACCCAAACTTTACTCTTATTAGGCTCTATTAATCCTCGATTCTCCAAGTATTTCAGAAAACGAGCTTGATAAATTGCTTGCAAGGGGCCAAGACCCATTGAAACCGTCGGGAACTGCCAGAAGTCCGGCATTAGCCAGGGATGGGGATAAGAAGATAAGCCATTCGCTTCGACTTCTTGGCGAAAGTTATTAAGCTGTTCTTCGGAGAGTCGACCTTCGAGAAACGCTCGTGCATAAATACCTGGTGAAGAATGGCCTTGAATATAGAGTAAGTCATTTTCTTTAAAAAAATAGTTAAACCCAACCTCATATAACGTTGCAGCGGAAGCATAGGACGCGATATGACCACCTAGCTCAGGGGAAATCTTACCAGCGCGTAACACCATAGCCACAGCATTCCAGCGAATTAACGCAGCAATACGTTTGCGAACGCCTTCATCCGGCGGGATGGATAACTCTTCATGCACAGGGATAGTGTTTCGATACGGTGTATTAATTGAGGTATTAACAATAGCGCCTGCACCATTCGCTTTATCGATGAGCTGTTGGACGAGAAAGGCGGCTCTTTCTTTGCCCTCAACAGATAAGACAGAATCAAGTGCATCCAGCCATTCACGTGTTTCGACTGGATCGATATCTGAAATTGATTCGTTCGACATTTAATTTTTTCCCCATTTTATATTATCGAGTTATTCGCAATACGGTGTGGCAAGTAGCTTTTTCTTAATTTCGCCACCACATTGTTGAATACAAACGTCTAAGTCACCTGGGCAACTACATGACACTTTTCGGCATTTTAAAGGATCTCGAAAAGATAACCAATCTCTTGGCCGATAAGTACCCTGAATTTTCATTCTTTGATAGTATTCTTCATAACTTTTCCAAGCTTGTTTGTCCGCTTCTTTTTGGCAGATACGGCAGCTATCCTTGCATTGGCTCAGACAGGAACGATTAATTTGTTCACAACTTTGCAAGCATTGCTTCATTGATTTTGCTGTGGTCTTTGGGGCCTCTGATGTCACCTTAGAAGCATTTCGGCTATTTTTGACAGCAATATGTTCGCCTGTTTTACAACTCGTTAAGCAAAGACAAGCCAACAAAATAACGATCATTCGTTTCATAATTTGGTATCCTTAAAACCATGCGATAATGGTGACGATAGCAATGAACACCAGGTAAAGAATAATACTATGTTCAAGTGCTTTTTCAGCATCAAGCTCGGAGAGTGTTGATTGATCGTCACTAATAGCTGCCATCCCACTTGATTCGAGTAACACATTATTGTCTTGAGGTTTTGCAAAAAAGTAATGACCAAAAGGCTCAAGTCCGCGTTGAAAATGACCAACAAACAAATAACATAGCGACGTAATTCGTGCCGGAATCCAATCGAGCCACTGGACAATGACCTCACAGTACAACTGCTCCTTCTGATGATGGCTAGCCAGTTCAATCAGGCGGTAAGCAAGCATGAATAAAGGGCCCAGCAAAATATACCAAAAGATAGGAGCAATGATAGCACCGTTAGCGATAACTAAATGTTGTATGCCAACACCTTCTTTCTCAGAAGGATAAAAAATATTGGTAGGGCCAATACAAAAATAAAAGATAACTAAGTTCATGATAAAATAAGCAATACCCCAGAACGCATCACTTAATATCCAATAGACACCCGCAACGATAAGCCACATGGGCAATACCATCAGCACAGTCTTCATTAAACGTGACTGTAATGGTTTGTTATTATTGCAAATTTCGATAAATTGCTTTTGTATCCAATGAATCCATGAAACGCGTTTGTCTGCTAATTTGTGCATTAAAAATCGTTCTGAAAACAACGCAATTAAAATCACTAATAATTTCATGGTATTAATCCTTCCGCATATTATCCGACAACGCAATGGGGGTTGGGTATTTTAAAACAACAATGTAAGAAGACACAACAAAGGTAATAATTGTGGTTGCTTGAATTAAATTCGAAGCAACTTCTGAAATAATATGGCCATTAAGCGCAATACTTGCAACGAGTAGTGAGAACTCACTTGCTTGGCCCAAACGAAAACCCACTTCTCTTGAGACAGATTTCTTTTCACCCGAAAACGTCAACAACATACTAAATAGCAGTGGTTTAAAGAGAATAATTAACACGGATAAAATAAATGCCGGTATCATGACTTGTGAGCCTAAGCTAAAATTGAAGGTGGCGCCCACCGTAAAGAAAAACATGACTAAAAAGAAATCGCGCAATGGTTTTAAACTCTCAGCGATGTAGAGAGAAATTGGGCTAGACGCAAGTGCTACGCCAGCAACAAATGCGCCGATGTCTTCTGAGAGGCCTAAGGCATGACCTAATACCGACATCCCCATGCACCAGCCGATTGACAATAAAAAGACATACTCTTGTGTCGTATCAAATCGGGCCAGTAGTTTGATAAGCACATAACGCTCAAATGCAAAGGCAAATCCTATCATGGCAGGAAGCGCTATTCCAACAAGAATTAAGTCATTCCAAGTAAAGCCGGTTCCCTCTTGGGCACCATTGATGAGGATTAAAATAATAATAGCGATCAAATCTTGCATTAACAATACAGAAATCATCACTTCACCCGTATGCTGGTGGTGAAGTATCGTTGTTGGCAGGAGCTTCAAACCGATGATTGTTGATGAAAACATCATGGCAGCGCCAAGTATCCAAGACTCTGAAACAGATAACCCAAACCAACGACCAATCATATAGGAAACAACTGCAAATACAACTGAGCTGATTAAGGCAATCCAAGTAATCTTTTTTAACATGTGCACGAGGTTTTGCGGTTGCAAATGCAACCCCAGCAAAAATAACAGAAAGACGATTCCCATATCACCAATCTGCTGAACTGTCCCAACATTATCAACTAGCTTTAAAACCCAGGGACCAAACACCATACCTAAAAGGATATAGGCTACTAATAACGATTGTCGGGTGTATAGAACCACGGTTGCGAATAAAGATGCTCCTGCGAAAATAAGAAAGATGGTATAAAACACTGTTTCAGAAGGCATGTCTATGTAACCTTAATTTAACCCTAGCGTAAGTTGTATAAATTCTTAGAATAGCATAAGCTGTAGCGAAATGGCATTAGTGAACAGCCCTAAAGTTTCGCTAAGAAAGAAAAAATGAAAAATTTGGCTAAATTTATGTGTTATCGGGAAACAATTCAGCTGATTAAGCCCGTTGACACACTAATTTGTACAAAGTTTTTCACCAAAGCAACCTTGTTGTAAACCTTAAGGGATGTTTTTTATTATAACATAATCTATCAATCGTTTCACATATCAAATAATATTAAATATCAATAGGATGTCGCTGTGAGCAAAACTAACAATCCCTTATTTCAACCCTTTACGTTACCTTGTGGACAAGCTATCTCAAATAGGCTTGTAAAGGCTGCAATGACTGAAGGGTTAAGTGTGGATGGCCAAGTCAATGATCGTTTGGTGAATCTATATCAACAATGGTCTATGGGGGGGGCAGGACTAATCATTAGTGGTAATGTGATGATCGATAGACGCTTTTTAGAACGTCCAGGCAATGTCATTATTGATCAAAGCAGTGATAAGAATCTTCTTAAACGATGGGCGCATGCAGGCAAATTAAATGGCAGCCGATTTTGGTTGCAAATTAGCCACCCTGGTAGGCAATGCACAAAATGGGTCAATCGCTCCCCCCTAGCCCCCTCTGAGGTAAGCCTTGATCTTCTCCATTCATTTGCAAAACCGCGTGCCCTTTTAACACACGAAATCGAACAAATTATTCAAAGATTCGCAGTAAGCGCTAAAATTGCAGAAGAATGTGGCTTCGATGGTGTTCAGATTCATGGGGCGCACGGCTATTTAATAAGCCAATTTTTATCCCCGATTACCAACCAACGAACCGATGAGTGGGGGGGCAATTTTGACAATCGCATGCGTTTTCTACAACGTGTTATAGAAGCAGTTAGGTCCTCCGTGAGCAGCCAATTCGCGGTGGGCTTAAAATTAAATTCATCAGACTTTCAAAAGGGCGGCTATTCGATCGATGATTGTATCAACGTGATCAATGTTTTAAATGACTATCCGCTCGATCTGATTGAATTATCCGGAGGCACTTATGAACAACCGCAGCTTCTAGGTCACCATGGTGATAAGGGGGAGGCCGATTTGCCTAAAAGGGATTCAACTATTGCCCGTGAAGCCTATTTTGTTAATTATGCGAAACAAGTAAGACAAGTTGCGAAAATCCCATTAATGGTAACTGGCGGATTTGAAACGATCACAGCGATGAATGAGGCGTTAACCCATGTCGATTTTTTAGGTCTTGCAAGACCATTCTGTGTGATGCCAGATTGGCCAAATCAATTGAAACAACACGAATTAAAAACGCTTCCGCGGCCTGAAAAAAAACTGTTAGGACATGGTCTTTTGGGACCGACAAGCCCTTTTCAAATGATACAAGGTATCAATATTCAAGGCGAAGTAGCCTGGTTTTACTACCAAATCATTCGTCTTAGTGATAAAAAATCGGTGAAATGGAACAAAAAGTTATTGGGCGCATTTCTTTTCCATGTGATCCGAGAGCAATGGTTGGCTTATAAACGACGAAAACAGCTTATTAAATAGCGCGATACTCAACTTTTCGCAGAACCAATCAGGCCCGGGTACGATTGGTTCTGTGAAAAGTTGAGCATCGCGTGCACTAGTTTATAGCTATCAAGATAGGCGCATAAACTTGCGCTTCCTCGTCAATCGAGCGCTTAATTTGATTAAATAGACTCAGTTGACTAACAAATTTTTTACCAGCATTCGCTATGGGATTTTTGGGCTCAGTCGTTGTTACATTTTTGGCAATGTTGTCCCACCCTTCTACCTCTTTATCATAGTTTGATTCAACTAACTGGCTCAACTGACTGCGTTTCTTATTGATGACTCTTACCATCTGATTGCGCGTGATTTTTAACACCTCTTCTTGGGTAATTTGGTGATTTTCATGGATATCATGCCATTCTTTTAACAAGAGATGCAGTTGCTGTCTATTTTCATTCATTCGCTTGCTTTGTTCATCCGTTAACAACCCCTTTTTTTGTTCACCAGAAAATAATTCGTCATTAGCCTGGCATTGTTTCAATAGTTCAATATAAAATTGTTGAACAATCGATGCAGAATTTCCAAAAATCACATTCATGCGTTCATTAACTTGAAATTCAGGCAATTGGTATTGACCACCGTAATACGTCTGCCGAATAGATTGATATAGGTTATCTTTAACTTTACAATACAGGCTAGTTAAGCCTAATCCGATAAATATTGAAGGAACCAAAGCAGCCCAAAAAGCAATCTCCGGTAATGCAAGTGGTGCCAAAATAGCAGCAACCGCGATAAACGTGGCAGTCAATATCAATAAGGGGATCATTATCCGGATAACTTTTCGCAGTTCATTGGTTTCATAAAGACCGATGGATTGGTATTCACGAACAATCGGATGAAAAGGCTTTAAAATTCCGTAAATAGCATGTTTGAATTCAGATACATTCTGCGCGTTTCGGGCAGCACTATAGACGTCAAATAGAAAAAAATCCGATTGCGAGCCAAAACCCGTGTATTGAATAAATTGGTAAGCTTGTGCGAGTCTATCAGCATGTTCAAATAAACTGTTAGTAAAACCAGAGAATAACTGGCTAATCGATTCAGATGATTGTGCGGAAGCTACCTGCCGATATTTGCTAAGCTCGTCGAGCAATTTCTTGTGCACAGAATCTCTATAATTTTTTGCTTGCTCAGAAAAGCGCTGAGGTGAATCACTAAAAATTGCATCACCTAGTGCTTCAGCCAATTGTTGATTTTCATTGTTTAGATCGATTGGGCTGTCAAAACAAATGTGCTTACCAATATGGGATAAGATTGATTGGCGGATGATTTCTTTGCATTTTTTTAGATCAGTTTCATCGGTATATGGAAATACATCGCGTTTAAAAAATGGGTATTGTTTAAAAATTGCGTCTATTTCTTCAAATCTAATATTGATGCCTAATTGAAAAAGACACATGAGCCGACGTTGTATTCTAATTTCTTTTTTTAATGTTTCAATCTCATCATACCAATCCTTTTCCTCAACAAACACCCCAAGAGCTTCCCCTTTTTCTTTGATCTTTTGTCTTTCTACTAAAATGCTTAATTTTTCGTAAGACGTTAATAGATAGGAAATATCTGATTTTTTGATTTCTATTTCGTTAGTTTTTCGCTCAATTAATGCGCTGTAATAACGTTGCGTTAAATTAGAGGCGGATTTAAAATTTTTAAACAGTTCAAGAGTTTCATCGTTTGTCAAATACCGAGTCCACCAGTTAAATTTCACATATTTTGACAATAGATGATATCGATTATCTTCTATTAACTTCGAAAATGCTTGAGTCAGTGGATCTTGAATAAACGCTTTGGAGATATTCTCTGGCAAGAAAGGTATTGCAGGAAACAGATAGAGCAACTCACGGGGATATGACATAATGGACAACGGAAAAAAAAACTAGAATTATACATATAATGACCAATTTGTCAATATGCGCTCATTTGTGTCTCTATCAACAACATACTAACTAAGATTGATACTTGTTATTGATTAGATAATTGGTAAAGCTCATGCAATTTCTTGTTGAATTCGTATGTTATGATAATTAAATGAGCCGTATCAAGAGCACAAAATAAGTTCGTTGCAACGTTATTCACGGAAATTTTCGAATTCCATCGGCAAATTCAAATCGGAATTTTTTAACATCGCAATCGTTTCTTGTAAGTCGTCTCTTTTTTTACCAGTCACGCGAACTTTATCCCCTTGTATGCTGGCCTGAACTTTCAATTTGCTTTCTTTAATAAATTTTACAATACGCTTAGCGTCTTCTTGTTCAATCCCTTGCTTGAAAGTCAACGTTGTCGAATAAAACTTTCCGCTTCGAGACATCGTTTCTGGCTTTTCAACACCCATCATATTTAAATTGCGTTTAGCAGATTGGGTACGGAAAATATCTTCCATTTGCTCAACTTGGAAATCTGACTCCGCTTTTAACGTTACAATGAACTCATTAAGCGTGTATTCGGCCTGGACGCCCCTGAAATCAAATCGATTCTGCAACTCCCGAACTGAATTATCAAAGGCATGTTGTAAAGAAACTTTATCTGTTTCAATCACGATATCAAATGATGGCATAGAATTTTCCTCAGAAATATTGATATAAAATGCAAATGTTACCACATTTAAATAAAAATAATGCGCTTGCCTCTTGCCAAATTGTTCAAATTTGAAATAATAAGCCTTTTTTTCCTCGATATTTATGAAGCGATTATGACGAAAAAGTTATTCATTAAAACGAACGGTTGCCAAATGAATGAATATGATTCATCCAAAATGGCTGAAGTTCTCCATCACGCCAAAGGGATGATTCAAACAAGTAATGTTGATGAAGCAGACGTCATTCTTTTAAATACGTGTTCTATCCGTGAAAAGGCACAAGAAAAAGTGTTCTCTCAACTTGGTCAATGGCGTGAATTTAAAAAAGCCAATCCAAACATTATTATTGGCGTTGGCGGCTGTGTTGCCAGTCAGGAAGGTGCTGGTATCATCAAAAGAGCGCCTTATGTTGATATCGTTTTTGGTCCACAAACCTTGCACCGACTCCCTGCATTGCTAAATGAACGGGAACGAACTGGGAAACCGGTTGTTGATATCAGTTTTCCTGAGATCGAAAAATTTGATCATCTCCCTGCTCCAAGGGCTGAAGGCCCCGTTTCATTTGTTTCTATCATGGAAGGTTGCAGTAAATATTGTAGTTATTGCGTCGTACCTTATACTCGGGGTGAAGAAATATCCCGTCCGTTTGATGATGTATTAGTTGAATGCTACCAGCTCGCGGCACAAGGTGTGCGTGAAATTAATTTATTAGGGCAAAATGTTAATGATTACCAAGGGAAAATGGAAAATGGTGATATCGCCGATTTAGCATTGTTGATCCATTATATTGCGGCGATTGAAGGAATTGGGCGTATCCGCTTTACTACTTCCCACCCGCTTGCTTTTTCGGATAATTTAATCAATGCTTATGCGGAAGTTCCGGAACTTGCCAATCACTTACACCTTCCTGTGCAAAGTGGTTCTGATAGAATTCTTACCCTGATGAAACGTGGTTATACCGCTTTGGAGTTTAAGTCCAAAATCAGGAAACTAAGAAAAGTTAGGCCCAATATCCGACTGTCGACCGATATTATTGTCGGATTTCCTGGGGAAACGGATGATGATTTTCAAGCCACCATGGATTTAGTCCATGAAATTGGATTTGATATGTCATTTAGCTTTATTTTTAGCCCACGACCCGGCACTCCAGCAGCGAATCTTGTTGATGAAACTACGATGGAAGTAAAAAAGCAGCGATTACAACTATTACAAAATCGTCTTAATACACAAGTTGCTCGGTATAGCGAAGCGATGATCGGCACCACTCAGCGACTACTGGTGACTGGTTTTTCCAAAAAAAATGAGCGACAACTAGCAGGACGAACCGAATGCAACCGTGTGGTTAATTTTGATGGTCCTGATGAATTGATTGGTCAGTTTGTTACGGTTACTATTACGGAAGCCTTGCCAAATTCACTGCGTGCAAGATTAATGGAAACAGAATGTGAATCAGCCTGATAAATCCGTTTCATTGACTGTCGATGAGCAAGGTCATGGATGCCGCATTGATCAATGGATTGTTAATAATCAACCCCAATTCTCAAGAAATTACTGGGCGGATCAAATTAAATCAGGCAATGTTTTGCTAAACGATCAAACCTGTTTGCCAAAGTCGAAATTAAAAATCGATGATTCGGTCTTCATCAAGGAATCTTGTTTTACACCAAAGATACAATTAGATAACATACCCCAATCGATACAGCTTGATATTATCTATGAAGATGATCAGATTCTTGTGATCAATAAACCAGCGGGGCTTGTCATTCATCCTGGTGCTGGTAATAGCGAATTTACATTATTAAATGGGTTATTAGCCTACTATAAAGAATCAGCGAACTTGCCAAGAGCAGGTATTGTTCATCGCCTAGATAAAAATACGACGGGGATTATGGTTATTGCTAAAACATTAGAATCCTACAATAGCCTAGTCCAACAACTACAGCAACGCATCATTAAACGGGAATATAAAGCCTTAGTTTATGGGCATATTATTAGTGGCGGCTGTATCGAAACGTTTTATGGTAGGCATCCAAAAAACCGATTGAAAATGGCTGTTTTAGTGTCTGGCAAAGAAGCCATTACCCATTACACGGTTGACAAACAATTTCAACATTTTACCTTACTGAATGTGCAACTTGAAACAGGTCGAACCCATCAAATAAGAGTCCATATGGCTCATATAGGACATCCAATCATTGGTGATACACTTTATGGGTATCGATTAAAGCTTCCCCCCAAGCATTCAGACCTCGTTAAAAATCATTTACAAGCCTTCAAACGTCAAGCGCTGCATGCATTTAGGTTAACATTAGAGCACCCATCTTCCAAACAAACCTTGACTTGGATGGCCCCTATTCCTGATGATCTAAAGTCATTAATTTGTGCAATTGAGGCTAATTATAATGATAATTACACCTAATTGGCAGGCACCTAAGCATGTCAACGCCTTTGCTTCAACACGAATGTCCGGAGCAAGCCATTATCCCTACCAGTATGGTAATCTAGGGCTTCGCACCGGCGATACCATGCAACATGTATTGCAAAATCGGCAATTGTTAATGCATGAGCAATCCATGCCGACCTCTCCAGTTTGGCTACATCAAACACACAGTACGCATGTTGTTGATGCGACACATAATCAGGATAATCAAGCGGATGCAAGCATTACAAGGCAACCTAATCAAATTTTAGCAATTTTAACGGCAGATTGCTTACCCATTATTTTAACGAATAAAACAGGCACAGAGATTGCAGCCATTCATGCGGGTTGGCGTGGCTTGTGTGATGGTATCATTGAAAATACGCTAAAAAAAATGCATAGTAATGCGAATGATTGTATCGCATGGGTTGGCCCTGCGATATGCGGTCATTGCTTTGAAGTAGGTGATGAAGTATGTGATCAATTTAAACTTAACTATCCTTTTTCGCCAAGATATTTTTTCAAACAACAAAAATGGCATATCCATTTGGATGAATTGGCAGCACATATTCTTCGCTTAAATGGCGTCATGTCGATCCAAAAATCCAAATTATGCACATTTGAACAAAAAAATCTCTTCTACTCCTATCGTCGAGACGGGCAAACGGGTAGAATAGGAACTTTTATTTGGTTTGATAAACCTATAGGTTAACACTATGAACATGAAAATAATGATCCGTTTTATTTTAATTGCATTGTTAGGGCTATCCCCTGTATATGCAGCAAATACCCAAGCAGTGACTATGCCAACCTTTGCGCCAATTTTGAAAAAGACAATGCCAGCCATTGTCAATATCTCAGTACAAGGTTATGTGCCAGCACCAGAAACACCTGCCGAACTCGAAGAACGCACCATAAGAGGTTTGCCCCCAAAGCCCCGCAAATTTAATAGCATTGGTTCAGGAGTCGTGATTGATCCATCAAGCGGCATTATCATTACCAATGACCATGTAATTCGTAATGCAAGTATCGTCACTGTCACCCTCCACGATGGACGACGCTTAAAAGCCAAAATCGTAGGCAGCGATATGGAAACTGATTTGGCTGTATTAAAAATCGAAGCTAAAAACTTACAAAGTCTACCCATCGCAGATTCCGATCAAGCCGAGGTAGGCGATTTTGTGATAGCAATTGGTAACCCGTTTGGATTAAATAGTTATGGAAATAGCCAGTCGGCCACATTTGGAATTATCTCTGCCCTTAAACGAAGTGATCTAAATATTGAAGGCGTTGAGAATTTTATTCAAACAGATGCTGCCATTAACCCGGGCAACTCGGGCGGCGCACTGGTCACTGCAAAAGGCGAGTTAATTGGAATCAACACAGCGATTCTGTCTCCTTATGGCGGCAATGTGGGTATTGGATTTGCCATTCCAATAAACATGGCTCGAGAAATTGTTCAACAAATTTTGCGTTATGGATCCGTCCACCGTGGGTTGATGGGTATATTTGTTCAACCATTAACGCCGGAATTAGCCGTCGCTTTAGGGTATAGTGAAAATTTGCAAGGTGCTCTAGTATCGCAAGTAAATGAAAACTCCCCTGCTGAAAGTGCCGGATTAAAAGCAGGTGATATCATTACAAAAATCAATGATTCACCTATTACACAAGCGTCACATGTTAAAATAACCACTTCCTTACTACGAGCTGGTACAGAAGCAAAAATTCATGTTCGCCGTGATGGAAAGCAATTGGTCTTGACAACCATCGTGACTGATTTAAAAGAGCATGAGCAAAAACTTCAGTCCGAAAATCCCTTCTTATTTGGTTTGGCATTGAAAAATTATGAACAAGAAACCCCGCTTCATGGAAACGTGGTTGGTGTGCAAGTCGTAGGTGCTTCCGAAACAAGTGCTGGATGGCGTGCAGGATTAAGACCTGGTGATGTCGTTATTAGTGCGAATAAGAAACACATTAATGACGTTAAGTCCTTGCAAAAAGTCGCTAAAGAAAAAAGTGACCGCTTGCTTCTGCAAATTGTTCGAGGACCAGGCTCGCTATTCATTCTTGTTAGTTAATCTCTTTTCCTTCTGCGGGTAGATATCATTCAAATATTTGCCCGCCCTTACTAAAAACAAACCAAATACTAGTAAATCTTGGATAGATGGTAATCGTTTCATATCGAAAGCTATCAAATCAAAATATTGAAGAATGTCATTGACATTCAAAACTAAAATCGTAAAATAAGCATCTTCAATGGCTATGTAGCTCAGCCGGTTAGAGCGCGGCACTCATAATGCTGAGGTCGGTGGTTCGAGTCCACCCATAGCCACCATCCCCTCCATAATCATCATTTTAAGCTTTTGTTATCTTATAAATTTGGGTATTATGTCTTAATGTATAGAATTTTTGATGTTTGGCTTACATGCTAAGAAAACTAATCACCACATCGCTACTATCGATAATATCCGTGTGCCTGTATGCGATGAATGTAACCATCCATACTAAAACGGAAAATGGGCAATCCACCTATCTACTTCATGCTGGTGCATTTTCCAACCAGAATAATGCTCGAACACTTCAGGAACAGCTGAGCAAACAAACGCCCGTCCCTGTTCGAATTAGTTATATTGAAAGTAAAAAACTCTATTTAGTGACACTTGGACCACTCACTGAATATAAGCAAGCAATAGAATTGCGGGACCAGTTAAGTGAGGAAGATTCACCTCAATCAGCCATTCAACCAGTACAACTGGCATCTTCAAAACCCACTTTTGAAGTACCTTCACATGCACCACCACTGAAAAAGAAAGCATATAAAAAACTATGGAATTTAAAAAATGCTGACATCCGAGCGGTGATAGCTGAAGTATCTCGCGTAACAGGGAAAAATTTTCTCATAGATCCGCGAGTGCAAGGCAAAATTTCGATTGTTTCAAGCACACCTATTTCAGATAAAGAGCTTTATCAAGTGTTTCTATCCATGTTGCAAGTTTCTGGTTATGCAGCGATTCCAAGTGGATCAACAATAAAAATCGTTCCTAATATTGATGCAAAAACTCAAAGCCCTGACTTTCTTAATCAATTAAGACACCCCCCTGATGGCGACGAAATGCTTATTAGCGTAGTCCCCGTTGAATATGTGCCCGCAGAACAGTTGGTCCCTGTTTTGAGACCCTTGATGCCTCAGTGGAGCAGTGTTTCAGCGTATGGTCCCTCAAATATGCTGATATTATCGGGGAGAGCTAGCAATATTCGTAGTATGGCTGATATCATTAAACGAGTCGACAGTTCTTCTTCCAATGGAATCGATATCGTTCAGTTACAAAATGCATTAGCAATGGATGTCGCAAATACCCTTAAGGATATTGTTAAGACTCGAACGCTAGCAGGCAATAATCCTAAAACTATGATTGCGCCAGATGATCGCAGTAATTCAATATTAATCAGTGGCAGTAAAACAGAGCGTATTCGCTTAAGATTATTAATCAATCAGCTCGATCAACAAAACAGTGGCTCTCGACAAGGCAACACAAAAGTTGTTTATTTACATTATCTTCGTGCCGAGGATGTTGTCCCTATCTTAGCTGGTGTAGCGCAGGCGAATTTTAGTGGTAAAGTTGGAACAACCATCGGTACCATTACTAAACCCGAGCTTGATAGCACCATGCCGCAATCTGGGCTTGCAACAGGAACCTCGTCAAGCCCCCCTCCTTTTGATGGTGCTTTCCAGCCAAGCGGCTCACCAATGGGTGGGATGGAAGGTTCAAAATCGAATAACCAACAAGTAAGTAGCGAATCGGAAGGATCGACAAAACCAACCGTGCAGATTATCGGTGAGCCGAATACAAACTCCATCATTATGAATGCACCTGCGAGCATCATCAGCATTTTAAATTCAGTGATTCGCCAAATTGATATTCGCCCCGCTCAAATTTTAATCGAGGCAATGGTTGCTGAGATGAATGAAGCGGATGTGAATCGATTAGGAATTGAATGGGGTACGAATCAACAAACGGGTAATCCCGCAAATTTTCGACCTGGGTTTGCAATTATTAATTCAAAAACGTCAATTTCCGATTTTCAAGCGCAGATTATTGCCCTCGCGAACAATCGAAGAGCCAATATTCTCTCCACACCTTCTGTCGTTGTCCTGGATAACCGCCAAGCTAAAATTCTAGTGGGTAAACAAGTATCTGTCCAAACGACGTCTTATCCCAATAATGCGAGTGGTACAACAACCGCATCGCCGTATGTCACATTCGACCGTGTGAATGTCGCCTTGCATTTATATGTTAGACCCCAGATTACAAGGGGTAATGGCATTCAAATGCAAATCGACCAGGGTAATGACACCATTGATCCTGGTAGTACCGATGCACTAAATCCTGTCTTTAATATCAGCTCAATTGTGACTGCTATTCATATTGAAAGTGGTGATATCGTGGTGTTAGGTGGATTAATACAAGATAGTCTCGGCAATGATGATCAAAAGCTACCCATTTTAGGGGATATTCCAGGTGTTGGTCGATTATTCCAAAGAAACATTCGTTCTCGTGAAAAGAAAATGCTCATGGTTTTCATCAAGCCCATTATTTTACATAGTGAACACGACGCTGTTCGTGTGAGTGGTGGCAAATACCAAGAAGTACGCAACGAAGAACTTGAAAATTTACGCAGCCAAGAAATATACATCGAAGACGATAAACATTTGGTTCTAGAACCTTTAAGCTCTGCAAAATTGCCGATACCTTTTTCGGCACAGACAAAAATTGTGGCGATTGCACCTGCAAAAACAATACTGCCTCCACCAAACATGAAAGCGACTCAACCACCACCAGACAAGACAACCAAGTAATGACGATGATGAATGATTCTAATGCCATTACCCTACCCTATCCATTTGCTAAAAAGCATCAGGTTGTCTCAATATTTAATAAAGAAACGCAAAACTATGATCTCTATTTTTATAAAACGCCTGATGCAAGAGCTTTATCTGAAATCTATCGCTTATTAGGTCAGACAATTAATCCTGTTGAAGTATCAGAAGAAATTTTTAACCGATATATGACGGCTTTTTATGAGAATCGATCGGATATTGCTAATCTCAATATTAATTTTGAAGACGAATCACTTGAGCAATTCTCTCAAAACCAACCGCTTAGTGAAGATCTATTGGACACCCAAGACGATGCGCCAATCATCCGACTAATCAATGCACTCTTTACCCAAGCGATTAAAAAAAGGCATCTGATATTCATATTGAGACCTATGAAGATCAAGTGATAGTTCGCTTTCGCATTGATGGTGTTTTACAACAGGTATTAGATATTAAACGCTCGGTAGCACCTTTAGTGATTTCAAGAGTGAAGGTGATGGCAAAGCTCGATATCGCTGAAAAACGCATACCTCAAGATGGTCGGATCTCTTTAAAAATTGGAAGTCACACTATTGATGTCCGTGTTTCGACACTTCCTTCTAACCACGGCGAACGCATTGTCCTTCGGATTCTCGACAAACAAGCTGCCAAGCTTGATTTAGTTCATTTAGGCATGCCTGATGATATATTGGAAGGCGTTAGAAAACTCATCGCTCAACCCCACGGTATTATTCTTGTGACGGGGCCAACAGGCTCTGGTAAAACAACATCCTTGTACGCCATGCTGACAGAGTTAAATGAAATTTCACGCAATATTCTCACAATCGAAGATCCCATCGAATATGACCTCCCCGGCATTGGACAAACACAAGTTAACACCAAGGCTGGAATGAGCTTTGCCAAAGGTTTACGAGCAATTTTACGTCAAGATCCCGATGTTGTTATGATCGGCGAAATTCGTGACTTAGAAACAGCAGAAATAGCCGTACAAGCGAGTTTAACAGGTCACTTGGTATTATCGACGCTCCACACTAACACAGCTATTGGTGCGGTCAGCAGGCTTCATGACATGGGGGTCGAGTCGTTTTTATTGTCCTCAAGCCTCATTGGGCTAATCGCACAACGCTTAGTTCGTCGTTTATGCGATCAGTGTAAAAAACCACATCGTGTAACCTCGGAAGAAAAAAGGATAATGGGTTTTGCGCACAATAAGAAAATTGCGGATATTTATGAAGCGGTTGGCTGTGAAAATTGCAATCACCTTGGTTATCAAGGCAGGGTTGGAATCTATGAGTTGATACCCGTCAATGAAGAAATTCGCACACTGATACACCGCAATGAATCCCAGCATGCCTACGAATCTGTGTTACGTCCCGCCATTGCCTCTATTCGCAAAAATGGATTTGACAGAGTCTTAGTGGGGATAACAACGCTCGAAGAGATTCTCAGAGTCACTGCCGATAATAATTAATAACAATTTAATAAAATATTAAGGTTTTATGTGTAATCTATGCAAAATTCAGTTGATTTAACGTTTAATCAAAGCGTTTGTAGTGACAATTGAATCGAATTATCCTATTGTATTATATATAGAACGATTAATTTTTAGAGCCCATGAAACTTTTATTTGATTTTTTTCCCATTATCTTATTTTTCTTAACCTACAAGCTATATGGAATTTATGCCGCAACGGGTATCGCCGTTATCGCGTCATTTATACAAGTGGCTTTGTTTCGAATTAAATATAATCGCTTTGATACCATGCAATTGGTTAGCCTTGCTATCATTGCCTTGCTTGGCGGAGCAACGCTATATTTACAAAATCCTTGGTTCATCAAATGGAAGCCAACCGGCATTTATTGGTTAGCTTCTATCGTCTTTTTCTTCTCATCATTATTTAATACCACACCTTTAATAAAAAAAATGATGGGCAGTAATATTAAACTTAAAGATGGGATATGGCTGCGATTGAATTATGCATGGGGTGTATTCTTCTTGCTGATGGGGACACTTAACCTCTATATAGCATTTTATTACAGTACTGATACATGGGTGAACTTTAAATTATTTGGCGGACTTGGTTTAACGTTACTATTTGTTTTCATACAAGCATTATGGTTAACGCGTCATCTTGATGATCGATCATTTCGCCCAACATCAAGCCGCGATTCAACTCGTCCCTAAGGAGACATAATGCGTTTATTATTAATCGAAGATGATGAACAGTTAGGCGATGCCGTTAAAGCTGGATTAACGCAGTTTGGTTTTATCGTTGATTGGTTAAAAGATGGTGAGACCGCTAAAAATGCTGTTAAAATAGAATCATTTGAGGCCATTATTCTCGATTTAGGATTACCCAGACTATCTGGACTTGCTTTCCTTCAAACGATACGGAATGAAAACATTAAAACTCCCGTGATTATTTTAACTGCACGGGACTCTGTCGAAGATAGAGTAAAAGGGTTAGATAGTGGGGCTGACGATTATCTCACAAAGCCGTTTGATTTAGATGAGTTATCGGCTCGAGTTCGAGCGCTAATAAGACGTTCAACCGGCAGAGCCGAGTCACAGTTGCATTACCGTAATGTGGTGCTCGATCCGGCTGCGCATGCTGTTTATGTGGAAGGTGAGGCAGTTAACTTTCCCCGTAGAGAATTCGCCCTATTACAAAAATTACTAGAAAACGAAGGCACCGTATTATCACGAGAGCAATTGATGCAAAGCCTTTATAGTTGGGACGAAGACGTTGACAGTAACACCTTAGAAGTTCATATCCACAACTTAAGAAAAAAACTAGACGCCAACTATATTCGAACAATCCGAGGAGTTGGCTATATGGTTGAAAAACAAGCGGCTGATTAATTGTGAAGTCTTCTATTCGCAAATTTTTGCTCATAAACCTCTTACTAGCAATTACGATTACTACAACACTGACAGCTATTGGAAACTATTATTTAGATCAAAAAGATATTCAAGAGCACTTGGATACGTTAATGGCAATATCAGCACTTTCTTATCAAGCATTACTTGGTGATGATATTCGTAATCGTCCCCTAGGCGAAATTCAGCGTTCTCTCGAAAAAATTCCCTATCAAGTCGAGCATTTTTATAAAACGCGTTATTTCAATCCTGATCCGCCACAGCATCTAATAAACCGTTTCTATTTCCAAGTATGGACGAATGGCGATAATTTATTATTACATTCTTCCTCAGCACCTAAACTACCTCTCGTTTCCGATAAAGACGGTTTCAGTGATAAAACGATGGATGATCAGCAATGGCGGGTGTTTACTACCTATAATGATAAGGCTGGTATTCGCACAGTCCTTGCAGAACGCTATGACACGCGCAATGAATTAGGGCATCGAATCGCTCAAGATGATTTATATATCATGCTACTTACCTTCCCCTTATCAGGATTATTAATATGGATAATCATTGGCCGAGGGCTAGACAGCCTTGATAGGGTTGCTGAAGAAGTCGCGGATCGCGCGCCATCACACCTTGAGCCAGTCGATTTAAAAGAGGTACCAGAAGAAATCAAACCCGTCATTGACGAACTGAATAAATTATTCTTTCGTCTAAAGGAAGGATTTGAAAGGGAAAAGCGATTTGCCGCTGATGCAGCACATGAATTAAAAACACCCTTAGCTGCATTAAAAGCACAAGCGCAAGTCGCTTTAAAATCCAATGATATTAAAGAAAAAAATAACGCCTTAAAGAAATTAATTATCAGCGTAGACAGAAGCACCCATATTGTCCAACAATTGCTAACCATGAGTCGTTTGGTTCCTGAAGCAGTCAAACCTCAAGATTTAGAATATGTTAATTTGGCGAATATTGTTCGTGAAACAGTTGCTTTATTAGTGCCACACGCCGTTGAACAAGGTGTTGAGATTGAAGTTAATGCTGATAAAAAAATTCCTAATATCTACGCTCTATCAACCGCTATTGGCATTCTAATCCGTAATCTAGTTGACAATGCCATTCGCTATTCACACGAAAAAGGAAATGTGATTGTTTCTGTGTTAAAAGATGAAGAGGATGATAATATTATTATCCGTGTTGAAGATAACGGACCGGGGATACCGGATGAATTAAAAGAACGGGTTTTTGAACGGTTTTATCGTGTGCTTGGTAACAAAAAAACAGGCAGTGGATTGGGCCTAGCCATCGTTCGTCAAATAGTTCAACTGCATGGTGGAGAAGTAAAACTCACTAAACCAGAAGGTCATTCTGGTTTAATTGTCAGTGCTTATCTTCCAATTAATTATTTCAAAGATTTTATCGCCACGCCACCGAAAGTTAAGGAATAATCATGATAAAAAAGGGAATTTTATGTTTGCTGTTTATCATATGCCAATGTGGATTTACACAACAACTTAATGTCGCTGTCGCAGTGGATATGCCCCCTTTCGTTTATCAAACTGCCAATAATCATTTTTATGGATTTGATATATCGATGATTTCTTATATTTGCAATAAAATTAATCGCCCATGCCAATTCAAACCCATGCCGTTTAAAGACATTATTGATAGTGTCTCAAAAGGTGAGACAGATGTTGGCGTAAGTTCACTCACGATCAATGCTGAACGAGCTCAAAAAGTAATTTTTTCTGATCCCTATTTGCCCGGGTATTGCCAATTTATGGTCAGTCGAGATTTTAACCAACCCTATTCATTAGATACATTGCAAAACAATAAGATTGGTTACCTCGAAGGATCTTTATTTACACAAGTCCTATCGTCTTTGGGCGTTACGAATTCGATTGTAAGCTTTGCTGATGAGCGTAGCCTCATTGAGGCTTTAAATAATCAACAAATTCAAATTGTCCTTGTCGATGAGCCTACTGTCGATTATTGGTTGGTTAATGGCGGACAAAAATTTAAAACGCTAGGCCAACCTTTCGAATATGGCTTAGGAATTGCTATTGCAGTACGACCTAATCAACCGAACTTGGTACAACAAATTAATCAAGCGTTGTCGGATTATTTAAAGTCAAGTGAGTATCGAGAACATCTGCAACATTTTATTCATAATGATTTATCGATAAGTGATTGAGTCTAAAAAAAAAGCCAGGCTAAAGCCTGGCTTATCTTCCATCAGGTATTTCCTATGACACTCCGTGGCCAAAAGTAGGACTCCGAGGATTATTCCATTAAAGGAGAGCAGTTCCTCTAACTCTCATATTAAACCTTAGTAGCCAGCCCATAAAATGTCAACATGTAATCCAATGTGGTTGTATATAACGCTATTATTACCCCTTATGTGTCGTGATATTCCCTTTCGTTCTATTGCCAATTTGATGATGAGTATGCTATTTTCGTTTCACCAATACTCAATTTACTTGATTATGACTGATTTAACAAAAAAAGAAAAAATTGCAGTGATTGACTGGCTGATTGAACATTTCCCGAATGCATTTTTTAAAAAATCATCGGAAGTTAAACCGCTTCAAATAGGTATTTTCGAAGAAATATTAGACTTTTATGAGCGATTAGATACCGCCCCTTTTAGTAAAAAAATTCTCAAAGAGTCATTGAATTTTTATAGCAGTTCGCCTGCTTATTTGAAATGCCAACAGCCTGGTGTTGCAAGAGTTGATCTATTCGGCAACGAATTAGATGAAGTGACTGTTGAACAAGCTAAATATGCTTATCAACGTTACCAAGAACGCTTTGGGAAGAATAAAGAATCCAACGATGATAAAACGAGTGTTTGATACCTACGTTTAGTCTTGGACACATTTTCGGCATGCCAATAAATAATTGACATTTGGTTGGTTATTTAACCAAGATTGACGTGTAAATGGGTTATATTTCAACCCTTTGATGTCAATCACCTCAAAACCATGCTCTCGGCAAATTCTTGAAAGTTCGGATGGCTTGATGAATTTATTAAAATCATGAGTTTGCCGTGGTAGAACATTTAAAAGATACTCCGCAGCTAAAATGACCTGTGCATAAGCAATAGCAGTTCGATTGATGGTTGATAAAAGCAACCAGCCCTGATTTTTTAGAAGTCGATAGCAGTGCTTTATAACAATGTCAGGTGAATCAACATGTTCAAGCATTTCCATACAAGTGATAACATCAAATTGTGACTCTGACAAATCTTCAATGGGCGTATTCAGGTAGCGAATAGTCAATTTAGCTTGGTTGGCATGATCAATTGCTGTTTCTATAGCAGAGCTTACGATATCAATGCCGGTTACTGATTTCGCATGTTCAGCCATTGCTTCACATAAAACCCCACCACCACAGCCAACATCTAGGACATTGCAATCCGCAAGATCACTATGTTCTTGGACAAAGTTTAATCGAGTTGGATTGATATCATGAAGTGTTTTTAGTGGTCCATTTTTATCCCACCAATGAGATTGATGGGCATCAAATTTTGACTTTTCATTTTGATTAACTGTACTAACAGGAGTCATCATAGCAATTTAAGTTACGAACAGAAAGAAATTGGTTAATCATAGCAAACGCATCTTTAGATAGCTATGATAAACCCATAATTTCAATTCATTCAACCGGTATTTTATGATTTCGCTTGAAACCCTTTATTAATTCAGCTAGTGTTACTAAACTCTCAATTCGGATGATGCATTATGATAATTAAGGATTTAAAGCATGAGGTTGAACAACATGTTTCAATCATCACCGATCAATTAATTAAAATGTGTCATATTAATTCAGGGAGTGAAAATCTGGATGGACTAAAGCAAATGTCCAAAGAGTTAACCACCCTTTTTCAACCGATTGCAGATGAGATTCAAATCATCAAATCCGAGCCCGTCGAACAGATGGATATGCATGGTAACCTCTTAAAGATATCCTGTGGAGACACACTCTATATTCGAAAAAGACCGGATTGCCCTCGCCGTATCCTATTAACGGGGCACATGGACACCGTATTTTCAAAAGACTCAACTTTTCAGGAAGTAAAAACCATAGATGATAATCGATGGAATGGCCCTGGCGTTGCAGATATGAAAGGCGGATTGCTGGTAATTTTACACGCGCTATCCCAATTTGAAAAATTTGAGAGCGCCGACTCTATCGGTTGGGATGTCATGATCAACGCCGACGAGGAAATAGGTTCAATTGCTTCTAGTCGTTTTATGGATGAAATTGCCAGGCATTATCAAGCAAGTTTGATTTATGAACCGGCTATGAATGATCGCGGTAGTTTAGCTAAAAATCGAAAAGGCAGTGGTAAATTAACGATAGTAGCAAAAGGTAGAACAGCCCATGCTGGTCGTGATTTTTATAATGGTAGAAATGCCATCGTTCATCTTGCTGAAATATTAGCCGATATTCACCAACTTAACTTTCCTGCAAACGGCGTTACCATAAACATTGGCAAAATATTAGGTGGTGATGCGCTAAATCAAGTGCCTGATAAGGCTGTCGCGAAACTTGACATTCGCATTGCCCAACAAGACGATGAAGCTTGGGTTCGTCAAAAAATTGATGACATTATTCAAAAACATGCTAAAGAAGACTATCAAGTAACGGTTCATGGCCAATTTGCACGACCTGTTAAACGTGTTAATCACGCCACTGAAAACTTATTTAACCGCATTGTGGCAATTGGAAAGCAAATCGGTGTTTCCATCGATTGGATGGATAGTGGTGGGTGTTGTGATGGTAACAATATTGCTAGCCATGGCGTACCAGTTATCGATACCCTCGGTGTGCGAGGAGGCGCTATTCATAGTCCGAATGAATATATTTTACTCGATAGCTTTATCGAGAGAATAACATTGTCCACACTCCTTTTAGATGATTTAGCACGTGGAAGTTTGGAGGATATTCAATCATGATGTTATATCGACGTATCAAATTATCGGACTCGGCAGCCATGGAGAAGATTGCGATTGCCAGCGGATATGGCATGACCACATTACCCCATGATCCTGTATTGCTTGGTAAACGAGTCAAATGGGCTGTTGAGTCTTTTGATAAAACGGTGGAAAAGCCTGTCAGTGAATACTATCTTTTTGTTCTAGAAGACACGGACACGGGTGAAGTGGTTGGAACTTCTGCCATCGAATCAGCTATTGGCTTTGATTTGCCCTTTTACTCCTATCATATCTCTCAACGAACGCGTATTAGCCATGCTTTAAACATCCGTACTGACTATAAAGTATTAAGTCTTGTGAATGATTTACAAGATAGCAGCGAAATATGCACGTTGTTTTTGCATCCAGACTACCGGAAAAATGCTAACGGTCTTTTATTATCGCGCGCACGGTTCTTATTTATGGCACAATTCCCGAACCGTTTTGCCGATAGAGTCATTGCTGAAATGAGAGGTGTATCGTCGCCCGATGGAAACTCCCCTTTTTGGGATCATGTCATTGGCGGATTTTTTAAAATCCCCTTTAAAGAAGCGGACAAGCTGACATTAACATCCAACAAACAATATATTACTGATCTGATGCCCCGCTCTCCATTATATGTCCAATTATTACATCCCGAAGCACAGGCAGTTATAGGGCAACCACACCCTTCTACGGCCCCAGCAATGAAAATATTATTTAAGGAAGGTTTCCGATTTAATAACTATATTGATATATTTGATGGTGGACCTGCAATAGAAGCGATGCGAACCGATATAAAAACTTTAAGCTCTTCCCGCGAATTAACAATTAAGAGTATAAAAGATGATGTGGTATCGCCACCGTATTTATTATCAAATACGAATATCGATTTTCGTGCTGTTTTAACATCGGTCATGTTTGATCAACGCGAAAACGCTTGTATTATCAGTAAAGAAACAGCTGAAATTCTACAACTACAAATTGGTGATTCGATTCGTCTAGCACCTTTGCACCGCCAATCACCAACTGTTACAAAGGAAGGAACTTATGGCTCTAAATAACATTGACTTACATCAATCTTGTCATCTCATTGATAATGAATGGGTGAAAGGGCAAGGCACCAGCTTTCAATCGTATAATCCATCCACAGGCAAAGTGCTTTGGGTTGGCAGCAATGCAACCCCAGATGAAGTGGAAAATGCTTTCAAAGCAGCTAAAACTGCCCTTCCGCTATGGTCTAGGGAATCACTAAGCGTAAGACAAGCAATTGTTGAAAAATTTGCGGATGTTGTGGAAAAATATTCTCAGTCGTTAGCTGAGTTGATCTCTTTGGAAAATGGTAAACCCTTATGGGAGGCCAAAACAGAAGTAACTTCTGTGATAGGAAAAATCAAATTATCCATACAAGCCTATGAGGAACGTTGCGCTCAAAGGACAAATCACCTGGGCGATGATAGTTTATCCTGCTTACGTTATAAACCTTATGGCGTAGTTGCTGTTTTAGGGGCGTATAACTTTCCAGCCCATTTGAGCAACGGCCATATCATTCCTGCCTTATTAGCTGGCAATACCGTTATCTTAAAGCCCTCTGAGCTCACTCCTGCGGTGTCTCAATTAATCATGAATTGCTGGCTTGAAGCAGGCATCCCGTCTGGTGTGATGAATTGTATTCAAGGTGATGGTCAAACAGGCCAACTATTATTATCACAGCCATTATCGGGTGTTTATTTTACAGGTAGTTACTCAACTGGAAAAAAAATTCATCAAACGTTTGCCGATAACCCAAGCATAATTTTAGCCTTAGAAATGGGAGGTAATAACCCTCTTATTATTGGTGACGTAGCGGATATGAACGCTGCCGTCTATCAAACATTATTATCGTGTTTTATTACTTCTGGGCAACGATGTACGTGTGCCAGACGCGTGTATATACCGAATGGTGACTTCGGGGATAAATTTATTAAAGCATTGATTCAAGCAACTGAAGCAATTACCGTTGGTGATGGCATGTCCGAAAAGCAACCTTTTATGGGGCCTGTCATTTCTAAACACCATGCCCAGGTGAGCTTAAAAGGACAGGAGCATCTTCAATCAATTGGCGGAAAATCCCTTCTAACCATGTCGTTACTGAAAGAAAACAGTGGCTTGCTATCGCCAGGCATTATTGATATGTCAAAAGCGCAACGCCATTATGATGAGGAAATATTCGCACCCCTTGCGCAAATATACCGATACGATACCTTTGATGAAGCAATCAATGCGGCTAATAACACAAAATATGGTTTATCCGCTGGTCTATTAAGCGATTCCAAGGCACAATTTGACTACTTTTTTGACAATATCAAAGCCGGTATCATCAATTGGAATAAACCAACAACAGGGGCCGCTGGAAATCTTCCCTTTGGTGGCATTGGCTGCAGTGGAAATCATCGTCCAAGTGGCTATTTTGCGGTCGACTATTGTGCTTATCCTATTGCGTCTACGCAGGCTAGCCACCTGACATTGCCTAACGATCTTATGCCAGGAATAAGGATATCACAATGATAGAATTAAACATGGATGGCCTTGTGGGACCAACGCATCACTATGCAGGGTTATCCAGTGGTAATATTGCATCCATGGATAATGCACTATCAGAAGCTAATCCCAAAGCCGCAGCACTACAAGGCATTGCAAAAATGCGCCTTCTGCATGAAAGGGGCATCCCGCAAGCATTCTTACCGCCTCACGCCCGCCCTTACCTACCGCTTCTAAAACAACTTGGTTTTGAAGGCTCCACTGAATCGATGATTCATCAAGCGTATCGATTCGCTCCTCAATTGTTAAGTGCCGCCTTTTCGGCATCCAATATGTGGACTGCTAATGCAGCAACGGTAACCAGTTATCAAGATAGCCAAGATAAACGTACACACTTTACCGCAGCAAATCTTAATGCCAATATACACCGTCATATTGAAGCAACGTTCAGCGCACAATTATTACAAATGGCTTTCTCAAACTTGGACCATTTTGCCCATCACCCGGTCCTCCCTGCAACAGCTGTCATGGGAGATGAAGGTGCAGCAAACCATACGCGTCTGGGTTTTCATAATCAACCGGGTGTCAATCTTTTTGTATTTGGGCAACAAGGACTACAAAACAATCTCTATTCAAGACCAAAACGTTATTGGGCAAGACAAACCCTAGAAGCATCGCGTCAAATCGCCTATACCCATGGCTTAAGGGAGGATAATTCGGTGTTTGCTTGCCAAAACCCCGATGTGATTGATCAAGGTGTTTTTCATAATGATGTGATTTCTGTTGGCAATGAAAATATCCTATTGATTCACGAATTGGCCTATGTTAATCAAAAGCAGATTTTGGCTGAATTGAAATCTAAAATTCACTTTGATTTAAACATTTTTGAGGTAAAAAATAGCGAACTCCCTATTGCTGACGCAGTGAGTACCTATCTATTTAATTCGCAAATCATCTCATTACCAAACCATCAGGGCATGTTATTGGTTGCGCCAAGCGAATGCGAGCAAAATGATCATGTTCGTGAGTTAGTTCAAAGCTGGATAGGCGATAGCGATTGCCCACTGACTCAAGTTGTCTTTCTTGATCTAAAACAAAGCATGCGTAATGGAGGTGGCCCTGCTTGTCTAAGATTAAGGGTACCCTTATCCGAAGCTGGTCTTAAAGCCATAAATCCTGGGTTCCTGATTAATGAGCACAAATTAATGGAATTGGAATCATGGGTTAAAAAACACTATCGAGACAAGCTTCACTTAAGCGATCTATGTGACCCCCAATTAATCAATGAAGTGAATACAGCTTTAAGCGAATTATCCGCTATCATGAATATTCCACATTTATACCCTTTCCAACAATGATTCCTAGTTTCATAAATCGCATTATTTACCGCAGTCGGCACTATCTTGTTAAACAAAACTGGCGTTATCGTTGGCTTGCCCAACCCGATGGCACAATTCATAGCCGTTTAAATCGCAGAGCAATTCATAAACCGGCATTAGAATATATGATGCCCATGCTTCAATTATGCCAGAAGGATTCAGGCCAATATTTAATGCTGGGTTTGGGTGGAGGAGCATTGCTTCATGCATTAGAAAATAAATTTGATGACATTCACATTGATGTGATTGAGATAAATCCTGAAATCATTAACATTGCGAAACAGTTTTTTTATGTGGATACCCTACATTCATCAACCATCATTGAAAATGATGCCAACACTTATGTTTCTCAATGTGATAAAACATACGACGCAATATTGATAGATCTGTACCAAGATAATGAATACCCCAATCATTGTGCAACATCTACTTTTTTTCAGAATTGCCAAAGGTTAATGACCCCACAAGGCGTTGTCATCATCAACTGCGCTAACATGGCACAATACCCGCAATTGCTTAACCAATTGCGATTGGTGTTCAATAACAATGTGCTCACCATCCGCATTCAGCATCCCCGCAATGTTATTTTAGCTTGTTCCAATCAATCTATTCAGTTATTAATCAACCAACTGCCCTTAAAAAAATTAGGCTGGCATGCAGATACGGGTGTGGTAGGCAATATGGGTAACGCCTAATGGTTGACGAGATAAATGCAATCACACTTAAAACGCCTGTTTAAGTGATAAGCTTGCAAGATTAGGTACTATATTAATAGCCCATAAAAGACTCGCTTCATTTCCTGCATATCAAACTTATTTAAATATAAGGATAATGACATCCAAGCACTTAACGCGGCTAAATCCTCAAACTGGGGCGGTAAATACATGGGTGGCGCGAGAAGCTGTTCAGTTTTTAGCTCTTGCAGCAAGGGCAAATCCTGAAGACCTATTTTTCCCATAAAGAGTAGCGGGATGGTATCAATTTTCTTTTGGCTAATACAAAGACGGATGAAATTATAAATTAATACAAATCCCTTTGTATAGGATAAGTCCTTGGTAAAGGGTCCTAGCTCGGGCAAGGAGCCTCGGAAAACGCGGACAGTATGGTTATAGCTATCTTCTTCATTCAAACCCACTTCAACAAAATAGCGATAAATATCAAGAAAATTAGCCCCTGCTAGCACTTTTTCAAGCGCAATAACGCGATTAGTGATCTTACGCAATCGACCGGGATAGGATGAAAAAGTAATGACTTCTGTTAAAACAGCAAGGCCTTCTTGTATAACACTGGAGGAAGGAGCCCCTTTGGATAGAAACGTACAATAAGGCTGTTCAGCACCATTAAGCGTTGTACCAACATGCACCCATCCTTCATGCACCTCAAGATAACGTATATCGCGGTCACTAAATCGGCTATGACTATTTAATTTAATTGTCTCCGCACCAGCGGCAGCATCAGCGACCATGCTATCATTCACCTCAACTGTCACACGCTCTGGGTGATGAGTGAAATACTGGCTTAATCGCGCTTGTAATAATTTCTGAGCCTCTTTGGCAGTATGTCTTTTTTCATCTGCCGTCGATTGAAGTTGGCAATCTAATGAGGTCAACACATCAAATAACGACGCACCTAATCCACTTAATTTAGGCCCACCAACGTAAAAGACATCATCTGGACTACCATATAACGCCATTGAAATACGGCTAAAATCGGGTGTTCCACGAGAGTCGAGCAAAGCAAGTGCTTGAATATATTCTTCGCATTGACGCTTGATTAATTGCGTTGCCGCTGAGTATTCCCCTAAAGAATGCCGTGCATCCCGTATGATCAAATTAAATTCTAAACGTTTTTCTGAGACATCAAAGGGCAATGGTCTTTGAGAATAATAATCTTTATCAACTTTAGGCAAGTTTTTGCATTTTTCTTTAAAAAACTGCGTCTTGACGGTGTCATCCCATTTAATCGTATCCAAAATACGAATTTTCTGTTGTGCCTTTACAATTCTCTTAGATAATGCTTGGACAATTTTTTGCTCTTGGGTTGAAACCATAGTGAGATCCCTTATCGATATGAGTCAAACACCTATGAGACATCTAGACATCCGTATCAATCGTATGTCCTTATTTAATCATATAGCATAATTTTGCGAACCGATAGAGCATAAATTCCATACCACGCCATTTTATTGTTAGTTTATATCTCATCTCATACTTTAGTAATCTTCGGGTATAGCCATTAAGCTCGCATTTCCGCCCGCAGCGGTTGTATCTACCGTATAGGTCCTCTCATGACAGAATCGGTATAAATACAGCGGGCCTCCCGCTTTGAATCCTGTGCCTGATTTGCCTTCACCGCCAAATGGCTGCAATCCAACGACTGCCCCAATCATATTGCGATTGACATAACAGTTACCCACATGAACACGCTTTCGCACATAGTCTGCAAATTGATTGATGCGCGTATGGATTCCCATCGTTAATCCATAACCGGTCTGATTGATGTCATGAATGACAGAGTCGACATTCTTTTTTTGATATCGAATAACATGAAGGATTGGGCCAAAAAATTCTTGGCTAAGTTCGTTGATAGAATCAAGCTTGATAAGGGTAGGTGGCATAAAATAACCATGTTCGCATTCTTCCGATACTGGCGTTTGGTATACGACCCTTCCCTTTTCTTTCATCTGACCCACATGTCTTAACAAAGTATCCAATGCTTCTTTATCGATAACAGGACCAGCATCCACATCCAAGAACCTCGGATCACCAATAGAGATCTCAGCCATAGCACCTTGAATCATAGTCATTAATTTTTCATATATCTCGTCTTGAATATATAAGACACGCAATGCTGAACAACGTTGACCAGCACTGCCAAATGCTGATAATAAGACATCTTTTGTCACTTGTTCTAGCAAGGCGGATGAATCAACAATCATGGCATTTTGGCCACCTGTCTCCGCAATAAGTGGGACGATTTCGTCTGAACGTTTCGCCAGTGTTTGATTTATTTTCGATGCGGTTTGGGTTGATCCAGTAAATACAACGCCCTTTATGCGGGTATCGTTCACTAATTGTGCACCAACAGTTTCACCCTTACCCGGTAATAGTTGTAAGACATCAGTTGGAATACCAGCCTGGTGCATCAGTTTTGTTGCCAGACTAGCAATAAGGGACGTTTGTTCAGAGGGCTTAGCGATGACACAATTACCAGTCACCAACGCTGCCACTACCTGACCCGTAAAAATAGCTAAGGGGAAATTCCATGGGCTTATGCAAACAAAAACACCACGGCCATGGAAAGAAAGCTCATCAAGCTCCCCTGTATAGCCAGGTAATACCATGGGTTTACCAAACAGTTTTCTTGCTTGTTGCGCATAATAATAGCAAAAATCAATCGCTTCTCGGATTTCTGCAATGTTATCCCGCCAAGTTTTTGCGGCTTCAAATGTGTTTATTGCCATCAAATCATATCGATGGTTTTCGAATAATTCCGCTATTTTATCAAGAACGGCGGCCCTATGTTCAACAGATTCATTTGACCAGGAAGCATGTGCATTTTTAGCTCGTTCAAGGGCAGTCTCTATATCGTCTGTGCTTGATTCAGTCACTTTGCCAATGACCGTGCTATTGTCAAACGGGGCATAAACAGAAAAAGTCTCAGAACTATTAGTTGGGCCGGCAATCAGAGGTTTCGATTCCCATTGACATAATGTCATGTCATTATAATAGCGTTGTAAGTTAGCTATTTTTTCACGATCGGTGAAATCGAATCCCTGGGAATTTTTTCGTTCAGGTAAAAAAACCTCTTCTGGCAACACCATAAATGGTTTATTTTGCTCAATCAGATTTTTTGATATAGCCAATGGGTCTTGTGCCAACTTCTCAATTGGCGATTTTTGATCAACAATTCGATTAACAAAGGAGGAATTTGCACCATTTTCTAATAAACGCCTGACTAAATAAGGCAGTAAATCTTCATGCGAACCAACTGGCGCATAGATTCGACAAGGTATTCCTAGCTTATTTTTCGGGGTAATTTGGTCATATAACTCAACGCCCATTCCATGCAAGCATTGAAATTCATAATCAGTGTAATCACCAACTAACGTTAACACCGTAGCAACGGTATAGGCGTTATGGGTTGCAAATTGGGGGTATATATAATCTGTATAGGTTAGTAGCTTTTTTGCACAAGCATGAAAAGAGACATCGGTAAATATTTTTCTGGTAAATACGGGGTAACCGGATTGCCCATCCATTTGAGCGCGCTTTATTTCAGTATCCCAATAAGCACCTTTGATTAAACGCAACATAACACGCCGACCATGCTTCTTAGCAAGTTCAGCGATATAATCAATAACATAAAAGGCTCTTTTTTGGTAGGACTGGACAGCTAATCCTAATCCATGCCAACCGGCGAGACTTTCATCTTCATAGACTTTTGTAAAAATATCCAATGACAACATTAATCTATCTGATTCTTCTGCATCCACTGTTAAACCGATTTGATATTGTTTGGCTAGTTGCGCTAGTCTCAATAATCGTGGAGGGATTTCATCAAGAACTCGTTTCCTTTGATTTTCTTCATAACGAGGATGAATTGCTGAGAGCTTAACAGAAATACCCGGGTTTTCTCTTAGTGATTTTGACGGGTCTGCGACTTTCCCAATGCTGATGATAGCCTCTTCATAGGCTTTCATATAGCGTTGCGCATCCCTTTCTGTTAAAGCCGCCTCACCAAGCATATCATAGGAATAGGAGTATCCTTTAGACTCATTCGTTTGAGCTCGTTTCGTCGCTTCTTCAATAGTCCGCCCCATGACAAATTGACGACTCATGATGCGCATTGCTCGCTCAACCGCTTTTCTTACAACCCCTTCCCCACTCTTTTTAATCAGTTTTATTAATACTTGTGACAACTTTGATTCTGCTTTTTCTGGACTCAACACCTTACCAGTTAGCATCAACGCCCAAGTTGTCGCGTTAACAAACGTTGAATGGCTTTGGCCACGGTGGGATTGCCAATTGGCAGACCCTAACTTGTCCTTTATCAGACTATCAATGGTGATCGTATCGGGAACACGCAACAAGGCTTCAGCTAAACACATTAAGGCAATGCCTTCGTCACTTGAAAGCGCATATTCTGTTAAAAATGAATCAATACCACTGCTTTTTAATCGCAGTTTTTGCACCTGCTTAATCAACGACATAGCAGTATTTTGAATTTGTTGGGTTTGATCAGTCGTTAGTTGACCATATTCAATCAAATGAGAGACATAGGGATATTCTGGCGCCCGATAAGCGTCATTGATAGAACTTGCAGTTCCTTGTATTGGGCCTAGTTTAGAACGGTCAAGCATTTTCACCTCCAAAGGAGAAAAAAGGGGGTATGTTTTCCAAAGAATCAAAATCGTTAAAAATAACTTATCCTTATCATTCAATTACAACTCACAATGCTAGCTTGCAAATACATGCATAGCTCGATTGAATGTCAAAAGATAGCAGGCTAACAAACAAGTAGCGTGGGATTTCTTTGTTAACAGGATTAATAAATGCTGTAATTTATCATATCCTCCATAAACTGAAAATACCTGACCTATTATTATACATATAATTTACTGTTTATACTGATTTTTTAGGTTTTAATGCTTGCAGCATCTCATCGTGTAAATCAACTAAACCAGTAGACTTTGATTGCTCCATCATGGTATATATGAGCCCAGATGGTTTTACATCTCCCTAGAATGGAGATATAATGCCACCAGTTTGGTTAGTAATTGAGTATATATGGAGTTATTAATAATATGGTAAAATTTAAAAAATTAATAAAAAATCTACCGTTAATGGCAGCTGTTGTTTTAGCTAATCCAGGATATGCTGAAAACTCAGTCGATATCAAAGAGGAGATACAACGTTTATCCGTTGTTGCGCCTAATATCAAGAAAAAGGCATTGGAAACCGCCTTAACTGCTTACAAGCATGCCATTGAAGAAGGCAGTGTCAAAAAACACATTTTAACCGTTATCGACTATTCGTTGCCTTCATCTGCTAAAAGGATGTGGGTATTTGATTTAAATAGTCACAAAATGCTTTATAACACTTTTGTCGCCCATGGTAAAAATTCAGGCATGACCATGGCAAAACATTTTTCCAATAAAAATCATAGCTTGGAAAGTAGTATTGGAACATTTATAACGAAAGACAGTTATATCGGTTCTAAAGGCTACTCACTCAATTTAGAAGGCTTAGAAAAAGGGTTTAATGATAATGCCTTTCTTCGACGCGTGGTCGTTCATGGTGCTTGGTATGTGAATCAGAATTTCATTAAAAGCTCTGGCCGTGCAGGCCGAAGTTGGGGGTGCCCTGCTGTTGCAACCGCGCTGGCTCGCCCAATTATCAATGCAATCAAGGGCGGCTCCGTTGTCTTTGCTTATTATCCTGACAAAAAATATCTTTCCAATTCAGACTACGTAGTGGCTTAAGGGACTTAGAGACAGTCGATTGTCTGCCATTAGGAACGCATGGATGCGACCCTAGTAAAATTCTGGGTATATTCTTGACTGGCAATCAATCTTATCTTCAATACGGCTTTACGATAACTCTTGTGCCATTACGCATAAAATTATGATAGAGCCATTTTGCATCAGGAATTGGAACACGAATGCAACCATGACTGGCATTATATCCTGGCACATTGTAATGACCATGAACGGCATAGAGTTTTTTAAAAAACATACAATAGGGCATTCGCGATCGATATCTACTTGAATAGCAATCGGCCCCACGTATCCCTATCACCCGAAACGATCCAACCGGTGTTCGACAACTACGGCCTATATCACGACAATAATGTGAACCACCTGACGCCCTTCCCCGTTTAACAACATTTCCATTTGAATTGATTGCTGTATAACTTAATGTTCTCGGATTAAAGATAAATGTATTCGATGCTACAGTAAATGATTCCAAGGCTATACTAGGTTTTGGTAGCATAACTAATATTAAAAGCATCGGAATTGTTAGTAAGGAGGTTGGTATTTTAATCGAATTATTCGCTTCCATGAGTGATTCCAGTTTTTATATGTTTTATAAATATAGCACATTATTTATTCTTAATGTGCAATAACTGGTCTATCTGGGCTTTGTATGAGGTTCCGAATAAGCGGAATCCCTTGGCTACAAGGAATTAATATCAATAGGTTTAAATCATGTATTGTCAAATGAGAGTAGGAATTTAACAAGGTACATCCCTTCACCTTGTGTTATATACCCGTCATCATTCATCGCTTTTTGAATGACCACGGGTATACATGGATTATAACATACGCTTAAGAACGTTATCCTTATCGATGAAGTGGTGTTTAATAGCCCCTGCCACATGCATAACAAGTAATACAATAATTAACCAAGCAACCCATGAATGAACTTCAAACATAAATTCAGCTAACTGTTTATTTTGATCAATCCCTGGAAATGGAAAAGCAAACAAACCAAAAAACATGGGGGATTTGTTTGCTGCCGTTGACATGATCCAACCAGCAATTGGCATAATAAAGAGAAGGACATAAAATCCATGTTGCACACTACGAGAAAGTAGTCGTTGCCAGCTTGGTACTGACGCAGGTAGTTTGGGTTTTCCAGTATGAATTAACCAAAGCAATCGAATAAGCATCAAAAAGATGACAGTAATTCCAAACGATTTATGTAACGTATAAGATATTTGTTTCATCGAATCCGGTAAATCGCCAAGAATAAAGCCCACAGCTAATAGCGTGATGACAATCACAGCAATCAGCCAATGGAAAAAACGAGACCCCTTTGAATATTTCTCTAACGAGTTATTATTTAACGGCATAAATCACTCCTTTGTTTTATATAACAATCCGTATAATAACAACTTTTAGGACAAAGGGAAGCAGGATTTCATAGTCGGCACAAAATAATAGTATGCGCTTTAAAGCCCATGAATTTTAATCATGTTCCCTTTGTGCTGGACAATTATTAAAATAAGCCGTCTCAAGCCATCACCTGTTTATCAGCCATTTGTATCGTGGTTTGGGTTAAGTCCAATAACTCACGAATAGCGACAAAAAACATAGTGTAATTCATTGTTTGTGCAGATTTTAGTTCGGCTAGAATATTATGCCAGCGATCAATGAGATTCTTATGCATTTCAAACCATTGATTGAATTGATCCATCAAATCCTTTTCTTCCATATCAATGCGAATAATGCCAGCTGTCAGCTGCCTTTGTTGCCAATCTAGGTCATCTCGTAATGCCTCTCTTGATAGTAATTCCCAATGATTTTCGGTTGAATGTACGATAACTTTTGTACGAATCCAGTTTAAATCGAGATATTCACCTAATGCAAAATAAACCTGTGCAACTTTCGTTACTTTTATATTCATTTGCTGAGATACTTCAATGATATCCATGGCCGAGAATAACGCCCTGGTAACAGCTAGCTCATGTGCAATAACATTTCCAACATTTAAGGATAAATAGTGATCATAGGCACTTTGGTAAAGTTCTTTTGATTTTTCAGCAAAAATTTGTGGCATGCATTTTTTAAGCTGGTTAACACCCGATTTATAACGCTCAATCGCGCTACTAATATCCAGAGTTTTACGTTGAGAGCGAAGAAACCATCGGGTAGTCCTACGACACAGACGAACATATTGGAGCATCATCTTAATTTGCGTTTCGGCTGTAATTTTAGTGCCAAGCTCATCAATTTTTCTCCATATCTCATCAATATTTAAAATTGATCGAGAAATCATATAAGCACGAACAATCGCTGAAACAGGTGCACCCGTTTCATCTTGCAACCGATACACAAACGTAAAACCCATTTCATTGATAATAATATTACTCAATTGTGTGGCAATAATTTCACGTCGAAGTGGATGGTGGTTCATTTGTGTGGAGAATTTCTCTCTCAAAGGACGAGGGAAATATTGATCTAAAATTTGTTTTAAATAGGGGTCGTCCGGCACATTGCTAGATAAAATGTTCGCCTTTAATAAAATCTTCGAATAACACATAAGGACCGATAGACTAGGACGCATCAATCCTTGGCCAGAAAGTTTTCGTTCATTAAGCACTTTATCGTCTGGCAAGTATTCCAATACCCTATCGATTTTACCTCGGGACTCTAAATCTTGGATGTACCTTGCATGCAAATCAATTGACTTATGAGCTTGGGCGGCAGCTAAACCTATCGCTTTTGATTTATTGTAATTATCTCTTAATACCAGTCGTGACACCTCATCTGTCATATCACTTAGCAACTCATTCCGTTGTTTTGTGGTCAGATCACCCGAATCAACGATACTATTCAACAAAATTTTGATATTCACTTCTCTGTCTGAGCAATTAACGCCGGCAGAGTTATCGATAAAATCAGTAAACACTAATCCGCCATTCAAGGAATATTCAATTCTGGCAGCTTGCGTTAATCCAAGATTCCCACCCTCACCAATCACCTTAGCACGCAACTGGTTCGCCTCAATACGAATCGCGTCATTACTTCGATCACCCACATCGGCATTTGTTTCCGTTGAAGCGCGAACAAAGGTCCCAATGCCGCCACTCCATAAAAGATCGACTTTCGCTTTTAACAAGTATTGGATTAATTCATTGGGTTCTATCACGGATTGCTTTATGCCGAAACGATTTTTCATCTCCTTGGTAACCGGGATAGATTTTGCAGAACGATTAAACACCCCACCACCTTTTGAGATCAATTTTTTATCGTAATCAGTCCAGCTAGAACGTGGCAAATGGAATAAGCGCTCTCGTTCTTTGAAACTAGCTTGGCTATCAGGATTTGGATCAATGAATATATGAACATGATTAAATGCAGCGACTAATTGGACTTGTTTTGACAAGAGCATTCCGTTTCCAAAAACATCGCCTGCCATATCACCAATGCCTACTACGCTAAAATTTTTAGTTTGAATATCAATATTCATTTCATAGAAATGGCGTTTAACTGACTCCCATGCACCTTTCGCGGTGATCCCCATCTTTTTATGGTCATAACCAACAGAGCCACCTGAGGCAAAGGCATCGCCTAACCAGAAACCATAATCCAAGGATATTTCATTAGCAATATCTGAAAAAGTGGCTGTTCCTTTGTCAGCAGCGACTACTAGGTAGGGATCATCTTCATCAAAGCAAACCACTCGAGCCGGTTTAACAATTTTTCCTTCAACCAAGTTATCGGTTAGGTCGAGAAGACCATGGATGAATAGTTGATAGCAACTGATTCCTTCTTCCATGATTTCTTCGCGAGAAGCATTAGAAGCGATGAGTTTCGGAACAAATCCTCCTTTCGCACCAGAAGGCACAATCACGGCATTTTTAACTTGCTGTGCTTTCATTAACCCTAAAATTTCAGTACGAAAATCTTCACGTCTATCAGACCAGCGCAAACCTCCTCGAGCGACCTTTCCGCCTCTTAAATGAACCCCTTCAAATCGAGGTGAGTAAACAAATATCTCATACATTGGGTAAGGTTTCGGCATACCGGCGATGGTTTTACTATTCATCTTTAAGGACAGATAGGGTGCTGGTTTTCCAGAAGCATTTATCTGATAATAATTGGTTCGCAATGTTGAGGTTATCGTTTGAACGTATTGACGAATGATTTTGTCCTCATCCAAATTACTAACATCGTCTAAATCATTGAGAATCTCACGGACTAATTGATTTGAACGATCGTCTCTATCCTTTGACAAATCTGGATTAAAGCGAACTTCAAATAATTGAACCAGTTTGCGTGCAATCGCAACATTATTATTAAGCGCATTTTCAATGTATTCTTGACTAAACGTAAATCGAATTTGTTTAAAATATTTCGCATATGCGCGCAAAATAGAGACTTGACGCCAATCTAAGCCCGCGCCTAAAACAAGCAAATTAAATCCGTCATTTTCAGCATGCCCATACCAAACGCTCAAAAAGGCATTTTGGAATAAGTCTTTGATTACATCGATATCAAAATCTCTTTTTTTGATATATTGAAGCGAAAAATCATTAATCCATGTTTTGAAACCGTCACCGTGCTTAATAAAATAGGGACGTTCGCTAATTGCACGCATGCCTAATCGTTCAAGAATTGGGAGGACATCTGAAATGGTAATGGTACTTTCGTGCTGATAGACTTTTAGGCGAAAGAAATCTTTGTCTTCATCCATTGGATGAAAGAAATTCATGCCTAATGGTTCTTGTTCAGATAATGCTTCAATATGAATGATGTCAAACACCGCCGTTCGAGGAGAAAACTGTGTGGAATAGGCAACTGGAAATGCATCCTTATATTCATTATTAAGTCGATTTGCCTTTTCCTCACCAAAGCTATCTTTCAAATAGTCATGTAAATCATCTGACCAAGAGCGACCAACAATGATTAACTTTTTCTCAACATCTTTAAAATCATATTCTTTGAGATTAGTCGGATCGATACGGATAATAAAGTGGATACGTGCCAAAACAGATGCAGAAAAATGCGTTGAAAAGCTAATTTCCAAGGCATCAAACTCCGCTTCAAGCACCATTTCCATGGCATGTCTGAGCGCCGTATTAAAACGCTCTCTCGGTACATAGACTAAGCAAGAGATAAAACGACGATAGACATCCGTACGAGCAAACATACGGATACGTCTTCGTTCTTGCATATAAAAGATACCCATCGATATTTCAAGTAGCTCATCTTCTGTTGCTTGAATTAAATCATCCCTAGGAAGTGTTTCTAAAATATTGAGCAATACTTTACCTGAGTGTGAGCGCGGATTAAGTTGTGACTTTTCCATGATCTGCGCCACTTTGTGACGTAAAAAAGGGATATGTTTAGGATTGGTATTATACGCAGCGGAAGTATATAAGCCGATGATACGTCTCTCTCCAATCACTTTCCCAGTTTTATCAAATCGCTTGATGCCGATATAATCCGTATAAGCATCTCGATGAACTGATGCCAACGTATTCGTTTTTGACATAACGAGTATTCGAGTGGATGACAACGTTAATTCTCTTGCCTCAGGCGTCATTTCGGAAATAATTCGTGCTTTTGATTGACTTAAACTATGTCTTAAGACACCCAACCCGGTGTTTGGGATCACTTTCAGGATCATCGATTTATCTTCTTTTACTAATTCATAGTCTCGGATACCAAGAAATGTAAAATGATGATCTTCTATCCAATTCAAAAAGGCGATCGTTTCTGATAACTCACCAGCATCAAGTAAATGCGCTGTTTTTTCAAGATCAATGATGCTTTCTTGAACTTTTTCACGCATGGATACCCAATCTTCGACAACCGCTTTGTTGTCCTCTAGAACGCGCTCAAAATCTTCATGCAAATCTCGCAATACGATGGGGTCTGTTTGACTGTCAATTTCTATAAAAATCGCGGCCTCTTCGAATACCTCATCATGGGGAACATCTATTTTTTTATAGACTTTAGTCACATGGCCATGCTTATCTCTTTTGAGCATAAGGCCACCCATATGCATAATCAAATGGCAAGATAACCCCATCCGATTAATTACCATACGGATTGAATCCACTAAGAAAGGCATATCGTCAGCAATTATTTCGACAACTGTATGTGTGGTTTGCCAGCCATGACGCTCAAAGTCTGGATTATAAATGCGGATTTTGGTTTCACCTGGCTTGCGTTTCGAAAGCAGGTTCCATAAATTAATTCCAGCGCCATACAGATCATCGACGTTCCAAGCTTCTAAATCGTCAAGTGCAACAGTTTGGTAAAATTGGCTAAGAAAGGTACCACACCTTTCTGCTTTTTTAGCAGCCATTTTTTTGCTTACTTTTTCTACAATAGAATCGATTATTAAGTCTTTGCCCTGTTCAAATTTGTAGCTCATGGAACCACCTTGATGATCATCACAATTCGTATATTATATACCCGTGATCATTCAAAATGCGAGGATTTATGCGCCTTTATTTTTTGATTATGCAAAACGTTAAAAAACACGCAATGGCTCATTCCCATGTCTGTTTTTTAACGTTTTGCAGGACAAAAAGAAAAAGCAGAAAACTCGCTTTTTGAATGATCACGGGTATAATCATAAATTGCAGAATTTTGATAGAATTAGTTGCTCTAGAAAGTGGTGATGTTGATGCTAATCCATTTAAATTTTAGGTGAAAATTTATAAGGCACATATTTCAACCATATCATTCAGCGCCACCTTGTCAAAAAATTGCAACAAATGCTTATTATTCATGCGAATACACCCTTTTGAGCCTGGCTGTCCTAACTTTGTTTGATCAGGTGTCCCATGAATGTAAATATAGCGTTGCAGAGAATCTCGATTACCGCCTAAGTTAAAGCCCTCTTCTAAACCAGACAGTTGCAATATTCGAGTTAATATCCAATCTCGATCCGGATTTTTCTGGGCTAATTCTTCTGTAAATATTTCACCAGTCCATTGTCGACCAACAAAAACACTATTGATAGGGGCGCCATCACCTATTTTACTATAGATTCTATGTTTACCACGAGGCGTACAACCACTCCCTTCTAGCTCCCCAATTCCTTTGAGACCAGAAGAAATTGGCCAAACGTAATTCTTACCTTGATCGTCCTCAAAGAGCATAATTTGATGGTTGAGATCAATTCTTATCATTCCGGCAATCCAGTTTTACTGATTACGACTGTTTTAATATTACAAAACTCTTGAATACCTTCTTCAGATAGCTCTCTCCCATAACCAGAGCGATTGATTCCACCAAAGGGTAATCTCGGATCTGAAGAAACTAATTGATTTACAAAGCAACATCCCGCATTCACCAGTGTTTTAGCAATGGTTTTTGCCCGATTGATATCCTGACTAAACACAGCAGCACCTAACCCAAACTGGCTTTGATTAGCTAACTTAATTGCTTGGTCGTCATCTTTTACGGGGATTATGCTAATGACAGGACCAAATAATTCTTCATCAAACGCTGGCATCCCTGGACTAACATTATCCAGTAACGTAGGTGGGTAAAAATAACCCTGTCGATTTGGTATTTCACCGCCAAAATGAAGCGTAGCGCCATGTGCCAATGATTCTTTCACCTGGTTGTGTAAATTAACTTGCAGCGATTTGCTTGCCAATGGACCCAAAGTCGTATCAGGAGACAAAGGATCGCCCATTTTGTACTTTTTACTTAATGACGTGATTAAATTAATCAGTTTTGAATGTTGGTGGGGTTGTACCATGACACGTTTTGCGGCAATACAGACTTGCCCTGCATTATTTAAACGAGACTTAACAATTTGCTCTGCAGCAAACGCTAAATCAGCATCGGATAAAAGAATATATGGATCACTACCTCCAAGCTCTAAAACAACTTTTTTAAGATGCTTACCTGCCTGTGAGGCCACTGATTGTCCAGCTTGCTCGCTGCCTGTTAACGTAACGCCTTTAACGAACTCATTCGCTATAATATATTCACATTGTGTTGTGTCAATAATCATATTCTTGAACAGATGCGGCATATAGCCAGCTTCCTCAAATAACTCCTGTATTAAGTTGCCAGCGCCTGTGGATAAGGATGCATGCTTTAATAAACAGGCGTTGCCTGCTGTTAGATTGGGTATAGCAAACCTTAACACCTGCCAAAAAGGGAAGTTCCAAGGCATGATGGCAAAAATAATACCCAAAGGCTGATAGGTTACAAATGATTGTAAATAATCGGCGTCAATGACTTTATCTGCTAAATATTGTTGGGCATTTTCAGCATAATGTTGACAAAGCCACATGCATTTTTCAACTTCCAATATCGCATCTGAAATTGGTTTACCCATTTCGCTGCTAATTATTGTTGCACAACGTTGTTTGTGCTTTTCTAAACATTGTTTTAATTCAATGAGCGATTTGCAGCGTGAATCGATGGATTCTTGTTTCCAATTGACGAAGGATTGATGGGTTAATTGAATTTCTTTGTCGATTTCTTTAGTTGTTAGATGTCGATATTCGTGTAGATCTTTTTCAGTATAAGGGTTGTGTGTTTTATGGCTTGTCATTGCCAATCCTTGATTGATATAAAAAATGAATTTTTAAACAACTGTATCATTACACTGAGTTTAGTACAAATCAATGCAAGCTTTAGATAAATTACCTACTAAAGTTGCTTGGCAATTAACTAAATGCTCGGGTACAGTTTGATCGACTTATATTCACCGCGGAAGAATATGGACCATCATAAATAACGATATTTTAATTCCTAAACATAAAAAGGTTGCGAAAATTAATCAAACATTGCTACTATTTCATTAATTTGGGTATACTTTTAAAAATAATAATGCAAACAGCAAAAAAACCTTTTCCTTTACATGAACGGATAGCTGCATGGACCGTCCATTTATTTACCGCACTTGCAGCTGTCGCAGGTTTTTTTACCTTAGTCAGTATTTATAATCATGATTATATGCAAGCTCTTTGGTTAATGGCGATAGCCGTATTTATTGATGCGATTGATGGTACATTTGCCCGAATGGTCCGAATTAAATCGGTACTCCCAAGCATTGATGGGGCACTACTGGATAACATGGTGGATTATTTAAATTATGTTATAACGCCTATGTTTTTCATCTATATAAAGCCAGACATGTTACCCCAACAATATTCGCTTATCATTGTTGCAATTGTCATTTTGACTTCCGCCTATCAATTTTGTCAGTCTGACGCAAAGACTCCGGATCATTTTTTCAAAGGATTCCCGTGTTATTGGAATATCGCATTATTCTATATGTTCATCTTTGAGACGTCCGCTGGTTTCAACGCCTGGGTTCTATTTATACTATCAATCTTGATTTTTGTGCCCATCAAATATGTCTACCCATCACGTCTCCAATATTTAACTGATTCAAAGGGTCTGAAGTTGTTAATGCATGCCTATTCTGCCCTTTTTGGATTGAGCTTAGCAATTTTACTTTGGCAATATCCAAATACATCTATCTTTTGGCTTTCAGTTTCATTATCATATGCAGTTGTTTATCTTTACTTAAGTATTTATCGTACTTATTATCCTATGATTAAATCTAAAATAAAGGCAAAAAAGAATCATGCGCAAAATCAACATATTGTTGAGTAGTCGAGCAACCATTTTGCAACTATTTTGTTCTCTTGTTTTACTTCTAATATTGGGTGTTTCATTTTCAACCACCCTACCCAAGGGATGTGAGCATATTGGTTATGAATTAAATGACCCTTTTCTCGTGTTAAATCAGGCAGGCAATCAAACTTTTTATCTTATTGAAAATACCACCAACGACAAGATAGAGTTACAAAAGCATGAAACAGAAGACGTCTTCATGAGTCCCCCTTTGATAGCAATCATTGAAAAAGGCAAATGGGCTGCTTTCGCATCGGATGTAAGAAATCTTCACTTTCAATGCTTTGTCCATGAGAAATTTGATATTATTCGTGTCAATTGTAAAGATGTCGTACAAGTTTGCCAATATCCAAGAGTTAAATTTGCTTTAAGTAACATGGGAAATTATTGGGTGTCTGTGAATCAAACACAAAATGCTGCTATCAAAGAAGCAATTAGTAAAGGAATATTACTACGGTGGTAATCACAGAAAATAAAAATTTGGTGGATCGTCTTTTTATTTTTATTGGTATATTGGGCGCTCTGACGACATTTAGTGGCTTGTTTACTATTTATTCTCATCCTTTCTACATTGTAGGGTCATTTCTATTATTTTTAACCGCATTATATTTTAGATTATTTTTTTTTGTTGCTTTAGAAATAATATTCATCTCAGGGCATACTGCCGCCCTACTGGGCATTGGCATGATTTTACAAGTAGCCCTACCAGTTTTGCTTAGCTTTCAACTGTTGTTTTATTATTTATTTTCCGGAGAAACGAGTGATTTTTCCATCATTATTGGAATTTTGGGTATTGCTCTGTTTTCTGTTGGCTTTTCGATTGCCTCCCAGTGGGTGTTTATGCTGGGTAGTTTATCGATATCCACTTACGCGTATTTTAATCTCGAGAAATCTAATAAAATATCACTCATCTGGTTGATATTGAATTTGATGTTTGCGTTAACAGCATTCATACACATTATTGTGTTCTAGGTAATCGTTTAATGTTTTAAAACGTCTTATATTAAGAAGTAGGACTGATACTTTAATCATCTAGGAATATTTTTTTATCATTTAATCGGAGTCTTGGTAATGAGTAAAACACCTTCAAACATGTTGCAACTCGGTACAGAAGCCCCTTTATTTTCATTAGACAATGTTGTCACCAACACTACCTATACGCTTAAACCTTCAGCAAATCGTAAAGGGCTTGTGGTAATGTTTATCTGCAATCATTGTCCCTATGTAAAACATGTGAATAGTGAGCTCGTACGATTGGCTAACCACTATCAGCCTAAAGGAATTGAATGTGTCGCCATTAATTCGAATGATGTTGAAAAATACCCACAAGATAGCCCGGATAATATGGTCCTAACCGCTAAAGAGCAGCAGTACCCATTTCCGTATTTATTTGATAATACACAAGAAGTTGCGAAAGCTTATAAAGCCGCATGCACCCCGGATTTTTATCTATTTGATAGTAACTTATCACTGGTATACCGTGGGCAACTGGATGATTCTCGCCCTGGTAATGACATACCTGTCACAGGGGAGTTCTTACGCCAAGCTTGTGACCAACTGCTTGCCGGCCAACCAATAACCGTTACCCAAAAACCAAGTCTGGGGTGTAATATTAAATGGAAAAGTTAACTCACTATAAATTAAATTTTTTAGTGCCATTTGATCATGCAGAGACAGTGAAAGAAGCTATCTTTCAAACGGGGGCAGGCCAACTAGGCGAATATCAACGATGCGCTTGGCAGTGCCCTGGCCAAGGGCAGTTTATGCCAAGCTCTAAGGCAAATCCAGCATTGGGTCAAAAGCAACTATTAAATAAGGTTGATGAGTATCGTGTGGAGATATTATGTACCGAGAAAACGATTAAAAAGGCCATTATTGCCCTAAAGCAGTCCCATCCTTATGAAGAACCAGCCTTTGAAGTCATAAAGCTAGAAGAATTTGAGGCCTTATAGTTTATTATCGCTAATCGAATAGGTAACTTTTTATTATTTGTATCTATACACCTGCACAATTAAATTTCGAGGGAGAGAAAGATTTGAGTGCAGGTTAGACGAAAAATGAAATCAAGAAGCGCAGCATAAATCAGTATGTGAGCATTTTTTATTTCAGTTTTCGCTCAAGATGCGCCAAATATGGCATTTCGGTGAGCAGATCTGAATAGTTTACCTATTTTGTCATTGCTGTACGATAGGCATTAAGATTCATTAATAGCTCGGCTTCGGCATTGGAAAGATGACAACTGTTCATAATTTCTTCTTTCGTCCCACCCATGGATAAAATCTTAAGTGCGTGCTGATAACCGCCATCATTGTTACGAATATTACCGTTGGCTTGTATCTGCTTGTCTAGACTTAATATTTGTTGATGAATTTCTTTAAGTTGTTGATTAAACCTCAGATCTGCATTAAGTAGCGTTTGTTTTTCTAGCGCAAATTGGCGCAGCGATTCTTGATTTGCTTCCAAACGTTTATTTAAATGCTTAATTTGTTGGGTTTGACGCCAGGCGATCATCCCAAAAACCATTGTTAACACTGCGACGATACTCGCAACCATCCAAATCATTAAAATTCTCCTTTTGGTATTTTGGTGATAAAACTTTCCAATAATATATTTGATTTTGAAAATTCAGACCGCATTTCAGGATTTAATAAACGAGGCACGGTCTTATCTTTTGCTATGATAATGTTCACCCTCCGATTTTTTGCTCGCCCCGCTTCCGTTCGATTAGTTGCGATAGGGTATTGCGCAGCATAGCCAGTGACGGTTACTCTTTCAGCAGAAACACCATTTTGTGTTAGTATTCTTGCTACGGCCGATGCTCTGGAAGATGATAGCTCCCAGTTTGATGGAAATTGTGTGGTATAAATTGGTTTATTATCGGTATAACCTTCTAACGCAACAGGGTATGGTAATTTATCAATGAGCTTTGCAACTTGAATTAATTTTTTTTCGGCATCAGGCACTAACTGAGCGCTACCACTGTCAAATAGTGAAGCTGCTTTAATATCAAGCTCAACCCAACCTTCATGTCGACTTATCTTAAACTCCTCACCTTTTAGTTGCTGCAAAGCCATTTCTAAACGATTAAAATCATCCTCATTGATTTTCGTTTCAACGGCAACTTCGCTTCTTTCACGGATTATATTTGATGGCCGCTTGCGATCATGTTTATTAAAGGCACTAGACATGCCCTCTGCCAGGGAACGGTACTTAGATATATTCACCGATGATATTGCATACATGACGACAAAAAAGGCAAATAACAAGGTAATAAAATCAGCATATGAAATAACCCATCGGTGAGAATCTTCATGTCCTTTGTCATGGCCCCTCTTTCGTTTAGCCATGATGCTGCCCATAATTGACTAAACGATAATCAAGCATATTAGGGCTTTCACCACTTGCCATACTAACAATCCCTTCCACTAACATCTCGTTATGATGCGTTTGTTCGGCAATAACAAGCTTAATTTTATTAGCGATGGGTAAAAATAAAAGGTTAGCAAAGCCAACCCCATATATCGTCGCCACGAATGCAACGGCAATACCTGCACCAAGCTCACTGGGTTCAGTGAGATTCCCCATTACTTGTATTAATCCTAGGACAGCACCTATAATCCCAATCGTTGGACTATACCCACCCATGGCTTCAAAAAAGCCTGCTGCTTTATGATTGAAATCTTCCACCCTTGCCACTTCTGTTTCTAATACATCTCGTATGGTATTTTTATCCACACCAATGACAAGTAACTCCAACCCTTGTTTTAAGATTGGGTTTTCTTCAGTGTCAATATATTCTTCCAGCGTCAAAAGACCATACTGCCTTGATTTTTTGGCTAAATCAACCAATCTTTGTCTATCGGTTTGATAAGCAAATTTGGGTGGAAATATTGTCCACCAGAATAATCGCAATGCCTTTTTAAATATAACAATGGGCGTTTGAACAAATACAGCACCAATTGTGCCACCCAATACAATTAATAATGCAGGTCCATTCAATAGGGAGTATATGGAACCCCCTTCGAGAATTTGGCCAACTAAGATAGCCGCAAAACCAAGTATTAAACCAATTAAGGTTAATCCATCCATAATTATCCTTCTAATCGAGCCCTAATTCGCAAGGTCGCTTGCGACAAAATCTGTGAAACACGGGACTCGCTCACATTAATTACCTTACCAATTTCTTTTAAATTTAATTCTTGTTCATAGTATAACGACAAAACAAGTTTTTCTTTTTCGGGCAATCCATCAATGATTTCAAGTAATTTTTCGTTAAAATCATTTTTTAAGACAGTCGTTAATGGTTGCTCACTATCGATGTCTTGTCCAACGTAATCTTGATCAATGCCTAGATCATCAAAGTGCAAGACTTGAATACAAGTACTCTCTTTGAGAAGGTGTGCATATTCATTAGACGTTAAATTTAATTCTTCTGCAATTTCGGTGTCAGAAGCATCACGACCCAGACGTTGCTCTACTTGCTTGACCGCATGGGATACCTTTCGAGCATTACGATATACTGATCGAGGCACCCAGTCATTTTTTCTTATCTCGTCTAATATATGACCACGAATTCGGATATTGGCATATGTCTCAAACGATGCACCTTTCGTCGCATCATATTGCTTAGCGGCTTCTAATAGCCCGACCAATCCTGTTTGTATCATATCATCCAGGGAAATTGTATCGGGTAATTTTGCTCGCATATGATATACAATGCGTTTAACCATGGGTGCATGTTGAATGACCAGATCATGGGTGCATGGTTGATTTGCTTGTTTGTAGGCAGTCAACGCGTCCATTCATGCTCCTGTTAACCAAATCCTTGTTTAACGTTATCATTGTAGGTTACACAGCGCCCACCGATGTATTTTCAAACGATGGCTCTACAGGCAATACAACAAGCCATCCATCTCTTAACCTAAAGCGCACAGCATTTTTCATTAAGATATACTTACAATTTTAGCAGAAGATTTATCCTTCTGAGATTAGCCTCTCAATAAAAAAAGAAGTAGAGCCAGCTAATGATTCTGCAAATGACCAACTCGTAACATTATCACTTAATTTACATAAAGCTTTTGAGGCTGGAGAGTCGGGATATGAAAGCAGAATAGGTTGTTGTTTCTTGACGGCATCATGGATATGTTCATCAAAGGGTATCGCGCCAAGATAATCAATATTGACATCTAAAAATTGATCGGCAACCCGATATAATTTATTGAATAAAATCTGCCCATCTTTTTCCTTACGAACCATGTTAGCCAATATATGGAAATTTTGCCATTCATAACGCTTACGCATAACTTTAATTAAAGCGTAGGCATCTGTTAAAGACGTTGGTTCGTCGCAAACCACGACAATAAGCTCCTGGGCAGAACGTGTAAAACTTAACACCGTATCCGAAATACCTGCTGCCGTATCGATAATCATATAATCCAAGTCATCCGTGATTTCATTGAAGGCATCAATAATGCCTGCATGCTCCATCGGGCTCAATTGGGTCATATATTCTGTTCCAGACGAAGCAGGCACAACTTGAATGCCTTCTGGCCCCTTTAGAATAATATCATTAAGGACACATTTCCCTTCCATAACATGGGATAAATTATTGCGCGCATGTAATCCTAACATGATATCGATATTGGCAAGACCAAGATCCGCATCAAGCAATAAAACTTTATTACCCTTTTTAGCAAGTGCAACGGCTAAATTGACGGAAACATTGCTTTTTCCAACGCCCCCTTTTCCAGCAGTGATAGCAATGACCTTAACCGGTTTGTTACGGGAAATATTCCTTAACCCAGAAGCTTGGTCCTTAACATCTGTATTCGAATTAGACATAAAATCCCCTTTATGCATCCTGCACTGTGGTGCTTTCATTTAATGAATCACGAAATAAGTGAATTTCTTGTTCAGCTAACTGCTCAATTAATTGATATCGAGTTGCCAGCTTAATATCCTCAGGAACCCGTTGACCATGTGTTAAATAACTGACAGGCATTCCCGTTTCTATCAAAGCGGATAATATCCCACCGATTGCTTTACATTCATCTAATTTGGTAATGACGCACTGATCAATGTTTTGCGTTTGATATTTTCGAATTGCGTCAATAATGACTTGATAATGGCTAGTAGCGGGAAGTGTTATGACGGTCGCAATGGAATGATGATGAATATTCAACGCATCCATTTGCACATGCATCCGTTCATCCGAGGGATTCATGCCCGCGGTGTCTATGAGAATTAATTTTTTACCAGAAAGTTGTTTTATAACCCTTGTCAATGCGGTTTGGTCTTCGGCTTTGTACACATCGACGCCAAATATTTTACCATAAACAACCAATTGTTCTTGCGCAGCGATGCGATAAGTATCCATGGAAATTAGTCCTAAATTCTCAGCACCATAACGCAACACAAATCGCGCAGCTATTTTCGCTAACGTGGTTGTTTTTCCAACACCTGTTGGGCCAACAAAGGCATAAATACCGCCCTCTTCTATGCGGTGACCATCTTTAATCGTGATACATTTACTAATGGTATTTAATAGTTGTTGCCAGGCCTGGGCCTGAGTAACATGTGTTGGTATCGTCTCAATTAATTTAGCGGCCGATTCAAAACTCATCCCTAAATATGTCATGCGTTGCATAAGAACGGTCCGAAGGGGGTCGTTATTGGCACCGCCACGTAACTGAGCCTCTAACATACTTCTCAAAGTGACGATTTCTTCTCTCATATCATCTAATGAAGTAGCAGGCTTGGCACTCGAGGATTGCCGCGCTTCAGGCTCTGGTGCTGCACTTGCCACGGCAGCTTGTTGGGTGATCACTGACTCATCAAAATCAATGGCAGCGACAACCTCCACACCATTTGCCACGGTATTACTCGATAATATCACTGCATCCGGTCCAAACGTTTGTTTTATTTGTTGCATAGCCGTCCTGGTATCAGGCGCGGTAAACCGTTTCAGTTTCATAAGCTACCCCAGTTAGCCAATTGTACCTATAATGCGTACTTGTTTATTATCAGGTATCTCCTGATAGGATAAGACATGTATGTTGGGTGCGACGCTTAACACAAACTTCGATAAGAAAGAGCGTAATCCCGGTTGCACCACCAGTACCGTCGGTTCCCCTTTTGCCAGTTGTTGATTGGCAAAATTAGAAACCGATTGCTGGATATGGTCTGCAAGGCCTGGCTCAAAGCCTGCAGACTGACCCGTTGTACCTTGTAATGAGTTATGCAATATTTGTTCCAATTCTGGTTTTAACGTTAAAATTGGCATTTCATCTTCAAACCCACAAATTCTTTGTGTTATCAACGGTGATAACGCAATTCTTACTTGGCTAATTAAATAATCGCTTTCTTTATTATGATGACCGGCCTCTGCTAACGTTTCAAAAATCGTTCGTAAATCATTGATAGGTATTTTTTCGTTGAGCAACCCTTGTAATACTTTATTGACAGCCCCTAAGGATAAATTATCAGGCACAAGCTCTTTAATTAATTTTGGCGAATAGTTCGAAACTTTATCGAGTAATTGCTGTGTTTCCTCATAACCGATTAACTTGGCTGCGTTATCTTTCAATATTTGACTGATATGGGTTGCGATGACAGTTGAGGCATCAACGACCGTATACCCATAAGCACTTGCGTCTTCTTTCTGAGATTCATCAATCCAAACAGCTTCAAGACCAAATGACGGATCTTTTGTTTCTATACCATTCAATTCGCCAAAAGTCTGTCCAGGATTTATGGCGAGCCATTTTTCCGGAAATACTTGCACCTCAGCCATCACAACGCCGGCAAGCGAGATACGATAATGGGAGGGCTGTAAATCCAAATTATCCCGTATATGAACAGTTGGAACTAGAAAACCAAGCTCTTGGGATAGCTTTTTTCTCACCCCTTTAATTCTTGCCAGTAAAGGACCATTTTGCGATTGGTCGACAAGTGGAATCAACCGATAGCCTACTTCTAAACCAATCGTATCGACTTGGCTGACATCTTCCCAAGAAAGATCTTTTGATTTCATTGTTTCTTTGGTGGGTTTTTCAACATCTTCTCCCTCCGCACTTTGTTTAGTTCGCAGTTGCTCATTTTGGTACATATACCAAGAAATAACACCGATTCCGATGGCAAGCGTCAAAAAGGCAACGTGTGGCATACCGGGAATCATACCAATCGCACCTAAAATTGCCGCAGCAATCATCAATGACCGTGATCGACCAAATACTTGGTGGATAACAGCCTGCCCCATATTTTGTGCCCCGGACACTCGTGTTACCATAATCGCAGCGGCAGTCGATAATATTAAGGAAGGCACTTGCGCCACTAATCCGTCACCGATCGTCAATAAAATGTAGTTATGACTTGCTTCGGCAAAGGATAAATTATGTTGGACAACGCCAATAATTAACCCACCAACGATATTGATGACTAAAATGATAATTCCCGCAATCGCATCGCCGCGAACAAACTTGCTAGCACCATCCATCGACCCGTAAAAATCGGCTTCCCTAGAGACTTCTTCTCGGCGAGATAGTGCTTGCTCTTGGTTTATAATTCCAGCGTTTAGATCCGCATCAATTGCCATTTGCTTTCCAGGGAGGGAATCCAAAGTAAAGCGTGCACTGACTTCCGACACCCGACCGGCACCTTTGGTGACGACCACAAAATTGATGACCATTAAAATCAAAAATACAACCAAACCAACCGTGTAGTTTCCGCCAATGACGACCTCACCAAATGATTTAATGACTTGACCAGCCGCGTCAGTACCAGTATGACCGTTCAGCAAAACAACCCGTGTTGAAGCCACATTCAGGGCCAGTCTTAACAAGGTTGCTAATAATATCACCGTTGGAAAAACAGCAAATTCAAGCGGTCGTTCACTATAGACAACTGCCAACAAGACAATCATTGAGAAAGCAATGTTGAATGTAAAAAATATATCGAGTAAGAATGGGGGCAGAGGCAAGATCATCATACTCAGCATGATCACCAGCATAATTGGCGTGCCTAGTCCATGTTGAACCCACTGACGAAGGGTATTAATAGCCGCATCCATTAGTCAGCCTCCTTGGCATCTTGTTTGAGATGATCGGGTATGGGTAGGTCCTTTAATCTATCAGGAATTTCATCTTCCTTCACCTCTTTACCCACTTGTAAAATATATGCAAGAACCTGTGCCACAGCCATATATAGCCCATGCGGAATCTCTTCATCGATATCCGTTGAAAAATAGATAGCTCTTGCTAAGTTTGGAATTCTTAGAAGGGGGACTTCATGTTCTTTGGCAATTTTTCCAATTTGTAAGGCCATCATGTCTTTACCTTTAGCCACGATGTAAGGGGCTCTATCCCCCTCTTGATCATATCGAATCGCAATCGCATAATGGGTTGGGTTTGTGAGTACCACCGTCGCTTTCGGTACTTCGCTCATCATTCTTCGTTGGGCAATGGCTTGTTGAGTACGGCGTATTTGCGCTTTAACCTCTGGCTTTCCTTCTGTTTCCTTAAACTCATCCTTCATTTCTTGTTTGGTCATTTTTAATTGCTTTTGATGTTCATATATCTGAAACGGAACATCAATGGCTGCAATAATAATGATGCTGCTAGCTATCATAATGAACGATTGAAGGACAGTGATTAGGCCTTTTGAAATAGCTGATTCAATTGACATACCCGCTAGAGCCATAAACTCAGCCAATTGATAGTTTAAAACCAAAATTGCAACTGTCGCGATAATTACAAATTTTGCCAATGCTTTGGCTAATTCCATGAAACCTTTGAGTGAGATCATTCGCTTAAATCCTTTAATAGGATTCATGCGAGAAGCTTGTGGCTTAAGTGATTCCGTACTAAAAACCCAGCCACCCATCATAATAGGTGCGATGAGTGATAATATGAAAATGACAATCAATATCGGTAAAACTGCAATTAACCCAGTTTTTACAACGGAGGATAATAAGTTAATCGTATGATAGGGGGTTTTAATGTCATCAGGGACAAATGAAAAGGCTTGTCTCATCATACTTTCTAACTGACTGCCAAGATAGTCAGAGCTGACCCAAAAGCCGATACCAGCAAATGTCAGGATAATTAAAGCATTGAAATCTTTTGAACGAGCCACCTGCCCTTTCTCTCGCGCCTCTTTTAGGCGCTTGGGAGAGGGCTGTTCGGTTTTTTCTTGTGATAGATCTTCTTCAGCCATTATTGAAACATCCCATAGATTGTGTTCATCCCTATTTCTAACGACTGCTCAATTTGTTGGCTCAACCCCGGCAATCCAAACCGAATAATAATAATTCCCATTAATAGCGTGATAGGAAAGCCGATGGAAAAAATATTTAATTGTGGTGCTACTTTGGTCATTATTCCAAACGTTAAGCTAACAATTAACATCGATAATATCGCTGGCAAGGCTACTAATACTCCTTGTTTAAACATCCAGCCAGACATTTTTATCAATGCTAATATCGAATCAAAATGCCAAACGTTGTGACCTAAAGGTAATTGCTGAAAGCTATCCATTAAAGCACCAATTACGGCAATATGCCCGTTTAATGCCAGAAATATTAACGATACAATAAATAAGTATAATTGCCCCAACAAAGGAACACTGGCACGACTCGTGGGATCGATCATCGTTGCAAAGCCTAATCCAGCCTGTAGCGCAACAATTTGACCCGCCAAAATAAAGACTTGAAAGACAATCTGTAATGCAAATCCCATCGCAACACCCAACAACAATTCTTGGATAGCAATTAAAATATACGTCCCATTGAAATTTAAAAAGCTCATCGATGGCGAAATCAAGGGCGCACAAACAAATGCGATCGTTAATGCAAATATTGCTCGAACTCTTCCTGGTACCATGGAAGATGAAATTAACGGTATCGACAAAAATAGGCCGCTTATTCGAGCCAGAGGCCATATTAATTGGCTATAGTATTGAATGAATAAAGGGTAGTCGATTGTCATCTTAACCTATTAAATAAGGAATACTATTGATTAAAGAGTCCGTATAATTAACCATCGTTTTTAATAACCATGGCCCTGCGAAAATGAGTGTTAAAAAGGTTACTAGTAATTTTGGGATGAAACTTAAGCTCATTTCATTAATTTGGGTTGCTGCTTGAAACATTGCCACCAGCAAACCAACAATTAAGCCAGGCAATACTAATACCGCTAACATTAAAATAATGACATAAACACTTTCACTAAACAGAGAAACAACAGTTGATGGTGTCATTGCAATCTCCTTATAGTTAGCTCATGGCAAAACTTGATGCTAATGAACCAAGGACTAATGTCCACCCATCAACCATGACAAACAACATGATTTTAAAAGGTAGCGAAATAATCAGCGGAGACAACATCATCATACCCATGGCAACAAGAACACTGGCAACGATTAAATCAATGACCAAAAAAGGCAGAAATAAAATAAAGCCTATTTCAAAAGCTGTTTTCAATTCACTGGTAATAAAGGCAGGTATTATCAATGTGATGGGTATGTCATCTAGGCTTTTATAGGAGGTTTTATTAAAGCGTTCAAAAAGCGCTAGGTCGTTTTTCCTCGTTTGATTTAACATAAATTGTCTAAAAGGCTTCTGAGCGTTGTTCATTGCATCAGAAAAGTTAACTTTGTCCTGGATATAGGGTTGTATGGCTGTATTATTGACTTCTGTTAGCACCGGTGACATGACAAAAAAAGTAAGAAACAAAGAAAGGCCAATTAAAATTTGATTGGTTGGTGTTTGAGCCATCCCTATCGCCTGTCGAAGAATTGACAGTACGATCATAATTCGAGTAAAAGAGGTTAAAGCGAGCAACAACCCAGGTAAAACACTTAACAGTGTCATGAAAGCGATAATTTGCAAATTGATGCTATAGGTTTGACCACCGGAGGGCATATTGTTGACAGTTAGGGCTGGCAATGTTAATTGTGCTGCGCTGGCAACTGAAGGTACCAACATAAACGCCAAACATATTAAAACAAACAATCGTCTCATGATTTGCCTCCCTTCGCAGCATTAAAGATATTTGCGAATGAGGACTTTTGGGAGCGCTCTAATGATTCAGGCTTTTCTGTCCCAAAATCATAGACCAGTGAAACACTTCCTTGAGCAACACCTAGTAGTAGAAAACGACCATTCACTTCAACCATCATAAGCTTTTCCCTGCCGCCTAAAGATAGGCCGGTTAATAATTTAATCGTGGAATTGCTGGCAAACCCAGCTGTTTGAACTCTTTTCAATATCCAGCTTAACAGGAAAATAACAACAATCACAAATCCCAACCCAATCATCATGCGCAGCCACTCTGCACCGCTAACATGGCCACCCACGTCGGGGGCTTTGGCTGCAAAGGTGAGAGTAGGAATAAATACTAGTATTAAGATGATTTTTTTCATTATTGTAGCCGCTTAATTCGCTCAGACTTACTAACAATATCCGTTAAGCGTACGCCAAACTTATCATTGACCACAACAACCTCTCCATGGGCAACCAATGTTCCATTTACTAAAACATCTAAAGGTTCGCCTGCCAACCTATCTAATGCAACAATCCCACCTTGGTTGAGCTGCAATAGATTACGAATTGTCATCCTGGTTCGACCTATCTCTACTGTTATTGCCACAGGAATATCAAGAATCATTTCCATCTTTTCTGCATCACCTGCAAGATTCTCACCAGTTTCTTTTTTAGCTGTTTGTTCTACTGGTTCATTATCAGACATGATCACTCTCCTAATAGGTTATTTTTTTTACAATTTTAACAGCCCTTTTATCATCAACCACACCCATTTCAGCTTCAAAACAAGGGATATTTTCAATATCAAGCGTTAGCCTATCTCGCTTCTCTAGGGGAACAAAATCACCTTCCTGCCACTTTAAAACGCGTCGCAACGTGCTTTTGGACCTTGCAATATGGGCTCCTACCGGTAAGTTAACATCCATCAATTCTTCTTTTAACGAATTAATCCAGTTGGGGTCAATTTCATCATCAGGCCTTGCGGCACCTAATTCTAACTGTTGTTTAAGGGGCTCTACCATTAAATAAGGGACAACAAACGAGAAAAAGCCTTTCTCCTCACCAAACGTCACATTAAATTTACTGACTAATAGCACTTCGTTCGGTTCAGCAATGTGCAGTAACTGAGGGTTGGTTTCATCGGCAGCTTTTACGACTTTGAGTTGAACGATCGGTGCCCACGCTTGTTCGATGTTTTTTTGTAACTTTTCAAGAACAATATCCATCACCCGCATTTCTGTTGCAGTAAAATCATTACGGTTTTTATCCGATTGAAAATGGGTATTCCCACCGAAATAATAATCCACTAAATCATAGATAAACACCTTATCGAAACAAAATATAGCCTTCCCTTTTAATGGCTTAATAAGATGCACTGCTAAATAGGTTGGGTTTGGTAAAGAGGATAAGTATTCGCGATGTTTAATAAATTGAAGCGGCTCCTGCTCAACTTGTAGTTCTTTAGCCATGAGTTGGTAGATATCAGTATTAAAGTATCGAACAGCCCTGTCATAGATTTTATCAAGAACTGGCAGCTCGCCTCGTACACTTCTTTCTTGGTTGGCAAAGTTGACGACTCGAATAACATCTTCTTGACGTTTGCGTTGGATGGCAGCCAGCTCACTCTGGCTTTCTTCCTTCGCGGGTTTTTGAGAGCTATCGTCAGAAGAAGTGTCTTTGCTACTTGTGACTAGGGGCTCAGGTTCCGAACTGGTAGAATTATCTCCTTGTTCTTCATTCGTCTCGTCATCTGGCCCCACAGAATGCAATAGCGCATCAATTTCTTCTTGCGAAAGAACGTCTTTATCCTTTTCTTTTTCTTGTTTTTCGTCGCTCATAAACCTTTTTTGCCTGCAAGATAATTGAGATAGTGATAGTCATGCAAGCTTTGTGCCAAATTACATACCCTTTGGTTTGATTATAATGTTCTATGGGACTAACAAACGGTCGTCACTTTGCAAGGGTTAGGAAGATTTCAGCTAGACATCGACTTCTAGAATTTACCAAACTCTTGTTTACAGACTTTCTCTATATCCGCTTTGCATTTCTCCTCGCAATTTCTATCGGGAGAATTCATACAAATCACATTGAGACAATCTGTTGACCGCCATTTGATACAGTCTGGCACATTGTTATATTGTTGACCAATTAAGCGCGTGGGCCTTTCCTGTGCATAACAATTGGCTGACAGTACTAAACTCAGCATAACGAGAAACCCTTTCATAACCTATCCTTTTTCCGGTTTGTAAATTTATTATAGCAATATTGTCATATCAGTGCGCTTTGGGTAAGATAACATAATATTTATAAAAAGGGATTTTCATGATTCGTAAATTAGTAACCTCATCCATTTTATCTTTGTTATTTGCCAGTAGCACTCAAGCTGGATGTTTAGCTTGTGACGATGGCCTAATTGGACCAAACGATGAATTTCCCATTGTCTGGACAAAAGTAATTACGGTTAGTGGTGGTCCTGGCTGGACAAAAGCGGGTGATACGCAGATGCAATATAGCACCAGCACCCCGATTCCGCTTTTCAACAATTACATTGCCAATAAAAAATGGAACACACTCGGTGAAGGCGAATTATATTTTGCTTTACAACATATTTTAACAAATTATATGACAGGCCGTTTCGGAATCGCAGCGGCCGGATCGTCACAAGCCAAATTGCAAGGGACAGTCATACCATCACCCAGTGCAACAGTGCAACCCTATACATACTCATATCGTATTACCCATGGCCGTGTTGGATTAAAAGGCATGCTGTTGTTCGGTGCCCAAAATCAAACTTTCATGCCTTATATTATGGGTTCTTTTGGTCTGGGAATGAATTCCTCGCATCAATATAAGGAAACCCAGATACCACAAATGCCAACCTTCCGCTCCAACACCACCACAGCTGCATTTGCCTACACCCTCGGTGGCGGTTTAGAAGCAGCATTTAACCAAAATTGGCATGGCGGCATTGGCTATCAATTTGCCGATTGGGGTAAAAGCAATCTTGATAGCATCGGTGGTCAACCATATGACGAAGGATTGCGGCTAGCGCGATTGTATACGCATGTATTACAATTTAGCTTGACTTATATCTGCTCTTAAACAAATACCCGTGATCGTCTAATTTCTATAACGTCCCCTAGCCAATAATTTGGCATTTCGGGACGTTATTTATGATTTTCTAACAAAGGTAATTACCCTCATTGTGTCGAACTGTGCTAAATTAAAATTAATCAAATACTAAAAAAGTAATAGGGATATCATGGCTAAAAAAATCTTCTTTTTTATTTCAGCGCTCGGATTATTCATTAGTTTTGGCGTGGGATATATTTGGCCACACGCCCACATACTATTGTTTATAGTGGTTCCTTACATTCTGATTGGATTGTATGATCTCTATATTTCATCCCATAATATTCTTAGAAATTATCCCGTAATTGGGCATATGCGCTATATACTCGAATCCATACGCCCCGAAATGCAGCAATACTTTGTCGCTACAAATCAAAGCGAACAACCGTTTAATCGTGAAACCCGATCCTTAGTTTATCAGCGAGCAAAGTTAGTTAACGATACACTCCCTTTTGGTACACAATTAGATCTTTACCAGCCTGGCTATGAATATGCGCATCATTCGTTATCACCTAAAATCGTCGATCCAGAATCCGAGCGAATTTGGGTTGGGGGCGATGCGTGTAAAAAGCCATACCACGCCTCACGATTAAATATATCTGCGATGAGTTATGGTGCGCTGGGACATAACGCAATTGAAGCGTTAAACTGGGGCGCAAAAATGGGGAATTTTGCCCACAATACCGGTGAAGGAGGCTTAAGCCCATACCATTTAAAACGCGGTGGCGATATCATATTACAACTTGGCACCGCCTATTTTGGTTTCCGCAACCCCGATGGAACCTTTAATCCCGAGCTATTTGAACAAAAAGCCAATCTCGATGTTGTTAAAATGATTGAAATCAAAATCTCACAAGGCGCCAAACCTTCCCATGGCGGCCTTTTACCTGCCGCTAAAATATCACCAGAAATTGCCGAAATCAGAGGAATTCCTGAAGACGAGGATTGTTTTTCACCCCCAACCCACAACACGTTCTCAAATCCAAGAGAGTTAATGACTTTCATTACGCATTTAAGAGAACTTTCAGGAGGAAAACCCATCGGTTTTAAACTTTGCATTGGCATCAAACGCGAGTTTTTTAGTATTTGCAAGGCCATGTTGGAAACCAATGTCCTGCCCGATTTTATAACGGTCGATGGCGCTGAAGGAGGTACGGGTGCGGCACCTGTTGAGTTCAGCAATCGACTAGGTATGCCAATCAACGAAGCACTTCCCTTTGTTCATAACACGCTTTTGGGTTGTGGTTTGCGCGATAAAATTCGCATTATCTCAAGTGGCAAAATTGCAACCGGCTTTGACATGATGCACAAAATCGCCATTGGCGCTGATATGTGCAACTCTGCTCGAGCGATGATGTTTACCGTTGGCTGCATTCAAGCTCGTAAATGCAATACGAATGAATGTCCCACCGGCGTGGCCACCCAGGATGCTTCACGAAATGAAGCATTAGTACCCAATGAAAAGCGATTTCATACTTATAATTACCATAAAGAAACGGTAAAATCGTTTCTCGAGTTAACTGGAGCAATTGGTATTGATCATCCTGATAAACTAAGACCTGAGTTTATCTATTACCGTCGTGACGATATGCGGGCAATGAATTATTCAGAGTTATTTCCTCAATTAGCGTACCGCCAATTACTCGAAGGTAAAGAGATTCCTTCATATTTTAGAGATTGGAACCATGCTACTGCAGATTCTTTTTGACCAGAGTGATAAAAGTGTTTTATAATTGATTGCACTGTATTTAATTTTATTAATAATCAGGGCAATCGTCTATGCATACTTCTACTAGCACTCCTTCTGTTCATAGCGCATCAAGATTTTATCCTTGGTTTATTTGGCTTCTAGGCTGCTCTTTCTATTTTTATGAAAACTTAATTCAAGTGTCCCCTGGCGTCATGTCTGATAATTTAATCAATGAATTTGGCATTCACGGCGCAGTATTAGGTTCTGCTATTGCCTTCTTTTTTTATGCCTATGCCCCGATGCAAATGCCTGTCGGCGTCCTTGTCGATAACTACAACGTCCGCTATTTACTAACCGGCGCAACACTTTCCTGCGTTGCCGGTTGTTTTTTATTTGCGATAGCACCGAGTATTATATTTATCGGTGCAGGACGATTTTTTATCGGCTTTGGGGCTGCGTTTGCTGCTGTATGCACCATGAAAATTGCGACTAATTGGTTTACCCCAAAGCAGTTTTCCCTGTTAGTGGGGTTTATGGTCACTATCGGGATGTCAGGCAGTATTTTTGGTCAAGCACCATTAGCGCATCTTGTTGAGAATGTCGGTTGGCGCCAAGCAATGGCAACGCTTGCGATTATTGGCCTGTTTTTAGCGGCTCTTATTGTATTGTTCGTGCGTCATTCACCAACGCTTTCTCGCTCTTTTAGTGCCAATGAAAAATTAGATGAGAATTCGGCTACGACAAACTCCAATTTATTGGAAGGGTTAAAATTAGTATTAACGCATAAACAAAGCTGGTGGATTGCCATCTACGGCGGATTAATGTTTGCAACAACTTCCATTTTTGGTGGGCTATGGGGCGTTCCTTTTTTTCAAAGTGTTTATGGTTTATCTAAAACGACAGCCGCAGAGTTGAATTCTATGCTCTTTTTTGGATGGGTGTTTGGTGCGCCATTAAGTGGAATACTTGTTCGCATGTTGAGTTCTCATAAATTTGTGATGCTTTTATCATCGATAGTCTCATTTTTCTGCATGTTCATCATCATTTATGTTAATACGCTTTCCATCAATATGTATTATTATTTAACCTTTGCGCTAGGTTTATTTTCAAGTTTCTTTCTGCCTTCATTTACATTAATGGCATTGATTCATAGCAAAAAAATGGCTGGCTCAGCACTTGGCTTTATGAATATGGCCAATATGGTCGGGGGAGCCTTAGGTCAGCCTTTAGTTGGTTATCTACTGGATACCAGCTTTAAATTACAGCACTCCAGCACCGTGGCTAAAGCATTAGAGAAAGCTAATGATTTACCATACAATACGTTAGACTACCAAGTGGCCTTATCCATATTGCCATTGATGATGTTGGCATCAATTGTTTTGTGGTTCTTCATTGAAGAAAAGTCCCCAGACTCTTTTTAAATGTCAAACTACCTTTAATTAGCGCATCAAGCATTTACCCCTTTCCAAGAAAGGGGTTCTAATCGCCGATAACTGGATTTTTCTCATGACTAGCTTTCACTTCTTCATCTAAACTAGCCGCTTCGGTTAAGGCAGCAACATTTGCTTTCGTAAAAAACCCATCAAAATGATGGCATCGTTCAACATATTCAGTAATCAACAATGAATAGGCAGAATGTTTGGAAAATATCTGTTTTAAATCCGGCTCATCTTTGCATTCGCCAAAAACTTGCGCCAAAAAACCGACATGTCGTTCTGTCTTAATTTTATTAACAACATAATCAATGTTTTTCTGTCCTGACGAATGATCACCATCCCTTATTTCAATCGCAATATGGTGCATTCGACGCCCATAATTACGAACAAAGTTTTCAGTAGGCATGGGTAAATTTTCGAACGAGTTTACCATGAACGGGGTATTATTTGCAGTAAACACCTTAGCAGGCGATCTAATATCTTTTCCATGAGGAATACGATTCACATTCGTCGATGAATTCATATCCGATATATTATAGGCTCCCCAAAAATAATAATTGGATAAGCATAAAAACTCTAGAATAGCATCTTCTCGTTCGCCAGCGAGGATCCTTGTCGCCATGTGATCAATACCCAACATGAGTTTATCTAACCCATTATCCGATGCAAATTGTGCCACTTTATCCAACTCGGAAAGCTGAGTCTTTGTTAACTGGAATGGTTGACCCAATTCAAGGCTATCAAAATCCTCCATCGAGTTTTTGGTATAACCTAAACAGTTATAAGTAAAATCTGAAAGACGCGTGAATAATATATTTTTATTACAATAAAACTTATTTTCTGTCATATCTTGGTTATGAAAATTAAAATCTTGACTTTCTAAAATGCTTCTGGTTTCGTCAATGTTGTCGCTATGATATATCTCCCCAACATAGCGTGCGTTAAATTTCTCTCTCGAATTAGGATACATTTTATTTAAACGCGTGATATCGTCCTTAAAGTTGGGATCAAGGGGTTCCATGACAATAAAGATGGGGGAGTTTGATGTATTAGTCAGGATATATATTTTATGTGTATTATTGATATAACCTTTAGCGAACCGATAAGGCATCATGGAATATAATTCCTTGATATAGTCTAATGCATCGCCTGTTTGTACCTGGACAACAACACCCTTCATATCACCAAAAAGTTGTTCAAGACCTGTTTTCTCACGTCTTTCATAAATTTTCATGCGATATTCTTCAAAATAGTCCGAGTTTTTTTTATCCCCTTTTGGTTGATAAGTAAATTTATCTATCATCATGTCATCCTCTTATTCGTAGTTATTGTTAGTGTAGACAAATTTTTTCCATTCAGCCTATCTAACAACTAATTAATTTCATAAAAAATATTGCAAATGATAATGATTATCATTTATATTAAATAAAAGAATGATTAAATCAGATTAAACATAAACACGCAGTGACAGTCGTCCTTATTAATTTAAGTGTGTCTTATGTAAAATCTGTAAGGATACAAGCATGAATATGACTGTTACAAACCATCAAGCTATCAGTGACTATTGTCGATTCTTATTGATGGAGATGGGCATTGGCGTGTTGCAAAAACAAATGCAACAAATTATTGATTCAATTATGGAAAATTTCCCCCTATTGGCTAATCCTCCCTCAAACCAATTGGATGAAGCGTATCATAATATTATTTTAAAAGTGATGAATGAAGCCTATGACCAACATGTCATGCATTATGCAAAACTAACTGGAATGATATCACTCAAATCGAACGCAGCCGTTAATCCATCTGAGCAGTTGTTGTTTTTGCAACAACTGGCTAATCGACAATTTATCCGCAAGCACCATTCTCCTTTGCCCAGCCAGTTTTCTATTAGAGAAGCGTTACAATACATGCCTGGGTTTCAGGGAAAAATACTTTGCTATGGCGTAAAACCGTCACATTGCAACACATGCATACCCATCCATCCCTGGTTATGGCGAAAGCAGTTAAAGCACCATTATTATGCGAATGCCCTACCCTGCATCCACCCTAATAACAGTTATTTTGCGAGCAGTGATCCGTTTTACCTACAAGATAGCAATGGGAACTATTTATCTTATCATCATGAACTTTCGTGTGCAGAAAGTGAAGACATCAACCAGAAACTTCAATCCCTTGCTCTATCCTTTAAATGCCGCCTATTAGAAACATCGGATGTTAATTCAATACCTCGAAATGACCACACCAATTTAACGATAACCTCCCTATCTTCGCCTTTGCGCATGACGGAGGATGATTCTGTATTATTGCCCTACCAATTAATTAGCCATCCTGATATTCAACACCAGCTGATGCAGACGATCCCGCAAATACAGACCATGGTGAAAGAGCCGCTCAACTTATTAAGTAAACATTTTAAGTTAGACCTTAGATTCTATCAATTCAATCCACTCATCATTGTCCGCAACGCCCAATTCACAGGCGTAATCTACCGTCATCTATTGCCAACAACAGATGATTAGTGAACATTCATCGTGGTTAATTTCTAAAATACACAAAAAAATGATTGCACTTTGTTCTTGTTTTCCATAATATCAACAAGTGTGATCGCCACATGATTTTCAAAGGAAACAAAGGATGGTTGTATGCAAAAGAAAATTGATAGTAGCTTAGAAGATCAAGCTGAGACAATGTTATCTACATTACAAATTTCGATAACAGATGGAGCGGTAAAAAAAGCGCTCGCCAAAATTAGTCCGGCCGTTCTTGTGATTGTTCAAAATTACTGCAAATCTAAAGAACTAGATCCAACAAAGGCAGTATTACTCATAGACAAAATATCCTCCCCATCCATGATTAACATAAAATTAGCCTGGCCTATTCTCCCAATCATTTCATATATACAAGAAACCCTGGAATCACAAACATTTGTAAAATGGCGCACTGGCCTTAATAAAAGCTGGCGATTTGTCCTGCTTAATGCACTGGTTACAGAGCTTGATAAAATTGATATCGAAGATAACCTTAGAATTTCAATTGCTGAAGCGTATCTTAAGCAAACACTATCCGATGAAATATGGGAATCTGGTTGTAAGGGTAAAGAAGCTATCGCTAAAAGTCTCACTTACTTCTCTCATATTAAAAAAATTCAAGGTAACCAAGATGAAATTGATTTTTTAACCATTGTTTGTGATGCTTCCGCAAAAATTGGTGACTATCGTAAACATGCCAATAGCCAATATGATTTGTTGTCATTTTTTTCATTAGGAAGATTTAAAAGACAAGGTGCGGTAAATTTAGTTGAATTTGAAGATTTCTTAAACAGTGCAAATACAATCATTCAAAATACGTCTCTAACTCGCAAAGAGCGCGTTAATCAAATCATTGAGAAATTAAATGGATTCCGTCAACTATTATCAGGACAAAAATCTGAAGAGGTTTGGCAAAGTCTCTATACAACGCTAACCAACGTATCACTGAAACTACCAGAGGTTGAAAGCACACACACTGAAACCTCAAAATTGTCAGACAGTAACCTTGTCTCTACTATTTAAATATAATTTTTTAAGATTAACAGAATATATTTTAGGGCCCTATGGAACGCGAATCAATGACTTATGATGTGCTGATTGTGGGTGCTGGGCCCGCAGGTTTATCAGCCGCAATCAAATTAAAACAACTTGCTCAAGCTAGTAATCAAGATATTTCTGTTTGCTTGATTGAAAAGGCAGCCCAAATCGGTGCTCATCAATTATCAGGTGCCGTGCTTGAACCTAAAAGCTTGCAAGCATTATTGCCTGATTCTTGGCAAAAGGCGCCCTTAGATACGCCCGTTAAAGACGATCGCTTTTATTTCCTTTCTAAAACAAAATCGTTCAAACTCCCAACCCCATCGCCAATGAAAAATGAAGGTAACTACATTATATCTTTGGGGTTATTATGCCAATTTCTTTCTGAGCAAGCTGAACAACTTGGTTGCGATATTTTCCCTGGTTTTGCAGCCAGTGAAATCGTCTATGACGATCAAAATCAGGTGATTGGTATACAAACAGGTGATTTAGGTATTGATAAACAAGGAAACCAAACCAGCAATTTTCAACCAGGCATGCATTTATTGGCCAAACAAACGCTTTTTGCTGAAGGTTGTCGTGGGCACCTTAGCCAACAATTGATGGCCCATTATCATCTAAGAAAAAATTGCGATCCCCAGACCTATGCCATCGGTCTTAAAGAAATATGGCAAGTGCCAGAGAACCAACATGAACGGGGTCTTGTTGTTCACACTGTTGGCTGGCCTTTAGATACCTCCACCTATGGTGGCTCGTTTATTTATCATTTAAGTAACAACCGTATCGCTTTAGGTTTTGTTATTGGTTTAGATTATTCAAACCCTTGGCTTGATCCTTTCAAAACAATGCAAACCTTTAAAACCCATCCTTTGGTTAGCAAGATGCTGGAAGGTGGTGAAAGAATTAGCTATGGTGCCAGAGCACTGAACGAAGGCGGATGGCAGTCGATCCCTCAACTAGCATTTCCTGGTGGCTCCTTAATTGGATGTGCTGCAGGCTTTATCAATGTGCCGAAAATAAAAGGGATCCACATGGCCATCCAATCAGGCCAACTTGCAGCTCAATGTTGTTTTGACGCGTTAGAAAAAGCAGATGAAAACACATCCGTTCTCCATTTAAAACAATTAGATGATGTTATTCGTCAGGATTGGATGGGTAAAGAGCTTTATCAAGTACGTAATATACGACCGGGATTTCACCGAGGTTTATGGCTAGGACTTGCCAATGCTGCATTTGAGAATTACATCGCTCATGGCAAATCACCTTGGACACTCAAAAACCAAGACGATCATCGGCAACTAAAACCAGTAGCAGTCTGCAAAAAAATTGACTACCCAAAGCCTGATAATAAACTCACATTTGATAAACTATCCTCTTTAGCGCTAAGCAATGTGTATCATGATGAAAACCAGCCCTGCCATCTTAAATTAAAAGACACCGCTATTCCAATATCCTTGAACTATCAAACCTACGCCTCGCCTGAAACGCGTTATTGCCCCGCAAATGTTTATGAAATCGTAGACGATGAAGGCAAGCCGAGGCTTCAGATTAATAGCCCAAATTGCATACACTGTAAAACGTGCGATATTAAAGATCCTTCACAAAATATACAATGGGTTACGCCAGAAGGTGGTGGTGGTCCAAATTATGAAGCGATGTGAACTTGCTGCTCAGTTCTTTGATGCGCATCCAGGATTGGGTTCATAATGGTAAACCAAAGCGGCGGGATAAAGACTAGCCAATATAAGGTTGCATAACTTGCCGGTAGTTTTGGACTTTGCCTACTTATCAAGAGAATCTGATAAGGTTTAAAACCATAAATATGATGATCTGCATGACGCATTAAATTAAATAGAATGTGATTACTTAACCAATGATCGGCATCCCAAGCGTGTCTCTCCCCTACTTCTTCATATTGACCATTCGCTAACTTGTTTCGCACTAAGCCATAATGTTCAATGTAGTTCACAACCTCCAACATTAATATTGCAACTATACTTTGAAGTAAGAAAAATATGACTCCAAGTGCACCGACAATACTATAGGCCATACATATAAGTATCAATGGACCGGTTATCACCCAATAAAATTCATTGTCCCAGTGATAAAATGATTTTCCTTGGCGGTTTAACCGGTTGCCTTCAATTTTCCAGGCAGATTTCCAAGAACCAATCACGGTGCGTGGTAAAAAGCGATAAATTGATTCATTCAATCTCGCAGTAGCCGGATCATTTGGCGTGGCAACATTCACATGATGCCCTCGGACGTGCTCAATTACAAAATGACCGTAACACACAAAAGTCAGTATGATTCGGCTGACAACCTGATTCAACAAGTTTGCTTTATGCATTAATTCGTGAGCGATGTTAATCCCCACACTGCCTGTAATAATCCCAATCATAAAACTTAGAAGCACTAACTCAATAAATGATATCGGCATAACAAAGAGATAAACCATGCCACCTACAATGAGGGCAACGTGTGTCGGTAGATATAATAAGAGAATTCTTTGATAGAAGAGATCGTGCTTACGGTTCATCGTTTCTTCAGAGCCAGGGTTAATAGCATCTCGGAAAAAAAAATCGATTATGGGTATAACGATAAAAACCGTGATCGGGACTAAGAGAAAATAAATACCGCTTAAGTAAAAGCTTGCCAAGGGAAGGCAAACTAATGCATAAACGATTAAATAAAAGTATTTACTATGCTTTGACATATGCATCACCAATTATCAATCGATATCAGTCATTTAGAAATGCATGGAAATATTTAAGTGCATTTGAATCCAACTAACTTTTAAAAGCCATGCGATAGCTCTTTCATTTGTTTGTATATATAAGTTTAGCAGCATCCATAATAAAGAATAGCGCACCCTCAATTTAAAGCGATTGAGGGATGAGCATATAGCTCTTCAATTAGTCAAACATGCACGAAAGCAAGAAATTTCTTCATTTTTCATTATAATTAAACATAAGGACTGAAATTTAAAGCATGAAAAATCAAATTACATTAAATAAAGTCATACCATTTGTTTTTATATTACTCACTATTTTATTAGTAACAGGGATTATCTTGACAAGTGGTAGTAAGCCTTCAGGCAAGATCACTGAAAAAATCTGGCCTGTGCAATCTATTGCTATCCAAAAATCAAACACCTCACCTGAAATAATTCTTTATGGCCAAGTTGAATCGCCTAAAACCACTACCATCACATCGTCGTTACAAACGACCGTCAAAACGGTGTATGTTAAAGAGGGAAATATTGTAAAAAAAGATGACATGCTCGTCATGCTTGACCCAGAGGAATTTGAACATATCGTTCATGAAAAGCAAATGGCTATTGAGGAAATAAACTCACAAATACAGATGGAGATGGTTGAAAATGATCTTGATATAAAATCAGAAAAATACTTAAATCGGTTAGTAAATACAAATGAAACGATGATGAAACGTCTCGAAACATTGGAAGTAAGAAAACTTGAAGCGCAATCGAATGTCGACGAAGCATTAAATAAACTCTTAAGTCAACAAATCATGCTTGTACAGAAAAACATCGAAATAAAGACGCATACCCTTCGCTTGAATCGATTAAAAGCAAAAAAAATGCAGCAGGAACACCAATATCAACAAGCCAAATTAGATTTAGCAGATGCAACGCTAACATCCCCATTTCATGGTCGAATTATCGAGGTATTTGTTTCACCAGGTGATGGGATTGGGTATGGTTCCAAAATTGTTAGTCTTTATGATTTAAATGACGTTGAAATACGTGCTCAATTGCCCTATAAATATCTCGCCGTGACTACAAAAGCAATGGAAGATACAAGTTCGTTTAAAGCAAAAATAATGTCACCGTTGGATTTACATTTAAGCGTTTTACGAACAGGGGCATCATTGAAGCAAGGTTCCTCAACCATTGATATTTTTTTTAAAATTCCTGCCAAACATAGCTTGTTATTTCCATTAAATCAAACTGTTAAAGTGTATCTGCAACTACCTGTTTTAAATGACGTGTATGTGATACCTTCGACATCCTTATATGGAGAATCACGAATCTATTTAATAAAAAATAATCGATTAAAATCCGTCCATGTTCAGGTTTTGGGTGAAAAGTATATTAAAGGAGAGCTTTTTTATCTGATACGCCAAACTGATTTACCAGATAAATTCAACCTTTTAAGTAGCAAGTTGCCCAATGCACGTGATGGATTAATGGTGACGACGAATGAAAGAATATAGTCACAACATCATTACAATCTTTATGCGCCACCCGCTTGCAGCTAATTTATTGATGGCGTTGATGGTAATCTCGGGTGTATATGGCCTTTTAAAAATGAATGTTCAGTTCCTACCTAGTTATGACTTGAACTTGGTGCAGATTAGAGTGGTATGGCCTGGTGCATCCGCAGACGATGTAGAAAAAAGCATTTTATACCCAATTGAGAAAGAATTGCGCGATGTGGATAATATCAAAGATATTAAATCAACAGCGAGCTTATCTGCGGCCGAGATAACGATACGGTTTGAAGATGGAATTGACATGAGTTTAGCCAGCGAGGAGGTCCGGGACGCTGTTTCAAGGGTGAGAGATTTTCCAGTCAACAGTGAAAGGCCCATCATTAAGCGGTTAGAGCCGCTTGAACGTATTGCTTATTTGATAATTTATGGCCCAAAACATATTGATGAGTTACGCTATATTGCCTGGCAGTCGCAACAAGAATTACAAGACAAAGGGATATCTAAAATAAATGTGATTGGTTTGCCGAAACAGCAAATTAGCATTGAATTGAATCCAGTTACACTGAACAATCTTGGTTTATCTTTTAACGATATTGCTGACGCGATCGCCCTGGAAAGCCAGGATATTCCATCAGGACAGATTGGAAAATCAAAAAACGCTCAAAACCTTCGAGCAGTCGAAAAAAAAAGAAGCGTACAAGATTTTAATAATTTACGTGTTCTTGGCAATCAATCAGGTGGTGGCATTATATTATCAGATATTGCTCAAATAAAAAAAACCTACTCAACAGAAGAACCGATAATCATCTATCAGGGAAAACCAGCCGTTATTTTACAGCTTTATCGAAAAAATCAAGATAGTGCTCTGAACATGGCCAAGATTGCTCAAGACTGGATAAATAATAAACAACAACTCCTCGGTAAGTCAGTTAATTTAGTGCTATTCCAACAAAACTGGTTATTAATAAAAGATAGAATTGATACGCTATTATCGAATGGTCTAAGTGGTTTAATACTGATTGTCATTTTACTTTTTCTTTTTTTAGATAGAAGCACAGCACTTTGGGTCAGTGTTGGCATTCCTATCTCCCTATCAGCGGCACTCTATGTTTTGTATTTGAATGGTGGTTCAATCAATATGGTCAGTTTATTTGCTTTCATACTGACATTGGGAATAATCGTTGACGACACTATCGTTGTCGCAGAACAAGCATTAACCAATTACCAAAAGCACCATCGGCCAGATTTTGCTATTATCAGCGCCTGCTATAAAATGATGCCCCCTATTATTGCCTCAGCTCTGACAACCATTAGTGCGTTCATTCCCTTGATGACGGTCAGTGGGATAATAGGCACAATATTATTCGATATTCCGTTAATTGTTGTTTGCGTGATTGTCGCATCCCTGGTTGAATGCTTTTTGGTGTTACCCGGTCATTTGTACCATTCATTTTTGAAAATTCAACACCTTAACAAAAATCGATACCTTATACGTTCCAAAATCGATAAAACCTATTATTATTTTCGTTACCGAATATTTTTACCCATCATCCGAAAAGCACTTATCAATCATGTTTGGGTTGTCGCTGCTGCGTCAAGCTTAGTTATTCTGGTGCTTTCTTTGCTAATATCCGGTTCCTTAAAATTCACTTTTTTCCCTACGCCTGAATCAAATACCATCAAGGCTAATATTCAGTTCATTTCCGGTACTTCCAAAGAAAAGCAAATGCATTTTTTACAAAGCATAGTCAATGAAGCATATGAAATTGGCATTGAAATGGATAAAACTTACCAGCTAAAAAATAGTGTCGAATTAGCCTACTATATTCTCAATCGAACGGATGAAGATGAATATAGATTTCGTTTGGGGCCTGATTATGGATCTGTTTTAATTGAATTAATAGAAAACGATCAACGGGGATTTACAAACCAAGAAGTTATCGAAAAGTTAAGAAACCGACTACAAGTGACAGATATAATTAGCAATCTCGCAATATCTTCCCCACGCGGTGGCCCACCAGGTAAAGATATTGAAATTCAAGTAAACGGCAGCACAATCGCTAATATCAAACAAGCATTAAATGAAATTGAGTTATATTTAAGAAACACACCAGGCGTAACAGGCATCTCCGATAACCTCCCCTATGCCCAAGAGCAATTGATATTTAAAATTAATGAAACAGGTAAAGCTTTGGGATTAACAACCAACAATGTTGGCAGACAACTCCGTGCTGCATTTCAAGGTGAAATTTTACAAACCTTCAATGATCCAAATGAAGAAATTGAAGTGATGGTGCGCCTCGATAAACATTTACGTTACAATCGAGCAACACTAAACCATTTATTGATTAAGACAACCAGTGGTAAATTAATCCCTCTACAAGACATCCTCACCATCAGATACCAGTCCTTACCTGAAATCATTGTTCATAATGATCATAAATTATCGGCAAACATTGAAGCAGATGTTGATGCTGACCAAGCCAATGCGAATGAGATACTTGAACAAATACAACATTCCCTCTTAAAGAATTTAGAAAATAAATATAACGTTACTTTTAGCTTCAAAGGAAAAGCAGAGGATCAAGCCATTACATTGTATGATATCAAAGTGGGTATATTCACATCTTTGTTGCTAATATATATCATTTTAGCCTGGGTGTTTGGCTCTTATTTCGTACCATTTGTTGTGCTTACAGCCATCCCGCTTGGTTTAATTGGAGCATTACTTGGCCACTGGTTCATGGGCCTTGATATCACCCTATTATCGCTGTTTGGCTTATTCGGTCTAAGTGGCATTATCATCAATGATTCCATTATTTTAATCAACGAATACCAAACATTGAAACAAGAAGGAATGCGAATAATCTATGCTATTACTGAAGCATCTAGCCGACGTCTTCGAGCCATCCTTTTAACAAGCGTTACCACAATCGCAGGGTTAACGCCTTTATTATTTGAGCGTTCCATTCAAGCGCAATTTTTAATACCCATGGCTTGTTCGATTGTTTTTGGACTAGCTTTTGGAACCTTTTTATTGTTGTTTGTTGTGCCTGTTTTAACAATGTATTTTGAAAATACCGTCGCTAAAATAAAAAAATGGGGTAGGAAATAAGATATCGGGCCTGTAAAGGCCCGACAAAATCTATCGAATCAAGCTGACAAAACTGTGATTTCTAATTGAGCAACAACATCGGTGTGCACATGAATTTCTACTTGATAGTCACCGACATAATGTATCGGACCTTCTGGTAGAACAACTTCACGTTTTTCAACGTCAATGCCTTTTTCAATAAGCGCATGAACGATTTCAATTGGGCCTATCGAGCCATACAATTTGCCTTCATCACTTGCCTGAACAGACATTTCAAGCTTGGTGTCGTTAATTTTAGCCGCTCGTTGCTCAGCTTGGGATAACAACTGTTTCGCTTTTTTCTCAAGTTCTGAACGTCTTTGCTCGAACACCTTTATATTGTCGGGTGTAGCAAATACAGCTTTACCTTGGGGGACAAGAAAATTACGGCCATAACCGGGCTTCACATTAACTGTGTCGCCTAAATCCCCTAAATTTCGGATTTTTTCTAAAAAAATAACTTCCATCGAATTCTCTCTTTAAATCATCAAAACGGGATACGTAATTAAGCTCGACAACTTATTTATGGCTGTCACAATAAGGAAGCAACCCTAGAAAACGGGCTTGTTTTATTGATTTTGCCAATAAACGCTGAAAACGAGCTTGTGTGCCAGTAATACGGCTTGGTACAATTTTACCCGATTCACTGATATAACCCTTTAATAACTCGATATTTTTATAATCGATTGCATCAGAACCTTCGCCTGAGAATCGGCACATTTTTTTTCGACGTGAAAAAGACGACATAACAACCTCCAATTAAGCAACGCTTCTTTCTTTATCTTTCTTCATCATTACCGATGGTGTGGTAATGGCTTCTTTACGATTAATAATCATATGACGCAATATGGCATCATTAAATTTAAATGCATCTTTAATCTCATTTAATGTTGGGAGATCACATTCAATATTTAATAAAGTGTAATGCGCTTTATGGAGATCGTTAATTGGATAGGCTAACTGTCGTCGGCCCCAATCTTCTTTACGGTGGATGCTGCCACCTGATTTTTTCACCATCCCTTCATAGCGCTCTACCATCGCAGGTACTTGCTCGCTTTGATCAGGATGAACTAAAAACACAATTTCATAATGTCTCATGAATTACCCTTCGGATTAAAGCCTTTTGCGCAATAGCAATAAGGCAAGGTTAAAAAAAGCGAAATAATAGTAACAGTTTAATCCGATGGTTGCAATAAAATTGAACTTATATTTCATTAATTTTAAATTGTATCTTTTGAAGAAATCATACTATGATTAAGATTAGAACATAGAGAAAACTATTTTAAAATCAATCGTATTTTTTACGTGACAACCCAGGTCATTTCATATAAATTGAGATTCTTTCTTTACAAGTGTCAATACTAAGACGAGGATGTCTTTCATGGATATTTTGAATGTGCCTTTTGAAGAACCTTTTACCGTTGAATTAAACGGAGAAAAAGTTCAAGTTATTGCCTTTAAGACGTTGGAACATGGCAATATTAAGTTTGGTGTAGAGGCACCTCGTTCCATCAAAGTCCATCGTGAAGAGATTTATCACGCTATTAAAGAGAAAAATGCTGAGGATATTATCGAATCATAAGAAGCCTTCTTCTTACCTAATATTATGGCTAGCATTATCGCTAACCATTTTATTACTGAGCACTCTTGTATTTATTTCTAATCATTTTACACACCAATATATCGGCAACAATTATTTCCCAAAAAATTCATTCTTTTTTGCGATTTTCTGTTTGCTGTTTCTTTTAGGCGCCCATATTCTTAACCCCAACACAGAAGAAAGTGCCTTTTCCCAGTTCACATTAGAGCTAATGTTATTTTTTCTGACAATGGTTTCCATGACCTATGCGACGAATGCTGTGCAGTTAACACCTTTTCCTCTTATTGATTCGTATCTTATCTCGCTTGAGCAAAGCATCGGATTTTCGCTGACCAAAGTTATGCATTGGACTTATCAACAACCATGGCTATCCTATTTGTTAGTCTTTAGTTATGGAACATTGGCAATGCAGATGGCCTTCATACCGCTATTAATCATGTTAGTTATCTTTTTTGAACCAAATCGTAGCCGTGAGCGTTTGAGGCGCTACTATTGTCTCATGTTATTAACAACGCTCATTGGATTTTCTATTTATTACTTTTTTCCAACAGCCGCACCAGCGGCATTCTTGAAAAGTCCCCATTTCACTGCGGAACAATATGCCACTGGGCTTAAATTTATGGAAATTAGACATTATATTCCACCAAGCACCCTAAAAGGTGGTTTGATTGCACTGCCATCCCACCACACAATATGGGCAATTTTATGTTTGTACCTGGTTTATCCCTACAAGACTGCATTTTATCTATTACTTGTGAATAATTGTCTGCTCATCGTGGCGTGTGTGTTGCTAGGTTGGCACTACCCAATTGATATTTTTGCTGCTTTACTGATTACATGGCTATCTTTTATACTAATTAAGTAAGGGTATGGCTTAAAAGGCAAGCCATACCCCCACTCTTTTTAATGATTGAAAAGTGATTTTAAACCTTCGTCCGCTTTAAATCGATCACCATAAGTGCTTTCAAGGGACGTAAAGCGATCTCTGGTCTTATCATAACCTAGCGTTCTCACATAATTGATAGGTCCACCTCTAAAGGGCGCAAATCCTGTCCCAAAGATCATGCCACCATCGAGCAAATCAGCTGATTCAACAACACCTTCTCGTAAACAAGCCGCCGCTTCATTCACCATGCGCTTAATAAGTCGCTCAGCAATGCGTTGACGTTCCTTTTTGTCAGAAGCAACTTTTTGCTTAACAGGCTTCCCTTTTTTATAGAGGTAAAATCCATAACCTGTCTTGCGTCCTAAACGACCGTCGTCAACCATTTCTTTTAGTTTCGCAGGAACAGTGCCACCAAAATATTGCGTTAAGTTTTCAGCCACTGCTAAACAGACATCGAGGCCTACTGTATCGGCTAACTCAACGGGTCCCATAAACATACCGAATTCTTTTGCCGCCTTATCAATCGTTTCACCTGCGACCCCTTCTTCTAATAACTGCACACACTCCATGAGGTAAGGCATTAAAACACGATTAATTAAGAAGCCTGGACTCGATTTTACCGGCAATGGCAGACGTCCAATTTGGCCAACGAATGAATTGGCACTTTTAGCGACTGATTTTAGAGTTTGATCACTAACAACCACTTCAACCAATTCCATTTTAGCAACTGGATTGAAGAAATGGATTCCAACCAGTCGTTTCCCATTTTCCATGGCACTTGCAATATCATCCAATGGAATACTGGAGGTATTTGTTGCTAAGATCGCATCTTTTTTCGCTTTTTTCTCAATGTCTTTGAATAAATCTTGTTTAACCTTAAGATTTTCGAAGACGGCTTCAATGATCACATCCGCTTGCTGGATACCGTGACCTTCCACATCCGGAACAATTCTATCCATCGCCGCTTGTATTAGACGTGGTTGCTTTAATTTCTTTTCATAAAGCGTATAAGCTCGAGCGATGGCAGGTGCGATGCGGTCGGCTGATTGGTCTTGCAATGTGACTCGAAGGCCCTTTAAAGCACACCAAGCGGCAATATCTCCCCCCATCGTTCCTGCACCAATCACATGAACATGGCTTGCATGAAACTTTGAATCTTTTGCAAAACCTTTCATTTGTTCCCTGAGGAAAAAGGCACGAATCAAATTGCGAGCAGTGTTTCCTTCACTGACCAACTTTTTAATCGATTGAACCTCTTTCAAATAAGCCCTATCTCCTTGAGAACCTTCATTTTCCCATAAATTTATCATGGCGTAAGGTGCAGGATAGTGCTGTTTCTTAACTCGTTTACTTATTTGCGAACGCACCAACCGGCATAGTAACGAACGAATGCCAGCTTGGTTTGTTAACCGTTGTAAGAAACTTGGGCTATGCTTTTTCGGTTGATTTTTAATATAGTATATTGCTGCTCGCTTTAGTTGGCGCATGGGCACAACATCATCGACAAAGCCCAATTTTTTAGCCTTTTTAGCACGAATAGGCGCACCGGTAAGCATGACCTGAGAATACGCATTAAACCCACCAATTAAACGAGGCAAGCGAACGGTACCTCCCCAACCTGGGTGAATGCCTAGTAAGACTTCAGGCAGTCCAAGTTTGGTATCTTCACTATCAGTAGCAATCCGATAATCGCACGCCAACGCTAATTCAAGCCCGCCGCCCATACAAAACCCATCGATCATACAGACAGTAGGAATCGGCAACTTCTCAAGACGACTAAACACCGCTTGACCTTTACGCAGAAACTCGGACACGGCTTCCTCGTTTTCCATCGTGGTGAATGTCTTAACATCTGCACCAGCAATAAACCCCTTTTCTTTAGCAGATAGGAAAATTAAGCCTTCAACTTTCATGTCAGATACATCTTGAAGAATACTATTTAATTCATCTAAGACTTCATCATTGATGGTATTGACAGCCTCGCCTTTGCGGTCGAAGGCAAGTAACGCAATCGCGTCTTCTTTTTTTAATGAAAAATGTTTATAACTTGCCATTATCCTTTCACCTTATTTAACTGTTCAACATACATTGCACCACCTTGGCCACCCCCAATACAGATAGCAGCGATCCCATGCTTTTTCTTTCTCTGTTTCAATGCCTCAAGAAGATGTAAAACAATTCTTGCACCACTAGCCCCAATAGGATGACCAGCAGCGATTGCACCACCATCCACATTCAATTTATCAATTGGAGGAGCGCCTAACGCTTTATCCAATCCAAGGTGCTCTTTACAATATTTATCATTATCCCAAGCCTTTAAGCATCCAAGTACCTGAGCGGCAAACGCTTCGTTAATTTCCCATAAATCGAGATCTTTGGGTTTTAACTGATGCCTTTGCATGATTGGGGTTGCGGCATGGACAGGTCCTAATCCCATTTGGGCAGGATTTAGTGCAGCCCACTGAGAGTCTTTAATGCATCCAAGCACTGGCAATCGATATTTTTTAACGGCTTCTTCACTAGCCAATAGCAGTAATGCCGCACCATCGGTAATTTGTGAGCTATTCCCAGGTGTGACCATCCCATATTTTTTATCAAAGAATGGTTTTAATGTTGCGAGTTTTTCCACGCTTGAATCTGGGCGTATGCCATCATCCATAGCATAGGCTTTCCCTTTGCCGCTATAGATTGGCGTGACTTCATTCATTCGGTTTTTCTCAAAAGCTTCGGCTAAAAGATGGTGAGAACGAACTGAGAATTCATCCATTTCTTCGCGAGTAATACCGAATTTGTAGGCAAGGTTTTCAGCTGTTTGGCCCATGTTTAACCCGACTATGGGATCGGTTAATCCACGTAAAATAGCTATCACAGGGGCTAAATAGGAAGGTCGGAATTGACCGACAGTTTTCATTTTTTGCATGAATGTTTTTGCAGTCATCCAATGAGAGAGCCAAATAGCCATTCTTTGGCTATATAAAATAGGGGCCTGACTCATTGCATCCGTCCCACCGGCCAAGACAATTTCACTTCGGCCCGTGGCAATTTGTATCGCTGCGTTATCGAGTGCTTGCATTCCGGAAGCACAATTTCGCATAACCGTGAAAGCAGGCACTAAGTTTCCACACCCTAGCCTAAGCGCAATAACGCGAGCAATGTTTGCTTCATCAGGTCCAGGCATTGCCGAGCCAATTATCACTTCATCAATAATTTCAGGCTCAATAGACAGACGATTAAGTAATTGACGGCCAGCTTGTACAGCGAGATCAGAACCGCTAAAGGGCCCTACTCCTTTTGCTTTCAAAAATGGGGTCCGAGCACCATCGACAACATACACAGTGCGCCCCACAAGGTTTGATTGTTCGCTCATGTATCCTCCTGAAACGGAATGCAATTTTAGAAATACATACTGTAGCAGCTTAATAATAATTTTGTAACTGCTCAACAACATTCTTTCAAATAACTTCCTTCATTTTTCCTTCTCCCCTGACATGGGGAGAAGGTGCCCGTAGGGCGGATGAGGTGTTACCGAATCGAAGTTATAATTTTGATGGGTAACACATTGTATTTGAGATGCTATTGGTCAATTTATTTGTTATTAATGATAGGGAATATTCTTATTATTTGTTTCAAGGTAATCTTATTTATATTTGCCACAGCTTGAAGAATTAAGCCTTATTGAAATCAACCAAAAACATCCGGCCTTTATACAATAATTATAGATTGTAAATGATATTTTGCTCTTGCATTTTAATCAATATTCAAGCATCATGGTTTTTGATATGCCTCAAATTTGTTAACAAGGAATGGGATGTTGTTATGAAATCGTATCTAGAAAAAGGATTACCTCCGCTCACGAATGAAGATATTCAAACAATGGGTACTGATTACTTTAATAAGTCGGTGCAAACCAACAGCAAAGAAAGCAAAACCACCTTGAGTATTGTCAAACTAATGATGGAATACAAAGACCCTGGCAATGTCCTTATCAAATGGTTACAGTTATTCACCTATTACCGAGGTTTACATAAGAATTCTCCATTAAAACAAGTGATAAAGAATAAAGTCGAGACTGATTTCGGCGATCCAGCTGCTGATGTTATTAGAACAATTACCTATGAACGAGGCATTCTTCAGACTTATCTGTTTTTTATTGGTAGTGAATATTTAAAGCTGTTTCCTGAGGAATCAAAAGGACCTTTTGGCTTTAAATTTGGCGGCCATACAAATCAACAGGCTGCAAAAAATCTAGTGGAAGCGTCCAGCAAATACTTAGGTCGTCAAAGCTGGATGAAACTCTATCTTATCTACCTAAGCCTACCAAACGATAAAGGGGGCATAGCAAGTAGCATCCGTAATTTATTCGAAGTCCACTTTAATGAACCGATGGAAGACACTGTTAAAGCACTAGAGCTAAATAAAGTGACTGAGAAGGATGTCGAAACGACTACTGAAATGCCGGACTCATTAAAATTACCTCAAGAAGCCGAAGAGCAATTATTGCGCCTTCAAGCAGAACAATTATTCCGCAAACGCGATATCAATCTCAATGTGATCGAAGAAATTGGCATATTTTGGGTTAATCGGTCACCCTATTTACGCATTGTTGCAACGGGTGGTGCGACTGTGTGTGTGCCCGTTGCAGCAGGTTTATTTTTAACAGCCAATGTTTATGCCTTGATTGGTTTAGGCATTGCCATTGGTGGTGGGTTATTTGTGTTAGACCTAATTGGCCATACCGGGTTAAAAATTGAATCTGTTCCAGACAGCATTTTAGAGGTATTAAAGGGTAATCACATTGCTTTGAGCCTTTCTGCAAAAGAAGTAACCCGCGCAGCAAATGAAATGTCCTCTAAACTTGAATTTATGTCTGATGTGACTGACAAACAATTACAACAGCTGCAGGAATTAGGCAAAAAGAATATCGATTTAGGCAAACAGGTTGAATTACTTCAACAAGTATCTGAGGCTTTTATCAAAACACAAGGTGATCAAAAGAATCTCACTGAATTTTTATCTAATTTAACGAGTGGAACCAGTGAAAATGCCGCAAAGGTCTTACTTGTACGCTCCCAACTTGAAGAAGAAAATGTTCGCCTAAAAGGCACAGTCGATGACTTAAAACAACAACTCGACGTCCTAAAACAACATGATCAAGCACTCCTATTACACATGAAACATCTCGAAACAGTCATGAGCGAGTTTAAGGGATCAAAAAAAGAACTTGAAGAAATCACTCAGATTTATAAGAAAGTGTTATCTTCTGTTGGGGTACAACAGGTACCAAGCACTTCAAAATCCAAATATCTAGAGGCTGCAGAGGAGTTGTACGGGAGCAACAGCTATCCGCATAAACAAGCAGTAAAAGCTTAATTTTCGACTTTTTTAATCTAAGGGGCGAACGCCCCTTTTGTTATCGACTTTTTTATCAACTAACATAGGAATTATTCAAAGGAAGCCTGTTAATTCCCTATGATAAAATTGAAATCACTTCATCATCGCTTACTTGGTCAAAATACTGATACCAACACCCGACAGCACGAAAATCCGATGGCGTATGGACAACATACAGTTCATCCACGATGTTTTTAAAGTCGTTTAATTCATCCACAGGCATGACAGGAATAGCCACCACCACTCGCCTACTTCCTAGCTTTTTAACAGCAGCTATTGCCGCTTTCATGGTAGCACCTGTTGCGATTCCATCATCGACTAATATGATTGTTTTGTTTGTTAAATCAGGCCAGGGTTTGTTTTGTCGGTAATATTGATTTCGTCTTTCTAATTCGGCCTTCTCATTCATTAGCACTTGGTTAAATGAAGGTTGGCCTATAACATCGTCAAAGCAATAAGGGGAGTTCAGAATAATCACATCATTGACTGATATTGCTCCGAATGCAAACTCAGGATGATAGGGATGACCTAATTTTCGCACTAAGAGAATATCAAATGGTAAGTTCAAGACGGAGGCCATTGTTGCAGCTATGGGCACTCCGCCCCTTGGCAAGGCAAGAATAAGGGTGTTTTTTGCATTTACATAACGCTTAAGCATGTCAGCGAGTTGTAGCCCTGCGTCATGACGATCAACAAAATATGACATAGTAAAAACCTCTTAAGTAGTTTTCTGTATTCAAGTATAGCAAGGACCAAATACTCGAATAGCATTCATCCGGTATTAACAAAGAACATAGATATAAATGACAAGGCAATATAAAGACGTCATAATGAAACTAATTGAATTGAGGACATTGATATGTCAACTACTAAAATAGTTAATCAAACACTTATCTATTCTGGATATAATCGCTACGCGGCCTTTGATTTGAAGATTCCTAACCTTAAAAAAGAAAATCAGCCAATTCTCCTAAATAATCGGGAAATTTTAGAGACAAAAGATGTCGTGCATGTGTTAATTTATGCGAAAGAAATCGATAGCTTTGTTTTTTGCCAGCAATTTAGATGCGGTGCATTTATAGGCAATCAATCGGAAGATCCCTTTTTGATTGAGTGTATCGCTGGTGCCATCGAATCAGGTCTTTCCCCCGAGGAGACTGCGATAAAAGAGGTTAAAGAAGAATCAAACTTAACAGTCGACAACCTCCATTTTCTATTTTCAGGTTTTTCCTCCCCCGGCGTTATGACTGAGAAAGCTTATTTTTATTATGCTACTGTTGTTGAAACGCCGACGCCAACCATAGCCGGTATCGCATGCGAAAACGAACAAATATTAACCCATGTGATAAAGAGACAGGACGTCTATCAAATGATGGATAAAAATCAATTTGCCGATTGCAAAACCTTGCTAGCACTCAATTGGTATCGTTGTTTTGACAAAGATACAGTTTAGTCAATTTTGTTGAATATTACCGCAAAGGTAGGACTGCCTTTTGATCTTGGTAGGAAGCCTTGTTAACTTTTTCTGTGACTGGATAATAACTAAGCGAGATGTTCTGGCATTCATGTGTGATATGGGAGAATAATGAGGACTCGATAGGCCCTTCTTCTAACCATTCGTTCTCATCTTCTTGTGATAAAATCAAAGGCATTCGTTTATGGAGCGTTGAAATAGAAGAATTTGCACTGGTGGTTAAAACAGCACATGACATAATCCATTGATTCTCATTGTCATCATGCCAGCTATCATAAATGGCAGCCACGGAAAGGAGATTTTCCTGATTTGTTATAAAATAAGGTTTTTTTTGCCCATCCTCGACAACCCACTCAAAAAAACCTGACATGGGCACGATACAACGCCTTGATTTGAAGCTGCTGCGAAAGGCTGGCTTTTCTTCAACCGTTTCTGCACGCGCATTAATCATCTTACTGGCATGTCTTTTGTCTTTAGACCAATGAGGAATTAACCCCCAATACATATTTTTAAGGATGGTATGACCGTCTTGGTTGGTCACACAAAAAACTGTTTGGGTGGGTGCGATGTTAAAATGTGCAGACATGAAAGGTAAATTAGTTACTTGATATCGATTTTTTAACATCTGCTCATCCGCATATAAAGCAAAACGACCACACATAGTCAATACCTACACTCACAGTTATCATCAAATCATTAAACCTGACAACCTAGACCGATTGATACAACTAAGGTTGCTTTTTAGCATATCAATCAATCTATTTTAGGCCTATTTTAAGGATAGTTCATCTCAAGATAACATTATAAATTTAAATAACTAATATCATCCAAGTAATGCTTGACGTTAAAACTCAACGTCAGTATACTTCCTCGACATTGACGGAGAGATGGCCGAGTGGTCGAAGGCGCTCCCCTGCTAAGGGAGTATGGGTCAAAAGCCCATCGAGGGTTCGAATCCCTCTCTCTCCGCCATTTCAAAAGCGCCCGTAGCTCAGCTGGATAGAGCGTCTGGCTACGAACCAGGAGGTCAGGAGTTCGAATCTCTTCGGGCGCGCCAATCAAATGTAAAAACCACCAATGTTGCTCGCACAACCATAAGCCCCAAAAAAACTAAGTTTCCCGAAGAATTCGAACGAG
>JAGVJN010000043.1 GCA_020051095.1 Pseudomonadota bacterium | reverse complement strand
TGGTTTTTATGACACAGAGTAGAGCTAACCAGTTGATTTTAAAACGATTAAATGGTGCGCTCGGAGGGACTCGAACCCCCGACACCTTGGTTCGAAGCCAAGTACTCTATCCAACTGAGCTACGAGCGCGGGATGGGTTTGGAATTTGGTGGGCCGTATAGGATTCGAACCTATGACACAAAGGTTAAAAGCCTTCTGCTCTACCAACTGAGCTAACGGCCCTAGGGCATATTTGTTGCTTTTTTTCTTTTGATGGTGGGCCGTATAGGATTCGAACCTATGACACAAAGGTTAAAAGCCTTCTGCTCTACCAACTGAGCTAACGGCCCCAAAAGAGGTTGAAATAATACCTTATTGATAAAAAAATTCAAGTGTTTTTTATCGCTATGAATCAAAAGACCCGGTCAATTTAACTAATTCACGCGCATCATAAATCCGTTTCTAATGTATTAAGTTTCTCAAGAATATACCGAGTTCTTTCTTCAATACTCATCACTGGCACACGAATTGGATCGTAATCACACTCGATATAAGACTGATAAATTAATTGATTCAATTTTTGGGCAATTTCTAGTGTTTCCGTTCGAATATCATCGTTCACTAAGGGTAAGGGTTCAAGGAAAAAGACCGCTTCATAGCGAAACTTATAGAAATATTTATATAAATCCGAAATCGGTAAATGATGCAGCTTATAATAAGCTAGGCTATCCGGTAACCCCCTATCAAAAAAAATCCGATTTTCTGGGTCTAAGTGACGTTCTCTTGCCTGCTTTAATGACAAGATGTGATTTTGTATGGTAATGTCGCTTCTACCATTCGCCACATCCACATTTTGGTGCATTAATTTTTTGATGAATGCTCGGGCCACTTCATGTGCGACCTGATAGCCTAACTTTTCAAGCTTTTCAATGACTGACGTTTTGCCAGATGAGGGGGCACCGGTAATAACAACCCATTTCGTAGAAGTTTGAGTCAAGATTCATCCAATAAAAAAACGAATAATTTTGCCAATTTAATGAAATTAAGACGAAATAGCAATCTCTGCTAGGAAGGCTAAGCCTTGGTCCTTTGTCGCTGATTGAATCAAATGGGAATCTCCTTTTTCTACCAGCATTAAAATAACGTCTGCTCCAAGTGCACCACATCCTTTTGCAGCCAATACTCCCGGTAGATGCTGTAACTGATTAATTAATCTAGCGGTACCCGGCGTGACAAGCTGCAATGCCAATAACTCCTGGTGGAATGTCTGAACGCAATTTATCATAGCAGAGGTATTTTGGGTCTCCCAGGCATCCAGAGCTTGATAAACAATTGGCTTTAAGGTACTCACCGAGGGCTGTTGCTGTGTTTCTAAATGCGTGTGAGTCGCTAATTTATTACCGGTATGATAAAGCAGTGCGTTCATATCTACAAATGGCCAATCTAATTGATGGCTTATTGCGCCGTGGTTATCGATGAAAAGTGAATGGCCAGAGTGTTGGGTAAGAACGTCATAACCACTTGGTCGTATTCCTTTTCCCCGCCAAGAACAACCATAATAATCAGATAACAGTGATTGAACAGTAAATGAACGTTTCTGAAAATAGTGGGCTGCTTGGTAGACCAGCGCAAATTGCGCACTGGATGCACCCAACCCACCTTTCCCTTGATAGGGATCGGAAAATAGTAACCCTTTGGGTTTTATCGTTTGCTGGGCATACCATATCCCCGCCGGAGATTGGGAGTGAATATTCACTAAACCAGAGACAGAATCATCCATCACTAAGGAAAAAGAAGGCTCTGTTGCTAAAACAATGGCTGGTCCGCCGGCTGTTGCAACATATTCTCCAATCAAAAACGTTTTGGCTGGAGCATAAAATTTCATACCAAATCGACCTGTTGGCGAATCGAAGCTAATAATTGTTGCGCATGGTGCAGGCTAACTCGCTTATCTTCCATTAAGATTTTTTCCAAGGCGGATTTTAATTTTGGGATCTCATCTTCCGTTGCGCCGGCAATCATCAATAAGTTATCAATGTGTAATTTCATATGACCTTGAATGATGCCTTCAGTACATAAGGCACGAATTGCACCTAAGTTTTGTACTAGTCCGACAGCAGCCGCCACGCAAGAGAGTTCATTTGCAGAGGCCACCTTTAACATGGATAAAGCCAGTCTTGCGGTTGGATGAGCAGCGGTGACACCCCCAACAGTCCCCACAATAAGTGGCGCTTCAAAACGTCCTGTTAACTGTTGTGTATTTTCATCATATCGCCATTGGGTTATCGCTTGATATCGTCCGTTTCGACTAGCATAAGCATGAACACCTGCTTCAACCGCACGCCAATCGTTGCCGGTGGCAATCAATACCCCATCAATGCCATTCATCACCCCTTTATTATGCGTTGCGGCACGGTAAGGATCCACTTCAGCAAATAGGGAAGCTTCTTGTAAACGATGACCAAGTTCAGGATCCACATCCCGCAAGATGACTTCGGCTTTGGTTAGTTTGGTGTCATTCAAATTCGATAAAATGCACATCGTCACCGTTTCGCCAGTCAGATTTTCAATCGGTGCTTTTAAAAACTCAAGCACTTGATTTAGGATATTGGCACCCATGGCATCACAGCTATTCATTAACACATGAATGACGCCCATCTGAGCATCTTGATTTGGCCGATCTAACACCCTTAAAGACATGGTACGAACGCCACCACCTCGCTTCACCATGCTCGCAGCAACGACTTCATTCGCTTGTTCGATTAAGAAGGGAGCATGGGTATCGATCGCGGTCTGTAAACTTTCTAAGTTATGAATTTTGGCAATTTGAATTTGTCCTAAAATACAGTCACCTTCAATGCGAGTGCGGATGGTTCCCTTTTCCTTTATCCACTTAGCGTTTTTACTTAAGGCGGCAATGATGGATGTTTCCTCAACAGCCAATGGGATTAAATAGGCCTTGCCATCAATTTGGAAATGAGTCGCTACGCCAAGCGGTAACTGAAAGTAACCAATGCTATTTTCAATTAAGCGATTGGCTAAATTCATATCAACAACGCCTCCTTCTTGAAGGTAAGCGATGTCTTCTTCTGTTAAAATACCTTCTGCAAGCAAACGCTCATAGCGTTGCTTTTGCGTTAATTTGGAAAAGCCCTGCCAAGGATTGTTCAAATGACTCATTAATTTAATGCCCCTTGCAGCTCATCTAAGGTTTTGCTACCCGTGCAAAACATGGCAACTTTTAATTCAAACTCAAACTGCGTCATTCGCTCCACAACCGCCTCTACCGATTGTAGTGCTACTTCAAGCATGGGTTTAGCCAGTCCCACGGTTTTTCCGCCTAAAGCAATTGCCTTTGCAGCGTCCAAACCATGCCGGATACCACCCGACGCCCAAATTTCAAAGTCCGGGGATAAGCGCTTAGCATGATAAAGCGATTGTACCGTCGATATTCCCCAGTTACGGAAAGTGAGCGCAGCTTGTTGATTACTCGGCAAATGAGAAGAACGATGGCCTTCAATACGCCCCCAATGCGTCCCACCGGAACCACTGACATCCACAGCGGCAATCCCCTTATTCATTAACTGCTGTAATGTTTTTTCACTAAAACCACAACCCGTTTCTTTGATAATCACGGGTACAGCAAGCCGATGGCATAAGGAAACGATTTTGGCGATTCCGTTAGCAAAATTAGGGGTTCCCTCTGGCTGAATGCATTCTTGCAACGGATTGCAATGGATAATCAATGCTTGTGCTTGCAACGATTCAATGAGAGGCAAAATGGCTTCCGCCGGATGTTCAATTATTTGGGCAATCCCCAGATTTGCAAATAATACCACTTCAGGGAAATGTTCTCGGATAGCTTGCCATTCTCTGGCTGCGCTTTCGTCGGTGAGTTGCCGCCGTTGAGAACCGACGCCCATGGCCCAACCCGTTTGGGCACATGCAGCTGCTAAATTAAAATTAATTTGTTCACCGTGTTGATGACCTGCCGTCATGGAGCTAACCAAAAACGGAGTGGCCACAGCTCGACCGAATCGTTGGCCGGTAATAGAGATATCATTAAAGTTGATTTCAGGTAGCGCTTGATGGGTCAATTGGACTTGATCAAATTGATTGAGTTCGGTAGCTTGGTTGTCGTCCATCATTGCGAGTCGAATATGATCTTGCTTACGTTGTTCAAACTGGGAAATGCTGTTGGCCATATCTTTCGTTGAGACTGCTAAAATAGTGAGATTCTATCACGCGACAATCTATGAAGCCATAGATTTTCCCTTACTGGCTGATATTTCACCTGTCTCAACAATGCGAACATTGATACGATAGAGATAATACATCATCCGATAAAAGGTAAATCCTTCTTCCCCATTCACTAAAAATCGCTTAGGCTCATCCCGAATAGTGCCTAATACTTGATTTAGAAAAGGCCTTGTCGAATAGAAATCCACTTGCTGCTTAGTCTGCATGTGAACTATCAATTTTTTTATTTGCTCAATCGTTAATAATAAACTGGCTTTTAGTGATTCCCGCTCTTTATCGTCCAGCTTATGGCCGAACCAGCTTTGCGTGCTAGCGAGCAAACTGATATTTTGGGTAATTAAACCAATGGATTTAAGAATATCCAAAAATTGTCGCCGGTTATATCGATGAAACATCATCTCATAACGTGCAGCTAACGCTTGATTACGTAAGGCAATGAAGTCTGTATCTAAACTACTGTCAGTAAAAGAGGTTGATTGGTCATTGAGGTTGTCTGCCATTTTTTGCAGCTTGTTTAGCAGTTTAGTCAAGTGGCCAACAAGTAACTCATAGGGACTGACCGATTCGCCAGCAAAAAAATAACTCACCGACAAAGCAATGGCTGCACCGATTAAAGTGTCAATGATTCGATACCCTAGTAGCGCAATATTCCAATCGGCAACCAGGGCAAATAAGAACACAACAAATGCGGTGATGAACAGTACATTGAGTTGATGATTGATTTGATTCATATACACCGCAAAAAAGATAAACACCATTGACATTCCGAATAACACATAGGTGTCTGACGGTAAAAACACATAGAGAAACGTTCCGATGGTGCCGCCCAAAATGGTCATCAACACCCGTTCCACGGCCTTTTTCAGACTCTCCCCCCAAGTTTGTACAGAAAGCGCCATGGCGGTTAAGGTGACCCAATAGCCTTTGTCCACAGGTAAAAATTCACCCAGCCCTGTCGCTATCATCACAGCAATTGCCGATTGAAATGCTAATCGGGTGGTATCACTGACGTTCATTTAATGTAACCCATTGTTGAATATGTTGATTAATCAATTGAATCGCCATTTTAATATTCATCAAATTCATCACGACCTGTGGTTCCGTGATGTCTAATTCGGATAGTTGTTGATTCAGGCTTTTCATTGAAATGCGTTGATCGACATTGCCGGACAACTTCAAATTTTTATCCATATCCAGTTCCTCAAATAACTTCGCCGCATGATTTAGTATATCAACCAACAAGGGAATTAATGTCGGAGGAAGAAATTCTTTCTTTCGCTGAAGATTCAATAACGCTTCTGTTAACAAAAAAAATGCTTGATTGAGGGCATGCTCTTGCGCAGTCGCATTTAACATCTGCGGGTTATTTCGAGTCAGTGTTTGGGATGTTTCTAATTTTCGGTTGCTTTCTAGCGGATAGGATAACTCTTCTCGCATTGATTTAACCGGTAGTAACTCTTCAGCGACTTGTATCGTCGCTAACCAACGCGCGCAGCTTCGATAGTGATCACACAATAACGAAAAATAAAAAGTGCTATTTTGCCGAAATAATCTTTTATAATTTTCCGGCCATACAAATAACAATACCAGTGCTGAAACGGATAATCCTTTAATTAAACCATCAATATGGCTAATCGCTACCTCACGACTTGGGAAAGGAAGGACCGTTGCAATAAAGCATAGCATCCATACCATCATCGGTGCTGTGGAGTAACGCAGATGAAAACGCCGACAATAATTGACGACAAAGGCCATTCCTATCAATACAAGGCTTGTGAATAAAGTTGATTCTCTTGCCCATAATCCAAGCATAAATGCTGCAAAATAACTCACACTTAATATTAAAACTTGAAAGACGCGTCGATAAAAGTCTTTTGCTACCACCCCTTGCATTGAAAAACCAGTCGCAGTGGCAGCCATTAACTGAGTAATCATGGTTTGATTATGAGTCCACCATAAGCTTAAGACAATTGCCAACACCGTTTTGAACGCCAATTTTAGCCGAAAATAGCCTGGGTCTATCTGCCAAAAGAATCGTGTTGTAAAGCGAAACCATTCCGCCACTGCCTTCCCCTATTTAAATGACTCCACAGCGTCTAAAGGCTGTTCAGCATAAAACTTCTCTTTATTTAAAGCACTTTCACTGTGAGCAACCACACAAGCAACGGTTGCATCGCCACTGATATTAACCGTCGTTCGTAGCATATCGAGTAGCCGGTCAATGCCGATAATCAAAGCAACTCCTTCTGCCGGTAAACCCACCTGCTTTAGCACCATCACTAAGGTAATCAAGCCGACGCCAGGGACACCAGCCGTTCCGATTGAGGCCATTGTTGCGACCATAACGACTGTTAGGTAATCAACAAACGTCAGAGGAATCTGGTAGCTGTTTGCAATGAAAACAGTTGCAACACCTTGCATAATTGCTGTGCCATCCATATTAATGGTTGCACCCAAAGGAATAACAAACGAGGAAATGGATTCAGATACCCCTAATCGCCGATGCACGGTATCCATCACCACAGGAATAGACGCATTGCTACTTGATGTGGAGAATGCAAACAACATCGCCGGCCACATTTGTTTAACAAAATGAATGGGGGATAAGCCTGCTAAACACTTCAGCATGGTCATATAAATAAGGACAAAGTGAATCACCAACCCGAAGACTACCACCATAAAATAGGTTGCCAGCTCGACTAAAATATAGAGCCCGGTTTGAGCAAACAAACTCGCTACTAAACAAAAAATACCATAGGGCGCTACTCGAAATATTAAAGACACCAAGCTCATGACAACCAAATCGGCTTCTTGAAATATCTTTCGAAACCGCTGAGCCTTTTCTCCTACTCGGTTAATAGCTAACCCAAATAGCAGCGCAAAAATAATGATTTGAATCATATTGCCCTGTGCCATGGCAGCAATAGGGTTAGAGGGAATTAGACTTAACAGTGTATCTTTGACACTTTCAGGTGCTTGTATCTGCAAAACATTGTCTGTGGCAATTTTAACCTTCTCACCGCCTTTACCAACCCCAGTTAATAATGCTAGCGATAAGGCGATGGTGATAGCGAGGGCTGTCGTCAACAAATATAAAACGATTGTTTTTAAGGCAGCGCGGCCAAAGGTGCTTGCGTTTTTTAAATTGAGGGTACCGCAAATTAATGAAACAAACACAACGGGGACAACGAGCATTTTTAAAATGTTAATGAACGCTTTCCCACCAAAATCAAATGCATTGTAAAAAAAATCATAGGCCAGCCCCAATTGGGGCTGGCCATAATGCAGCAAAACACCCACGACTAAACCCAATAGGATTGCGATGATAATATGCAACGACAATGCTTTTGATGAGTTTAGATCCATGGCCTTTGCACCTAAGAGTATTTCATATTATGCTATTCTTTTTATCTACTTAGCGCAATCATGACTCAAGCTAGTATTGAATACGATGATGAAAAGGGCCACTTTAATTGCCTCGGTAAATGGACAATCCTCGCCATTAACCAGGAGACTAATTATGGGAAGCCCTTGTTGGATTCCAATGCGAATACTATCAGCTTAAATGGCAAACTCGCTGAAGCAATGGATAGCGCGGGCGCCCTTGCACTCAAAGATATCATTACTACTTGTGAAGCCGCGGGCAAAAAAGTATCCATAAAAGGTTTTAAAAAAGAACATCGTGCCTTGTTAGCGCTCATTGACCATCACTACGATGAACTTGAGCTACCAAAAGCCAAGAAGCGACCATTTGACCCTTTCGTGTGGCTGGGTAAAGAGGCCCTACGTAAGTTTGATCAAGTGGATGGCTTTGTTCAATTAATTGGTGATATGTGTGTTCGTTTCTCCCAGGGCTTTATTAATTGGCGACGTCTTCATTGGCCAAGCGTCTTTTCCAATATAATGTCCACAGGCATACAAGCATTACCGATCGTCGCATTGTTATCTTTTTTAATCGGGATTGTATTGGCTTATCAGATGGGTTTGCAGCTTAAAACTTATGGTGCCAATATTTTTATCGCCTTTCTCTCTGGGTTAGCTATCTTTAGAGAATTTTCACCGTTAATAACCGCCATTATTGTCGCCGGGCGAACCAGTTCCGCATTTACAGCCCAAATTGGAAGCATGAAAATTAACGAAGAAATTGACGCCATACGCACCATGGGTTTGTCGCCAACAGAACTCTTAGTCGTCCCCAAAGTGATTGCTTTAATACTCGTTTTTCCATTACTCATTTTTTGGTCTGACTTTTTCTCCATTATCGGTGCGATGTTAATGTCTAAAACCATGCTCTCTGTCAGCTATGCGGATTTCCTTAATCGATTACAAAGCTCTGTTGGCATTGATCAATTTTTATTAGGCATGTATAAGGCCCCTGTTTTTGCATTAATAATCTCACTCGTAGGCTGCTTTCAGGGATTTCGGGTCACCGCCTCTTCGGATAGCATTGGTGCACAAACAACCAAAAGTGTGGTCCAAGCCCTTTTCTTGATTATTATAGCCGATGCAATCTATTCAATTATCTACAGCTGGTTGGATTTATAATGGCACAAAATCCCGTCATTGAAATTACTGGATTAAAAAACAGGCTTGGCGAACAATGGGTTCACAAGGATGTGAACCTAACAGTCAATCAAGGCGAAATCTTAGCCATTATTGGGGGCAGTGGTTCCGGTAAAACCACGATCATTCGTTGTTTACTCATGTTATTGCAACCCACTGCTGGGCATTTAAAGGTATTCGGGCAAGATATTATGGCTATTAATGACCAAGATGCCACAAAATTAAGGCAACGATGGGGAATGCTCTTTCAACACAGTGCCTTATTTTCAATGATGTCTGTGATAGAAAACATTATGTTTCCAATGCGGGAATTTACTGATTTGTCTGATAGTTTTATGAAAGAATTAGCACTGTTAAAATTGTATTTAGTCGGTTTAGATAAATCTGCTGCCAATAAATTCCCTTCTGAATTAAGTGGGGGGATGCAGCGCCGAGCGGCAGCTGCTAGGGCAATCGCGATGGATCCTGAGTTACTATTTTTAGATGAGCCAACCACAGGCCTGGACCCAAATAGTGCTAGACGCTTTGATGATCTGATTGTTTTTTTACGTGATGCCTTGAACTTAACCATTGTCATGGTCAGCCATGATATGGAGTCTTTGAAAAGAACAACTGACAGGGTCGCCTTTGTCGGCGATGGGCAAATTCTTGCCATTGAACCTTTTGAACAGTTGCGAAAAAACCAACACCCCCTCATTCAAGACTATTTCACCGGCTTTTAATCTGTGATTTAATAAAGGGTGGTAAACCGCTTTGCAATAGATTTACTGCAAAAATGCTATGATTGTGGGAACAACATATAGAAGACAGGGTTATTCCCTGTGAATGAAGAGAAGCACAAGACAAAAATCGTTAACAAACGAAAAAGGCCGCTAACTGTATTTTTGTTCGGTGTAGAAATTTTAAAAACAAATTTGTCTGGCCAGGAGACTACCTTTGGAAGCTAAAACCAACTACACATTAGTCGGTTTAGCCGTACTCATACTGACAAGTGGATTACTTGCCACAGCGCTATGGTTATCTGTTGGTCTGCATAATAAAGTTTACACCACTTATGCAGTCTACCTCCACGAAGCCGCCAACGGCCTCAGTGAGGAAGCGCCTGTCAAATTCAGTGGCGTCACCGTCGGCTATGTGAAAAGCATACAGTTAAACCAAAAAGATCCCCAGCAAGTCATTCTAATATTAAATATTGAATCCCATATTCCTGTCACAGATAGTACCTACGCTCAACTTATCTCCCAAGGGATCACTGGAAACTCTTATGTTGGTCTACAAGCCAAAACCTCCTCGCTAACTCGCTTAAAAAAAGTCGCCGGCTATCCTTACCCAGTGATTCCCTCTAAGCCCTCATTATTCACTCAAATCGATATCGTTTTGAGGGAGGTGTCTGACAATATCAATAAAGTTTCAGAAGAAATACGTGATGTATTTAACCGCGAAAACCAAGATAATTTGCAAAAAACACTTAGAAATTTGCAACAATTCACCCTTGTACTATCCAAGAAAAGCAGGCAGTTTGGTGATGTCATTGAAAACTCGCAAAACATCAGCAAGAACTTTTCTAAAGCCAGCAATAACTTCCCTAAAGTCTTGCAGGATTTTGATCAAACATTACAAGAAATTAAAAACATGGCTTCTTCCATGAAAAAGGCAGGCAATGAAGTTTCAAAAACCATGCAAAGCGGCGAACAAGCTGTCAATCAAATCAATTTACAAATTATTCCACCAGCCACGGACTTAATATATCGACTCGAGGCGATTGCTAACAACCTCGATGCTGTCAGCAAAAGCATGCGCAGCAATCCATCCGTCATTGTCCGTGGTATGAATCCTCCTAAACCAGGTCCCGGAGAAAAGAAATGATTTATAACTGGGTAGCTCAGCCAATCAAAGCAGTGATTGCCATTGTGCTAATGTTTTCACTCGTTGGCTGTGGGCCTGTGAAAAGAAATATTGAAAATGAGTATCAATTATCAAGCTATTCCCATAAAAAATATGAATCTTATCCCAGTAAATCCACTTTGTTAGTTGTCAAACCCCAAGCAGTCGGTGGGTATCAAACATCGGAAATGTTATACATAAAAAAACCCTATGAGTTGATGTCGTTCGCTTACAATGCTTGGGTCGATCCACCAGCAAATATGTTATTCCCACTGTTACTTCAGAGCCTAAATAGCGCCAATTACTTTCACGCTATCGATTCCACACCCTATGCCAAAGAAACAACCTACCGTTTGGACACCCTATTATTATCCTTACATCAGAATTTTCTAACGAAACCAAGTACTGTACAAATGTCAATCAAAGCGGTATTGTCTCGTTCAAACGATAATCAGGTAATCGACTCGATAATCATCAAGACGCAAAAGCCCTGTCCAGAAGATACCCCCTATGGCGGAGTAATTGCTGCCAATGAAGCGGTTAAAACCGTAACCGGTGCGGTTACAGACTTTGTTATCAAGCGGGTAAAATCCCAAAGAGGATAGCTGTTAAGGGGTATATTAATTTGCGAATAATGGTGATATGATCAGGACATTTAACTAGGTATTTTCATACAAACAAAACCTAGTTTAATAACAACAATGACAATAATTTATTTCGGGGACTATTATGATGCTTTCTATGCGATCCATTCGGGTAGGGTTTATTGCAGCCAGTTTAAGTCTAATCGCCGCTTGTTCTCATAAGCCAATGGGAGCTGGACTTGGCCAAGATGGTGATAGTTCAACCAGTGCTTATGGCGTTAACGGTTCTTCACAATTTGGAGAATCAATGGATGGGGAGCAATACACTACAAAAGCCCCTCACAATCAAGTTTGGTTATTTGCCTATGATGATGATCATGTGAATGAAAAATACATGCCTGCTCTGGAAGCACAAGCTAATTATCTGCAATCTCATCCCAATGCGCGCATTCTACTAGCTGGTCATACTGACTTGCGCGGTAGCCGAGAATACAACGTTGCGTTAGGTGAGCGACGAGCTAAATCTGTTGCAAGACTATTGCGCCAAAACGGGGTAAGAAGTTCACAATACCGCATTGTAAGCTATGGGAAAGAAAGACCGATTGACCTGGATTATAATGAATCAGCCCATCAAAAAAACCGACGTGTCGAACTAATCTATGAGGCAACTCGATGAAATTGCAAAAATTAATACTCGCTGTATTTTTTTCACTAATCTTCACGACAAAAATTGGCTTTTCTCAACCGCCTGTTGTTGATGAGAGTGATGAATATAGTTTAGCAATTAATATGCAAGAATCGCCTGATGTAAACAGTGTTTCAAAATCGGCTGAAACAGAAGCGGATGATGACAATTGGCAAAATGAACCGCCAGCAGATGAGCAACCCCTTGTCAAAAGCAAATCAATCAATCAAGGGGAAGCCGATGCTGATGGTGTGGCAGAACAAGTCCATAACCTACAAGCCGAGATTCAAGAGCTTCGGGGGCAACTTGAAATTCAAGCACATGATTTAAAAATGTTACAGCAACAACAACTCGCCTTCTACAAAGATTTAGATAGCCGCCTTCAAAAAAATAACATTGAACCAACCAGCAGTGCCGCACCAACCACCAATATTGTAGCCCCGACGATTCCAGTGGCAGCTGCTAATATCAAACGCGGTAATCCAGCCGATGAACAAATTAGCTACCTTGCTGCTTATGAATTAGTTAAAACCAAACAGTTCGAAAAAGCACTCAAAGCAATGCAGCAATTTATCGAAACCTATCCAAACAGTGGGTATAGCGCCAATGCCTATTATTGGACAGGTGAGCTGTATCTCGTTAAAAACGATAGTGAACACGCCTTGCAAGCCTTTAATACCGTACTAACAAAATTTCCAAAATCAAGCAAAGCAGCTGCGAGTGAATTAAAAGCAAGCTATGCATTAATAAATCTTGGTCAAACAGATGCTGCTCGCTCAAAGCTTCATCATCTTATTAGCCAATATCCGGATACAACCACCTCAAAACTGGCCAAACAAAAGCTAGATAGCATGAACTAAATCAATGAATCGCTTTACCAATCAATTACGCATCACGGAAATTTTTCATTCGATACAAGGAGAGTCAGTGACAGTTGGATTGCCAACCGTCTTTATTCGTCTAACTGGCTGCCCTCTTCGCTGCCAATACTGCGACACCACCTATGCTTTTCAGGGTGGTCAGATGATGAGCATCGATAGCATTGTTAATCATATTAAACAATACCAATGTCAGCAGGTTTGTATTACTGGCGGAGAACCTTTGGCCCAACCGGGTTCGATTATGTTGATGAGTACATTATGCGATGAGGGTTTTTTTGTCTCGCTTGAAACCAGCGGAGCAAGAGACATTCAAGACGTCGATGAGCGAGTCATGATAGTGATGGATATCAAAACACCCGGCTCGAAAGAATGCGAGCAAAACCGTTGGGAGAACTTGGATTTCATCAAATCGAGCGATCAAATAAAATTTGTTATCTGCAGCCAAGCCGATTATTTGTGGACTTGTGATATTATCAATAAATACCGTTTAACTGAAATGACTCAGGTGTTATTATCACCAAGCTGGAAAGAGCTTAATCCAACCGATTTAGCCAACTGGATCGTGAAAGACAAGCTCCGAGTTAGATTTCAGCTACAATTACATAAAATACTATGGAACGATGCCCCTGGGCATTAATACGCTGGGAGATTCTTTATGCAATGGTTCGCACAAGCACCTGCTAATATAGCCCTGATAAAATACATGGGCAAAAGTGATGAACAATCTAATCTGCCAGCGAATCCTTCTTTATCTTATACGCTAAACAAATTACAAACATCAGTCGTTCTGGAACAACAATCAGGCAATCATGACTTTTGGGAGCCTCTCAATATTCCTGGAGCACACCCCTTCATGCTACCCATGGAAGCACAAAAACGATATTTAGATCACCTTAATCGCATCAAGGCTTTTTTTAACTTTACCGGTGCATTTGTTGTGCGCTCAACCAATAATTTTCCCCATTCTTCAGGCTTAGCTAGCTCAGCATCCTCCTTTGCCGCTTTAACCAAATGTGCAGCAAATGCGATTTGTGATTTACAACAAAGCGAATTGCCGGATGTTGCAACGCTTGCTAATTTAAGTCGCCAAGGGTCAGGCTCTTCTTGTCGGTCTTTTTTTTCACCCTGGGCATTGTGGGATGGCGACACAGTTGAAGCAGTGAACTTACCTTATAGCAACCTCGTGCACCAGGTTGTCATTGTCTCAAACGCCATAAAATCAGTCCCTTCCAGTGAAGCACATAAGCGAATAAAAACAAGTCCTGGTTACTCAGGACGCGTTAGTCGTGCCAAAGAAAATTTAAAAACATTGTTAAATGCCCTCACATCTCAAGACTGGCAAAGTGCTTATAAAGTATGTTGGCATGAATTCCAGGATATGCATCACTTATTTACAACAGCAGCGCAGCCATTCACTTATATGGGTGCCGAAACAACACAAGCGCTCAACGCGTTACAAGCTATTTGGAATGATAAAAAAGATGGTCCCATCATTACCATGGACGCCGGTCCGAATATTCATTTATTGTACCGCCCCGACCAAGCCCAATTGATGCGTGAGATTCGCGCCGATGTTTTTTTAGGTAATTTCGATGTCATCTGATTTTTCAACAACGGTTACAGCAAAGTGGATATTAGCAGGTGAACATTCGGTTGTCCGCTCACACCCAGCAATTATCTATCCATTGCCTCATTATCAACTAAGCTTAAGCTATGAAAAATCATCCTCGCCTTGGGAAGTCAACGTCTCCGGCATTCATCACCAAGAAATTGAAACCTTATTCTTTTCCACCTTAGAGCACGCGCTAACCTTGGCCAATCGCCAGCCCATTAACAAAACTGGCAAATTTAGCATCCATAACGCCATTCCAATAGGCAGTGGCTTAGGGGCATCTGCCGCCTTTTGTTTAGCGATTTCTCGATGGTTAGCTTGGCAACACGATATCGATCCTTCCGAACTATATTTTCAAGCTAAACAACTTGAAAACCTTTTCCACGGACAAAGTAGCGGCATTGATATTGTTGGCGTTGGGGCAAGCCAAGGCCGCATATTCCACGCAGGTCATCATGAAGCAGTGACACAAACTTGGCAACCTCATTGGTATCTGTCATCCTCGGGCTCCTTGAGTAAAACAAGCAAATGTATTGAAGAAGTGAAAGCAATTTGGCAGAACGACCCTTCTTTAGCTCATCGCATTGATGAACAAATGACAGAAAGCGTGCTTCTTGCAAAAGAGGCGCTTCAAACAGCAAACGGGATCACGAAACTGGCTGAAGCGATAAATCTTGCGCAAAACTGCTTTCAACAATGGGGATTAATTGACACCCACCTACAATGTCATCTTGATAATTTAACAACAGCTGGGGCGCTGGCGTGCAAACCTACCGGGTCAGGCGGCGGCGGTTATGTTATTAGTTTATGGGAACAATCAGCACCTCAGTTGCCCTGGACAATGATTCCCTTGCAACAACCGACATTACGCTTTGATACAAAACCAACAAAAGACTTCCTCTACTATGATTGAATTGAAACACCTATCCAAGCAATTTAATGGTAAACCAGCGCTGAATGATGTTAATTTGCTCATTCAAGAAGGCGAAATATTTGGCATCATTGGTAAAAGCGGTGCTGGTAAATCAACGTTGCTGCGATGCATGAATTTATTAGAAGCCCCTGATAGCGGGCAAGTCATTATCGACCAACAAGATATTACGCCATTGAGTGGGAACGATTTGCGTCGAGCTCGTCAAAAAATGGCTATGATTTTCCAACATTTTAACCTCCTGGCGAATAAAACCGTTTTTGATAATGTCGCTTTGCCTTTCAGATTTCGCCATGAATCCGAATCAACCATTGCAGAGCGAGTTGACGAACTGCTAAAGCTTGTCGGCTTAGACGATAAACAAACTGCTTATCCAAGCCAACTCTCTGGCGGACAGAAACAGCGTGTTGCTATCGCTCGGGCATTAACCACTTCTCCTAAAGTCTTATTATGCGATGAAGCAACCTCGGCATTAGATCCGGAGACAACAGAATCAATCCTTGCGTTACTCAAACAAATTAATCAATTATATGGCATCACGATTGTATTAATAACCCATGAAATGGAAGTCATAAAACGCATTTGCCATCGTCTTAGCGTGATAGAAGAAGGCAGCCTTGTTGAAACATCGAGTCTTTCAAGGGTATTTAAAAAAGAGGACAGCCCCGCAAAAGCCTTGTTGTTTAAGCAGTTAAGCCCCGAATTACCCGCAAAACTTAAACAATTGATGCGTCAAGAAGTCAACCAGCATCCAATTATTCGTTTAATTTTCGAAGGCAGTGAAACAACGGTGCCGTTTATTTCACAATGCTCGCAATCGTTAAACCTTGATATCAATATTCTTCTTGCTAACGTGGATCAGTTCGACAATTTAACCGTGGGTGTTTTGATTGTCTCATTGAGGACTAATCAAAACACGCAAGCGTTATTCTTTGAGCGCTGTGCACAACATCACATTACAGTAGAGGTATTAGGCTATGTCCATGCCGATGATTTTTAATTTCTTAACGGCGACTGGCGAAACCTTATATATGGTATTCTTAAGTTGCCTCATATCCGTCCTATTCGGTTTGCCTATCGGTATTTATATGTACTTATGTGGACATGTCCGTAACCGGCAGAGGCAATATCAACTCTTGAATGCCATCGTTAATGTTACTCGCTCAGTGCCATTTATCATTTTAATGATTGCCTTAATCCCTTTAACCCGACTGTTAGTAGGCTCCTCCATTGGTACGAATGCGGCAATTATTCCTTTATCCCTTGGTGCTATTCCATTTTTTGCCAGGTTAATAGATAATACTTGTCAAAGCTTGCCAAAAGGATTAATTGAAGCAGGGGAGGCCATGGGAGCGAATACCTGGCAACTGGTACATCACATTGTTGTTCCTGAGTGCTTGCCCGCGTTTATACAAGCCGTGACTGTCCTTGCCGTAACATTGGTGAACTATTCAGCGATGGCTGGTGCGGTTGGTGGAGGGGGGCTTGGTGATCTTGCCATTCGCTATGGTTATCAGCGATTCAACCCCTCTGTGATGGTAATCACGGTATTGCTTCTCATTATTTTAGTTCAGCTCATTCAGGCTGGCGGCGACAGAATAGCGAAACATTATAATCATAATTAGTGGATTAAACATGAAAAATTTTTTGACAATAATATTTTTTATCCTAGGATTAAGTAGCTGCCACAAGCAAGATAACAATACCCTCGTCATTGGTACCATTGCCGGACCAGAAACTGAGTTGGTTGAAACAGCGCAACAAGTTGCGGCAAAAGACTATAATCTGAATGTAAAAATTGTTGAGTTTAGTGATTATAATTTACCAAACGAAGCCTTAAACGATGGCAGCCTCGATGCCAATATCTACCAGCATTTACCCTACTTAAAGCAAGCAATTAAAGCGCGCGGCTATAACATCATTCCCATTGGCAAAACGTTTATCTATCCCACTGGAATTTATTCAAAACGCTTTCAAAAACTCTCCGAATTGCCTGAACATGCAATCATTGCCATACCCAATGATCCAAGCAACGAAAACCGCGCCCTTCTTTTATTACAAAAAGCAGGCTTGATCAAATTAAAAGGCAAAGGGGATGCCCTAAGCGTGAATGATATTAGCCGCAACACCAAGAAATTAGTATTTAAAGAATTAGATGCCGCCCAACTACCTCGTTCACTGGATGACGTGGATGCAGCTGTAATCAACACAAATTTTGCCGTGCCCGCCGGCTTAAGCCCATCAAGAGATGCCTTATTCGTTGAGGGCAAAGACTCACCCTATGCTAATATTATTGTGGCTAAAAAAGATAGCAAGAAAATGCCTCAATTGAAGTTATTTGTTAAAGCGATGAATTCACCTTCTGTTGCAGAAAAAGCCAAACAAATCTTTGGCGATGACGCCGTCCCAGCTTGGTGAGCTTGTTGATTCCCCTTGTCACTTAAGCAAAATGGATTGTTTAATATATACCCGTAATTATTGAAGCGACAATTTTCCTATAATCACGGGTATATAGGGTGTTAGGGATTCAATCCCGATAGTTAACTCAGACTAGTCCGTCCGCCCGCTCACCTGCGCTCACAGACAGGTTTTACTTGTAGACGATACCTTTTAAAATAATCCGATACCAACGATATCAATCTTACAGGACTTAGGAACCATTCTTAACATTCTTCATATGTTTCATTACAATACATGTGTTGAATATTTTGTCATTCTATATTATAATTAAGCATTTTTATGTATTGGAGCATGTTGATGTTATCAAAAATAGAGTTAGAAAAGGTTCTTGTTGGTAAAGGAAACCTAACCCAAGGCGGTATTACCGGTGATGCATTCCTTGATAGTCAAGGAAATTTAGTTATTCCAGCTAAAGGATATGGGGCCAAAAAAGCTATCGTAGCAGCCTTAAAAACATTAGGGATAGAAGCCAGCATCTCTAGAATGAATCAAGCTCCCTTTGCTCAAGTCAACAGTAATCAATTTCCTAGCTTGAAAGCGAATTTCCCTAACTTTGGAAGCGATTCAAAGAATGATCAAACAAATGAACAAGAAGAAAAGCAACAAACAACGCCAACGGCAGAAGAACTGGCCATTATTTTGAGTACGCATAAAGGAAGAAGAGGTCAGCAGATGCAATGGTTGACTTTTTCCACTCAAGAAGAAGCTAACCAAGCGTTAAAATCTGTCTTAAGCCTATACCCTAGCTTACCTAACATTAGTAGCGCAAAAGTCACAGCTGGAAAACATAACGATTGGTTTTTTGGCTTGAGTCATGGACAATGGAGCAAAGTGGTTTCGCCATTCGTGAAAAGTGAAGATTCAGATAAGCAGGCTTCGTCTGTGCGTGAAGCCCAGTTACAATTCGTTGATTACTTTATCAACAATCGCTCTAAAGATACGCACCCTGAAGGCTATCAAAAACGTATGGCATTGATAAAGCTATATGCTTCCCAACAACAAGTATATTTCCGCCCAGAGTTTATGCCGGTCTATGAGAATGGTCATCATTTGGATCATTTAAAGCTAGGTTACAAACCGCTTGAATCTAAGGTGTATGATAAAAAAACCATTGACCTGGCGCCAGAATTTCAAGATTCCCATTATCGGCATCTCAGCAAATATCGAATGGTGTATGGGCCTATACCCTATTATTTAAATGGGTTTGAAAGCAAGCCCACTGTCATTGATACCATTTCAGCATGCGCCATCAACCTCATGGGATCTTCAAAAACTGATGAAAAAGCCTATATGCTCGCGAATGGTAGCTTAAATGAAATGGCCTATCGTGAGGAATGCCTTTCTAATGCTGACTTTTTGTTAGGCGTTGCAAAAAGCCGTGGTGCCAATAAATTTGTCATGCCCCCGTTTGGTGTGGGTGCATATATCGCACTAATACAGGATGTTAATGAAAAACAAAAAGCCAAAAAAATCATGAATGAAGCCTTTGCAGCGATGGCTAAGAAACATCAAATTACGGTGGACTGGGTGGTTTGGATAAAAGATAAAAATGCAAACGCCGAAAAAAATACCTTGGATAGTCAAACAACAGGCAATATTTACATGAACCATGTTATTGCTGATTTAATGGATTACACCAAATCTCAAAATGATGCCGGATTTAAGTGTGCTATGCTTAACCCTGGCAGTGATCGCACGATTGGTGGGAAGTACTATGTCAACGATCCTCACACGCTTGAGGAGCAAATGGCTCAAAAATCAGAATTACTGTTCCTTCATTCTGTTTATAATGAAGAGATGATTGCGAAGTTTGAAAGTGACTTAAAATTGGCGAAAGGGTTAAAAGCAGAAAGCTCTCCAGAAAGTCAAATTGATGAAGAAAATCATACTAACGCCGTCGGTAGTGAAACAACTAAAAAATCAGGTGTTGTCGAGGTAGATAGCAAGACCAATACAAACAAAAGTGTTTCCGAACTATTGCAAAGCATTGATTTTGAAAATCAGTTAAAGCAGTTAGTGCTACTCAAAGATAGTATTCACAGTAAAAATCCTGATGCAGCAAATGCGCTTAATAGCTTTATTCTAAAGGTTACTACTGCCAAAGATACTTGGGAAAAGAACCCAACTGATTGGCAAGGTTTTGTAAACAATTGCAATAACGGGCTTAAAGAAGCGTCAAACAGTGCTTTGCAAGATTTTTCGGAGTGGAACGTCTTAGCACGAATCTTTGCCAAAGCGATAAACTGGCTAGCTTCTTGGTTTACTCAGACACCTGTTTATCAAACCACAGAATATGCTCAATTAAGCATGTTTGCTAAACAACTTAAAAGCCTTGAAACTCATGATGATTTTTCAAATACTACTGGGTTTCAACCGAAGCAGTAAGTTTACTAAATGATAAGTCTCATACTATCAACTCCATACAGTCGTTGGGCTTCTTCAGCCTAACGACTATAAATTCCAACTATCACATCGAAAGCCTTCATACCATTTACTTTTTTATTTGAGAAAGCTACGCTTATTATTTAATAAGCTCAAATGAGAAACCTATGTCAAATACTTCTATCAATCTCACCCCGATGCTGTATGAATATTATCAACGTGAATCAACCCGAGAGCCAGACTTATTAAAACTGCTGCGTGCAGAAACCGAAAGACAGTTCGGAAGTACTATGCAAATTTCACCCGAACAAGGGCAATTAATGCAGTGGTTAATTAAGCTCACCAAGGCAAAGCGGACTTTAGATATTGGTACATTTACCGGATATAGTGCACTAGCTGTAGCACTTGCACTTCCCAAAGATAGTCAAGTGATTGCTTGCGATCTTAATAGTCAATGGACTGATTTGGCAAAACAATTCTGGCAAGAGGCAGGAGTTGCTAACAAAATTAGCTTAAAATTAGCGCCCGCGGCGGATACCCTACAACAACTCTTAGAAAAAGGCGAAGCCAATCAATTTGATTTTGCCTTTATTGACGCCGATAAAGTGAATTACCCAACTTATTATGAGTTGTGTTTACGTCTCATAAAAGCTGGGGGTATCATTGCCATCGATAATGTGCTGTGGGGTGGTGCAGTCGCTGATAAAAGCATTTGTGACGAGGATACAGAAACAATACGCAAACTCAATTCCTTTATTCACAAAGATAATCGTGTCGATATGACCATGTTGCCCATTGGTGATGGGCTTACTTTAGTGCGAAAACGAGAAATTTAACCGAAATTTAACAAAATAACATCATATCGTGCAACATATCCTTCAATTGCATGATAAAATATACATTAGAGATGATGGAGTTTAGCGATGCCAAAAAAGAGTGAACCGGAAAAAAATCCTACCGCGAATCAATCTGCGAGCAATGCTGACGATTTTTCCCTAGCTCGTCAATATAAAAAGCAGGCTCCAGTGAAACCTGTAAACATTGAAACTATCGATAATACCTCTTACCTTGAAAGCAAAGGAATGAATCTCAAAAAAGATCTTACTATAACAAAAGCATTGGATGAGTTTAATACAAATCGTATTACCAACGCAGAAGAATTCAAAGAACCCAAAATTAAGGACACCCCCTTGGGCGAGGTTTTAAAAAAAGCGTCAACCAGCACGGATCAAAAATCGCTCGCGCTTCAAGATATTAGCACTAAAATTAATGGTGTTTTCGCCACTAGCGAAGATTCCCCGTTTACCAAAGCCTCCAGCGATTTTAATAAAATAGTTAACCATATAAACAAACAAGCAAAAGAAAAACCTTCTGTTATTGATATTCTAGCGTTTGCAAATACACTAGAGAAAGAAAGGCATAACTTACTTTCTAGCATGGACAAGCAGTTTAAACAGGAAAATGAGGCATTGCAGACGCTAATTGAAAACATAGAATTCAAACAAAGCGTTATGACAAACTTCGAATTGAATGACGAAGGCTATAGAAAATTTACGGATGAAATGAAAGAAAATCTTAAAAAGGAGCAAAACTTACAAAAGCAGAATTTTGAAAAGGCATTTAAAAATCAGGTTAGCGCCCTATATTTTGATGCCCAGTTAAGATTAGAGTTGATCGCTGATATTGGCGAAAAGGTTAAGAACTCTAAATTTAAAGCGCATGTTAAACAAGCCTATGGACAAGATAGGCTTGACGCAATTGAACGGGATAAAAGCCTTGAAGCCATCATGTCGATTAAATTAGAAGGACAAGCAAGCGCTGGCGTACTAACAGCTTTATCAGGAAGGAAAATAACTTATAATAAAAGCACCGATTCTTTTGAATATAAGTTCCCTGGAAAATGGAATCTCAAATATAACTTTAGTCTCGAAAATAAAGCTGCCAATGATATGAGAAGTATCGCTGAAGCAGTCAAAAAGTGCGGTCATACAAGCATTACAACAACACTCAGCCATTCTGATCCTAAAAATGCGGAAGAATTGGGTAGAATGGCTTATGAAGCGTGTAGAATGGCGGGGTTCCCTGAAGATAAAATTAAAATAAAGATTAATACCACCGATCCGAAAACGGGTAAACTGGCTGAAAGAACAATGGATGCCAAGGAATTATTTACAAACCATTCCGAATGGCATGAAAGCATTGAAACAAATGCACTACAAGTTGAAAAACAAAGGCTATCCGGCCAAAAAGCGATGCCCTCCGATAAATTAGCGCTTATTAAACAAAAATCTAGCGAGTTACGCTCCAAAGCACTGAAAGAAGCCCCCACGCCGCAAAGCTCACCCCAACCTCATCATTAACATTAATGCATCATTCGATTTATCATTATGCCGTTGAATCTTAGATAGTTTTATTCATTTAAGATTCATTGCGGATTTTTCCAGATTCTGATACATTAAATTTGTGTTTTATGGAAAACATGGTTTTTATGGATGAATAGCAATACAAAGGAGGTGTGCTATGGCCTATAAAACATTTGAAGAGTTTGATGATACGTTGGATGATTACTTAGACTCGAGTATAGAATATACGGATACCGCTTCTCCCAAACTTCAACGCAGGCGTATTATTGAAGAAATGTATGAGCATAAGCGTTTAATGGAAGAACTTGACGAATATGGAGAAGTAGAGCTAATTTAAACACTTTCATGGGTTGCCTAAGTGAGTCTTAGGCAACAACCTTTTAAGTTATTGATTTTTCAATATGAACAAACATCATCATTTTTGGCTAGACAGATGGCACAACAATGACATCCCTTTTCACCAACAAGCCGTCAATCCTGATCTTCCTCAATATTGGCCTCAGCTCGATCTTAAAAAAGGCTCCCGCGTTTTAGTTCCTTTATGCGGCAAAAGCCTTGATATGATATGGTTACAACAACAAGGGCATTCTATTATTGGCATTGAACTCTCAACTGTGGCAATTGAACAGTTTTTCTCTCTGATTCCTAGCCCCTATCACATTGAGCAACATGGCGTATTTCAGGTATATAAAAATGAGCATTATGAAATCTGGGCGGGTGATTTATTCCAATTAGATAAACACCACCATCTTTCCGTCGATGCAATCTATGATCGTGGGTCTTTAATCGCATTACCCCATAAAATTCGCAATCTCTACGTGCCACAAGTTCTACGTTGGCTTAACAAAGAAGGCAAAATCTTATTGAAAACAGTTACCTATAAGCAAGAAGAAATGCAAGGACCACCTTATTCCGTCCCGGAACAAGAAGTCATATCGCTTTATCATCACTGTTCAAAAATACAAAAAATTAAATCAGTCGATCGTCAGCCTGAAAGCATGCAAAACTATCTAGCTCGAGGTTGTAAGGCCTTGTCTGACGAAACATGGATCATAACTAAATGAATTAAAACTGGGTTTGGTTTAGTGTCTGTTGGAGCATGGGATGTGGTTGCAGGTAGCTGTTTCATGTTGGCATAATGGACCGATAAAGCACATGTATTCTTGATAACTTTCCTGATCGCTTGCCCTCACGGCTCTGTGGGGATTTAAATAAAAGCAAAAAAAAAGGCAGCTATCAAGCTGCCTTTAGGGAATAAAACCCTGGCAATGACCTACTTTCACATGGGGAAACCCCACACTATCATCGGCGCTGGCTCGTTTCACTTCTGAGTTCGGTATGGGATCAGGTGG
>JAGVJN010000033.1 GCA_020051095.1 Pseudomonadota bacterium | reverse complement strand
GATTCCATTTTTCCAGTACTTTTTGGCAAGCACAATAAATAAGCTTTATCAGGGCATTTTCGCTAGTAAAAGCGCCTTTGTTTTTGGTGTACTTGCGAATTTGGCGATGGAACCCCTCTACGATATTTGTGGTGTAAATGATGCGTCTTAGTTCCTCAGGGTATTTGAAGAATTGAGATAAAGCTTCCCAGTTATTATTCCATGACTTCATAACTGCTGGGTATTTCTTGCCCCATTTCTCCTCTAGCTCAAGCAGATGATGCTCAGCTAAATCTTTGCTAGATGCTTTATACACAAGCTTTAAATCAGCCATAAATGCCTTACTTGTGACTTTGCCCTCAACGCGTACTTTAAAATGCATGGCGTCTAAAAAGGCAATAGGATATACAGACTCTAATGACCTATTGCGCCATTCGGTAATCATAGGCAACAATTTATCCGTGATGAGACTGATTTTAGCTGATGATACGTCAAGGCCATACATTTCAGCCAGGTGCTCACTTATAGCTTCATAGCTCATACCTAGGGCATATAACGCCAGCACTTTAGTGTCTAATGACTCATTTAATACCGTTTGACGCTTCTTAATAATTTCAGGCTCAAAAAGTCCTTCTCTGTCACGTCGAGTCTCTAATTCAAAAGCACCTGTTGTAGATTTCATTAACTTGGATGTTTTGCCATTGCGACGATTGCTAAGGCCCGACTCATGACAATCAGAAATATGAGCCTTCATTTCACCTTCCAAGGCTGCTTCAAGAAGCTCTTTAGTCAGAGGGGTTAAGATACCGTCTTTACCAGTAAGGGACTGGCCAGACTTTAATTGAGTTAAGGCCTCTGCCTTAAAATCGTTGAAATCAAAATTGGATAAATCTATCTCTTTATTCTTATTCATAATCACCTCTTTTAAGTGTTGAAATTATAACAAGTTCAAAGAGATGACACAGTTATTTAAACACTACCGAAAACCACTTTTTATTTAAAAAATTCCATATAATCCATGGGTTTTATGTTTAACCCAACGTTTCATTGATTATTCCATATGCTTGGGATTGGCTCTAATAAAGCGTCGGATCAGTAAATCATCGTTCCTAACCTTATCTTCGACAATGTGATGCTCCATCAGCACTGAATAGCTTTACAGTGACTAATACAGATTCTCTTCCACATCGCTTTGGTCGAATTGATCGTTGACAGGTGTGTATCCTGTATCATCATTCGGCTTTTCATTTTCGCGGAAAAATTCAATGATTGTGTGAGGTTGGTTAGCTTTCGCAAGTTGCCCTGTATTCTCATCGATTGGAATCGCAACGACATTTGCAGGAGGCGCTAGATCTCTGATAGGCAGTTTATCCATAATGCGTTTCATAAAATCCACCCACATCGGAAGAGCCAGCTGGGCAGCATACTCATGAACTGAACGAGGGTTGTCATACCCAACCCAGACAGTGCTAACTAAATCAGGGGTGTACCCTGAAAACCATGTATCGACTTGTTCGTTGGTGGTTCCTGTTTTGCCAGCAATATCCTCTCTTTTAAGTGTTTTGGCTGCTCTGGCTGTCCCTTTTTGTACGACATCGCGTAGAGCGGTAGTCATCAGGAAGGCCAAATCATTCGGTATGACTTGTTTTGCTTTCGTTTTCCTTTTATCACAGTCTAATGCACAAGCAATTTCGGGATTTGCTTTGAGGATGATGTTGCCATCAGAGTCTGTAATTTTTACGATAAGATAAGGATCCACTAAATAGCCACCATTAGCAAATACCGAATAAGCCGTCGCAATTTGTAAAGGACTCACCGATAAGCTGCCTAATGCGAGCGATAATGAATTAGGTAAGGAATTTTTATCAAATCCAAATTTTGAAATAAAGTCGATGGCGTAGTCTATGCCGATATCGTTTAGGATTCGTATTGAAACCAAGTTGCGTGATCGAATTAAACCTTGTTTTAGCCGAGTTGGGCCACCAAAGGTACGGTTAGCATTATGAGGGCGCCATAAACCCGCTTGGGACGGATCTTGCATAACGATAGGGGCATCGTTTACTAATGTGGCTAAGGTATAACCCTTATTTAACGCTGCAGCGTAAACAAAGGGTTTGAAGCTTGAGCCTGGCTGTCGCTCCATCTGGGTAACCCGGTTGAATTTGCTTTTTTGGAAATTAAACCCACCGACAAGTGCTTGGATGGCGCCGTCATTTGGACGCATCGCAATTAAAGCACCTTCAATTTCAGGAAGTTGTGCCAACTCCCACTCATCGCCAATTTTGCGCACATAGACGACATCGCCTACTTTTAATATTTCATTGGCGGTTTGAGGTGATTTTCCTACCCATCCATGGCGTAGAGTAGGGCGTGCCCAGCTCATACCTGACCAATTTAATTGAATATTTGTTGACTGTCTTGAAAGCAATTTGGCTTGCTTATTTTGGACTGACACGACGACCGCAGGTGTTAAATCTTGTATGATTGGATATTGCTTTAAAATGGTGTAAACACTATCCATTTTTTCTTCATGGACATCGCCAACATTGGCAATTGGTCCGCGATATCCATGTCGTTTATCATAAGCGATAAGTCCATCCTCAACTGCTTGATTAGCAGCATGCTGCATTTTACTATCAATGGTGGTGTATACTTTGTATCCTTTTGTGTATGCATCTGGTCCAAAATGTTGGTACAACGAGTTACGTATCATCTCCGCCACATAGGGTGCTTCGACGTCAATGGTTGTTCCGTGGTATTTTGCGGTGATAGGCTCGTTGATGGCTTCGGCATAGGCTTCTTTTGTGATGAACCCTTCTTCTAATAATCGTTCTAATACATGATTCCGGCGTTTTTTGGCGGCCAGTGGATTAGCAATTGGGTTTTGGGTCGAAGGTGCTTGAGGGAGTCCCGCAATCATCGCTTTCTGGGCGAGGGTTAGTTCTTTAAGAGACTTACCATAATAGACCATCGCTGCAGCGCCCACGCCGTAGGCACGGTTTCCTAAATAGACCTTATTAAAATACAGCTCAAGAATTTTTTCTTTACTTAATTCACGGTCGATTTTGATGGCTAATAAAATTTCATTAAATTTTCGAAAATAGGTCTTTTTGCGGCTGAGGAAGAAATTTCTAGCAACTTGCATGGTAATGGTACTACCACCTTGCGATTTACTGCCGGATTGGATGACGCTAATCGCAGCACGACCAAGACCCATGATGTCGACACCAGGATGTTCAAAAAATCGCTGGTCTTCAGTGGCCAGAACGGCATGGACAAGATCCTGCGGAATGTCTTTATAATCGACAGGAATACGTTTCTTTTCACCGTATTCCTGGATTAATAAACCATCTTTAGTATAAATGCGTAATGGCACTTGCAACTGAACCGTTTTTAACGACTCAACATCTGGTAATTGGCTTGAGGCATAGATATATAGAATGATGACCATCAGCAAAATCGCAAATGATAAGCTAATAAGCGCCCATAAACCAGTTCGCCAAAAGTATCCAATTTTTTTCATGATGTTAGCACATTAAGTAAATTACCCGGTATTATACCGGCAAATGAATATTATTAGCTAATTTTTCATATAAGTACACGGTTAAGCATTCATTAAGTGTCACCAATGTCTTTAACCACTATAACCACTTACTCATAGTTACAGTTGGTTTTTGTGACTCTGATGAGGGTTTGGTCGTGTCTTTTAGCAGCCCAAGCTGTGATGGTAAGGCCTTGGAAGTGTTTGCTGAGGCTTCTTGTTGAGTTCGCAGCTGTTCATTTAATTCTTTTAATTGTTGGTATTCTTGTTGGAGGCTTTTCAAAGCTAACTGGGTTTCTTCCAATTCCTTGTTAGGTTGTGGTATTTCTGCTTTTGTATCAGACGATTTATTGGCTAACTTTTCAAAAAAGTTATAATGATCATCTAAAATTGCTTTAACATCTTCTTGTTGTTTATATATCGGTTTTATTGTTTCAAAAAAAGATGTGATTGCAATATTGCCACGACTCGCTTTAGTCCATGATGGTTTTAAACCTATCAAAGAATAGTGACCTAGCTGTTCAGAATCAATTTCAATGCTATTGCTGTTAGAAGTTTCTAATAAAAGTGATAAGTTTGCTAACAATTCACCCATTGATTTTTCGAGTTTATCCCGATTTTGAGTAAATTTGTCAATGTCGTAGGCACTCTCACGCCAATTGCAAATCGCTTTGACAACATACTCAATTAATTGCATACGAGCGCTGCCATATTTCTTAGCTTCTTCATTAAACTGTGCAAAACGATTTTCAATGTATTTTGAGTCTGTTTTATATGAATTAAATGATGTAAAGTCAGCTTCCGAAATTGAGCACCCAACTTGTTTGAGATAGTTGAGAGGAAAACGTGTTAATTCATTGATAAATAGCTGAAAATCAGTCATGCAAAACTCCTGTTTTAATGCAATCAAAGACAACTAGAGTAAAACATTACCAAACCGATGATGCAAGACTTTTTTGCAAAAATTATCTAATAGATTAATGTTATTATCTTTTTGGACCATCCATACCAATAAATTAAACGTATCTATTTCTATTTATTAAACTTTCAGCTAACATGAAAAGATTAGGGTACAACCCTATTTAAGAATAACAAATATAAAAAGGGAGTTGCGAGTCGTGCTGAAATGGTTTGGCCCCAAATCACAATCGATGCTCGGGATTGATATCAGTTCGCAGTCCGTTAAAATCTTAGAGTTAGAAAGAAACAATGACCAATATTCTGTGAAGGGTTTTGGCATAGAGCCTGTGCCTGAAGAAGCCTTTGAAGAAGGGATGATTGTTAACCATCAAATGGTTGCCGATGCGATACGTCGCGTTATTTCAAGGGAAAAGCTAACCTCTAAGCAAGCCGCTTTTGCAATTCCTGATTCGGCTGTCATCACACGTGTCATTCAGCTAAATGAAGGACTCAATGAAGACGAAATGGAAGAGATTGTTATTCTAGAAGCAGACAAATATATTCCTTATTCAATTGATGAAATTAATCTAGACTTTCAGGTGATAGGACCTTCGGCAAAAAATGCCTCCATGCTTGATGTGTTAATGGTTGCCTCACGCGCCACCAATGTTGATAATCGCGTTGAAGTAGCTCATCTCGCCGGTTTAACAGCGATGGTGATTGATGTGGAATCTTATGCCGTTGAAAGAGTGGTTGCTGAGGTGTCCCAGCAGCTTCCTGCAGAAGGTGTTGATAAAGTTATTGCGATTGTCGATATCGGCGCTAAGAACACCCATTTATTTGTCCTAGATGGAATGAAAATTATATTTTCTCGTGAAGAAGAATTTGGTGGAAATCAGTTAATTCAATCGATCATGAAAGTTTATAAAGTGAACCAATATGAAGCCGCACAAATGTGTATCCATGGGAAACCCGATGATTTTGACAAAAAGGTATGGCAACCATTTCAAGAATCACTCATGGTACAAATTAAGCGGACGTTACAATTTTTCTTCTCAACTAGTTCTCATCAATATATCGACTACATTCTATTGGCTGGTGGGGTGTCATGTTCCCCTGGATTAGATAAAGCAGTAGAAGCGTCTGTTAGCGTTCCAACTGCTCACCTTAATCCTTTTAAAAATATGAATGTAGACCCACCTTCAAAACAGGCTGATCTGGAGCTAAATGCACCCGCTTTATTGGTTGCATGCGGCTTGGCCTTAAGGAAGTTGGACAAATGACAGAAATTAACCTACTTCCCTGGCGCGAACTTAAACGCGAACAAGAAAAGAAACAATTTACAACGCTTATCGCTGGGGTCCTTGTTGCTGCGGTTGGTGTGGTTGTTTTAGCGAACTATTATATGAATACGTTAATTGACAATCAAACACAAAGAAATCACCGTATAAAACAAGAAATTAATCGCTTTGATCGTCAAATTTCAGAAATCAAAAAGCTAAAGGAAGTCAAGCAGGCTCTGATTTCAAGAATGAATATCGTTCAAAATTTACAAGCCACTCGACCGCTGACAGTGCATCTGTTTGATGAGCTGGTAGAGGTTATGCCCAGTGCTATTTATGTCACCAAGATCGAAAGAAAAGATAATTATGTAACCATTTATGGCTATTCTGAATCTAATTCTAACATTTCGTTGTTGATGAGAAAAATTGAAAAGGATAAGTGGATTCAATCACCGGTTTTAACGGAAATTAAAAAGAGAAAAAATCAAAAAATCCGGGAAAAGAATGAGTTTGTATTAAGTTTCTACCTAAAATCACTTTGATATGAGATAGCGATAATGGCAGATATTAACATTAATGAGTTAACACTTGATAACATTGGTCAATGGCCGGCTCCCGTCAAGTATGCCATATGCTTACTTTGTGCGATCTTTGTTATTGCCATTGGTTATTGGGTTTTAATTAAGCCAAGTCAGGAACAATACGGTCTCTTGCAACAGCAAGAAACGGAACTAAAACGAGAATTTGAGCGCAAACAACGCCAAGCGGTCAATTTGACAGTGTATAAAGAACAATTGGTTGAAATGCAAAAACGATTTGGTCAAATGTTGCAACAATTACCAGCGAAACATGAAATGCCTGGTTTATTAGAAGATATTTCTAAAACCGGATTACAAAGTGGTCTGTCTTTTGAATTATTTGCACCACAAGCAGAACAACAATTTGATTTCTATATTGAGTTACCAATTAAAATTACAGTCGTAGGTTCCTATCATCAATTAGCCATATTTTTAAGCCGAATTGCCCAATTAAGCCGAATTGTTACATTACATGACTTTGTGATTGAAAAGCGCATTAAAAGGGATAATAACCAAGGTGAGCTATTAGTTATGAGCATCACCGCTAAAATCTACCGGTACCGTGCGATATGATTAACTACAATAAGATAAAAAAGGTCTGTTTGTTTAGTGTTATCTTAGCCACGTTGACTTCGTGCAGTGATAGTCATGATGATTTAAATCGTTATATTTTTGATGTTAAGAAACGTAAAGGGGCACCTGTCGAACCAATTCCTGAATTTAAAGTGCCCGATCAATTTAGTTATCCTGAGCATTTAAAGCGACGCAGTCCATTTACGCCAATGAGAGAGGAACAGAAAGAAAAGGTTGATGTTAATGCCCCTGATCAATCAAGGCCTAAACAGCCTTTAGAAAACTTTGCACTTGATTCCCTTAAATTTGTCGGTACACTAGATGATAGTCAGGCGAGATGGGGACTAATTCAAGCACCGAATGGTCGGATTTTCCGGGTAAAAGTTGGCGACTTTATGGGCAAAAATTATGGCCGAATTATCCAGTTAACTGATGAAACTTTAAAGCTAGAGGAAACCATTAAGATTGTTGGAAAATGGGAAAAGAAAATCATCACTTTAAAATTAAAATAATTTGAAGGAGTGTCCTTTGCGAAAATTAATCAGTGCCGTTATGTTAATACTCATGATGAGTCCAGGCCTGGCTTTAGCCAAGGAAAACGCATTGGTTGGTGTTAAGGTGATACCATTGCCCGATAATCGAGTGCGCATGGATTTTAAATTTAGTCAACCGTTAACGCAAATGCCGGCAAGTTTTATTACGCAAAAGCCATCTAGGTTAGTGCTTGATTTTATCAATTCTGAAAATGAATTGCCTGGCAATATCCGCACGCAAGATATTAAATTAGCAACATTACTTAAATATCGAGTTGTAGGTGTGGGTAATCGAGTTAGGGCGATTCTTGATTTATCCGATTCAGTTGCTTATACAGGCCATCGTCATGGTAATACATACTCGTTAACAATCAGTGGAAAAATCGATCGAATATCGCAACCTTCAAAGGAAGTGTTTGTTGCGAATGGTCCCGTTAACGCGCGATATCGTGTAACTGACCTTCGATTTAGAGGTACTGGCAAAAAGGGTGGTCGCTTAATTATCGATCTGTCTCAAAGTGGTACGCCGGTGGATGTTACTCAGGTGGGTAATAAAATTAATATTGATATGAAGAGCACACGTTTGCCAAGTCAATTGTCACATAAATATGATGTCAGGGATTTTCATTCGCCAGCGGAAATGTTTATTGCCCGACAAGTGGGTAACAGTACTGAAATTGTTGTGGAAAACAAAGGTGATTATGGTCATTTCGCCTATCAGGTTGATAATCACTTTATCGTCGATGTTTTTCCACTTACAGAAGAAGAAATTAAGGCTGCTAAGTTGAAGAAAAAAGTATTTACAGGCAAGCGAATTTCTCTAAACTTCCAAGATATACCGGTCAGATCGGTTCTACAGCTATTAGCTGACTTTACAGGTATTAATATGGTTGTTTCGGATTCTGTTTCTGGAAATATCACTATCCGTCTTAATGAAGTGCCTTGGGATCAAGCTTTAGATATCATTCTCACCACGCGATCATTAGACAAACGAAGAAATGGCAATGTTATGTTAATTGCCCCTGCGACTGAGATAATGGCGAGAGAAAAGAAAGAACTTGAATCGCAAGAAGAAGTTAAAAAACTAGCACCCTTGCGATCGGATTTAATTCAAATCAACTATGCAAAAGCTTCCGAAATAGCAGGTCTTATTAAAGATAAGAGCAATTCATTGTTATCCGACCGAGGCACAGTCAGTGTGGATACTCGAACGAACACCATTTGGATTCAAGATACCAGCTCTAAAATTGAAGAGATGCGTGAACTCATTTCAAAACTTGATATCCCTGTTAAACAGGTTTTAATCGAGTCAAGAATTGTGACAGTTACCAAAGACTTTTCTCAAGATCTGGGGATACGTTTTGGTATATCACGCCCGACCCACTTAAGTGGTACACTGGCTGGTGCTAACCAGTTAGAGCAAGGGATTGCACCCGCAAACGTTGCGCCGTTGACAAACCGGTTAAATCTCGATCTGGCTGCAGCACCGGTTACGGGTACTCCCGCCTCGGTTGGTATTGCATTGGCTAAGTTAGGTGATGGTATATTGCTTGATTTAGAATTATCGGCACTTGAAACAGAAAGTAAAGGTCAAGTGATAGCAAGCCCTCGACTCATTACGACCAATCAACAGGCGGCAGTCATTGAATCAGGTCAGGAGATCCCCTATCAACAAGCAACCTCAAGTGGTGCAACAGCGGTTGCATTCAAAAAGGCTGTATTAAGCTTAAAAGTGACGCCACAAATTACGCCGGATGGAAAAATCATGATGGATTTACAAATTAATCAGGATATCCCATCCACGCAAACATTTAATGGCGTGCCAGCTATTAACACCAAAGAAATTCAAACAAATGTTTTAGTTAATAATGGACAAACAATTGTACTTGGTGGTATCTATGAGCAAGAGAAAAATCAAGCGGTTAATCGTGTCCCATTTTTAGGGGAATTACCGCTAGTTGGTCACCTCTTTAGAAATCGAACGGTCTCTTTTGAAAATGAAGAACTCTTGATTTTTATTACGCCAAAGATTATAACAAACACCCTAACTATTACGACGGTTGAGGGAAGAGGGAAGGCGAATTATGCAAAAGTTGAGCTGGATAAGTTTGGCAAGCCAGTTAAACATAATTAATTAATTCGAAAACACCTATTCATAAAAATAGGGCTTTGATTGAATTAACAAGCTGATGCATTTTCAGATATCAGGGTTAAATTAATCAAATATTTTTAAAAATATGGATAATCGATTCAGAAACTGAGTCATTGCGACGGAAAGTTTATATTAAATTATGCCTGGTAAAAGCATGCCTCTTTTATCAGTAAATTATAGGGTTTTATAAACATGAGTATAATGAAAGTTCGCAATATTTTTCTCATTGGCCCCATGGGGGCTGGAAAGAGCACTATTGGACGTACTTTAGCGAAGGAATTGAAGTTGGAGTTTTATGATTCCGACGAAGTTATTGAACAGCGCGCAGGCGCAGATGTTGCCTGGATTTTTGATATCGAGGGTGAAGAAGGATTTCGCCGGCGCGAACAAAAAGTGATAGAAGAGCTCACTCAGTTAAATAACATTGTATTAGCGACTGGCGGTGGGGTAATTATGACTCCTGAAAACCGCAACTGTCTAGCAGCAAGAGGCACGGTAATTTATTTGAAAACCTCCTTGCAACAACAATATGAACGAACGAAAAGGGATACCAAACGGCCTCTCCTACAAACACCTGATTTAGAGACAAGGCTTGAAGATTTGAGATCGGAAAGAGAGCCTTTTTATGAAGAGCTCGCTGATATTAGTTTTGAGACGGATAAACTAACCGTTAAGGCTGTCGCAAATAACATCATAAAATACTTGTATGGCGAATCCTAATCCCAAAATAACGCTTTCTATTGATTTGGCACAACAATCTTACCCGATTTATATTGGCCATAATTTGTTAGTCACAAAAAATATTTCGCCATTTATTGTAGGACGGCAAGTATTGATTGTTACTAATGAAACAGTCGCACCATTGTATTTAAAAGATCTCGATTTCCTGCAAACGCAATACGAATGTAAACATTTCATTTTACCAGATGGTGAAGTTCATAAAACACATGAAAATTGGTACGCAACCCATGATTTTTTAATTAAAAACCAATACCATCGTGACTCGACAATTATTGCTTTAGGCGGAGGTGTCATTGGTGATTTAACAGGTTTTGTGGCAGCCACTTACCAGCGTGGGGTAAACTTGATTCAGATTCCTACCACGCTCTTATCCCAAGTAGATTCATCGGTAGGGGGCAAAACTGCCATTAATCATCCTCTGGGCAAAAATATGATTGGCAGTTTCTACCATCCAAGTGTTGTTTTCATTGATCTAACTACACTGAAGACACTGCCGATGAGAGAAATTAATGCGGGTTTTGCAGAAATCATAAAATATGGTTTATTATCAAGTGATGAATTTCTTGCCGCCATAGCGAACTTACTCCAGGATAATGATTATTTCGCATCGGGTAAGTTATCAGAGATTATTGGTCGTTGTTGTCAGATTAAGGCAGAGTTTGTCAACAAAGACGAGAAAGAAAAAGGATTAAGAGCGCTGTTAAATCTTGGCCACACATTTGCCCATGCAATTGAAACTTATACTAATTATGATAAGTTTCTGCATGGTGAGGCAGTGGCGATTGGTTTGTATTGTGCCGCTGTTTTATCCCACTTGTGTGGCTATGCCAACAAGGCGTTAATAACAAAGGTTGATGGGCTGTTAAAGCTGGCTAACTTACCAAGAAGAATTGAGCCTGAATGGTCGCCTGAAGCCTTGCTAAAGGCTATGAAGCAGGACAAAAAGATTAAGGATAATCATTTAAGAATGATTTTAATGAAAGATGTGGGACAATGTTTTATTGATGAAGCAGTGTCAGATGAGCAAATACTAAAAACGTTGTTATTGGCAACTGAAGGAGTGAACGCATGAGTCAGGATACAGTGAATAAGCAAAGCGATCATCACGCTAAACAGTCTTTGTTAAAACCTGTTTCATGGTTAGCTCAACTTGATTTTGTTAACCACTTGCTGTTATTTAATAACGTGATGTTAGTTGCGTTCGCAGAAAAGCAGGGCGGCAAATCAACGTATATGCAGTTTTTGCAACAGAATTTGTCCGATACGTTTGATACATACACGACTCAAAGCAAAGTCCCTCATGATGAGGGAACAATTGTTGCAGGTCTTGCTAATCATCTTAACCTAGTTAAGCCAAAGCAGGCCACCATGGCTGATATATGTCACCAAGTCAATGAAAGAGGGCATCATACACTTCTCATTATCGATGATGCGCATAACTTACCCCAGAAGCAAGTCGAAGCATTATTAGATATCGTAAAATCTCAACCACAAACCCCCTATTTCCATGTATTATTGTTAGCAGACTATACTTTGCTACCTTTACTAAATCAATTAAGCAGTAAAGATGCCGAAGATGCGATACATAGCATCGAACTGGGTCCTTTTGCCAAAGATGAAATTAAAACATACCTCTATCAAAAAGTAACAGATGAACGTTTACGTACAAAAATAAATGCTAAAACTTGTGATCGCTTTTATCAGCTGACAAAGGGACAGATTGCAACCATGAATCATGAAATGGCGTCATTTTCTTCCTCTGTTACAGCAAATAAAGGAAAGCTTTTTAACCGCGTTAAGCAATTCTCAGCTTTAGCCGCCGTGCTCTTACTTGGATTTATTTCCATCCAACTATGGCAAGGTTTTGATTTACGACAAACGCTGACGTTAGTAAAGCAAACACCGACACATCCAAATATTGCAAGCAAAAATGCTAGTTATCCTAACTTGGCCAAAGCGCAGGTGTTTGAAGACACATCCTTCCCACTGACTAGCCGACTAAACAAAATCAAGGTGCCTTATCAAGAACCTGCGGTTGAGTCACATTTAGCGATGGTCAAAATGGAACAATTGGCTGATGGTACTAAATTGACTCAACCTTCAACTCATATGCTTGAATCGACTTTGCATGCAGCCATTAAAGCGCCCAGCATCGATGAACACACGAAATTTAAACCGGAAACTGAAAGCAAACCGACGTTAGTTGTGAAAGCTGGGGTAAGCCAGCAACCTGAAAAGGCAACAGTGACCCAACCAATTGATAGCAAGTTAGTTAGTATTCAGTTTGCTAAAGCGCCACCACAAAAGTCGAAATTGCCACCCAAATACACCATCCAGCTTGTGGCAACGCACCAGATTAAGTTTCTAAAAGCACTGAGTGTTAAATTTCCAGTGACTTCCCTAAAAATATACACTTACCCAATTAAACAAAACGGGGAGCAATGGTTTATTCTTACGGCAGGGCAATTCACCACATGGTCTGAGGCGCATGATGCCTTATCGAAATTGCCAGCTGAATATCAAAAATTTCAACCTTGGATTCGACCAATTGATAAGGTTTGACGACGTTTTATAATTCTTTTAGATGGCATTATGGATTCTCGAAGAGGCTATTATTTGCAGCAAATGGGCATTACCGTGTGGCAACAACGAAAAAAAAATGTGATTTCGCCTTGCCAATGTAATATCGCCAACCACAACCTTGATCAGGCAACATTGTTATGTTGCCTTGAAAACGAACTGACAAAGTCTGAGAAAGATTTGTGGGTTTTTATGTCGATGGCTTTTGATTTTAGTCAGAAATATTATCAAATAGTTCCGCCCATTGAATCGTCGGAAAATACGGTTTGCCCAGCGTGCATTGACAATTGGCTAAATCAGTCGATCCATCATCATGCGATTATTTTTGGTCATGGTAAATTCATTGAGGACATAGCACATAAAAAAAATTGGTTGTTTGTTCCTAGCTTAATGGACATGATAGCTAATCCAACATTAAAAAAGCAGTGCTTTAAGGATATTCAGCATTTTTTATGTCAAGAACATCTCGTAATCTAAAAGGTTGGACGATCATTGAGTTATGTGTCGTTCTAATGCTGGTCGCAATCATCGTATGCATCGCCCTACCAGAATGGCAACATCATTCTCAGTTAAAACAACTTAAAGCGGTGAAAGCAATGCTGGAAACTGCCATAAACTACACACGTACTTCAGCGATAATCAATCAACAAGCCTTAGTGCTATGCTCACCTGACAATCGTTGGGCAAAAGGGTTTCGGGTTGTCATCAGTAAACCCAAATATAATTGTCAGCAATCGAAAATAATACGGCAATGGGTATTCAATTATTCTGATAAACTCGATGTGAATTGGCATGGCTTTGATAAGCATCAGCAGTTACTATTTTCGTCTGATCCAAACCATTGGGCTGTTAATGGACGATTTACATTATCATTGGGGAATCAAAAGCCAATTGAGCTTCTTGTTAATCGAATAGGGGGAGTTACTGTTCGATAAAAGACCCAATTTACGCACTCTCTTCACTTTCAAGCTGATTCATACTGTGAAATATCTCCGCTATAATTAAATTATCTCTTATCCGAAAGTTTGATTGATAAGCAGGATTAATAAAGGAATCGATTTATGATGTGCAAAAATGGATTTACATTAGTTGAAATGATGATAACCCTCGTGGTTGCAGCGATTCTAATCGGGTTGGCTGTCCCTAGTTATTTTAATATGGTACAAAATAATCATATTACTGCAACAGTTAACAAGTTATCTGCAAGTCTAAACTATGCCCGGCTCGAGGCGATTAAACGCGGAGAACAAGTCAGTGTGTGTGCCGCATCCTCTGCAGCACTAAATGCTTGTGGCACCAATGCGCAATGGGCACAAGGATGGGTTGTGTTTGTCGATGAAAACGACAATAATGTGATTGATGTAGGGGATACATTAATCCGTGTGAATGAGCAGCTACCACCAGGCATCACTATCACCACTGTATCATCGGTTGTGTCGTATGATGGAACCGGGTTTTTAAATAGTAACGCAACTAACTTTACAGTCAGCGCTAGCGGTTGTACAGGCGATAGTGGTAGACAGTTGGCTATTGCTGGTTCAGGACGTCTCAGTTTATCTAATGTCAATTGCCCATAACGAAAGTCTGTCTTTAAGACGTGCAAAACTTGCTTTTTTAAGTGGCTTAGGTATAAAGTAGCTATTTAATTTTGACTTGATGAAACATGACTAGATCAATAAGCCAGAGTCATGATGCCCCCGACTATTTATTTCCATTTTTAACTGATTCGGGATCGTTAACAAAAAAATTACATCAAATGACGGGTTCTGCTGTTGTCAAAGTCATGTCGGGTAATCTTACAACCCCGGACTGGTGGTGCCAACACTATTTGAAACTAACCTGTGATCAATTATTTCAACGTGAAATCCTCATGTTATCTGGCAAATATACTTGCTGGTATGCGCGAACCTATATCCCCGCTAGCACGTGGTATCTGCATTCTTCGTTTTTCGAACAACTTGCCGATAAAAACTTAGGCGACATGTTATTTGATAACCCTCATGTGAAGCGTGTGAGCTCGACTTTTCGTACAATTGATAGGTCGGATATCGCTTACTACTGGCCTCCAAAAGAGCTTGTTTTAGAAAGTGAGCGATTGTGGTTACGCTTATCGCTTTTTTCCTTGTACGAAAAAGCTAATTTTTATTTAACAGAACTATTTTTACCGGAGTTAGAGCCTTGCCTTCTGCAAATTGGGTTGCCTATTGGCGATTAATGCGTTTTGATAAGCCGATAGGCACAGCGTTACTGTGGTATCCTGTTGCTTGGTCGTTATGGTTGTCATCGCAAGGGTTGCCGTCGTTAAGGCTTTTCACATTGTTTCTATTAGGTACGATCACCATGCGAGCCGCTGGGTGTGTTATCAATGATATCGCAGATAGACAATTGGATGCGCATGTGGCGAGAACGAAAAAACGGCCATTAGCGACGGGGCAATTAACACTACAGAACGCCCTAGTATGCTTTTCGATACTCCTTAGTATAGCGTTATTTATCTTAATTCATTTGCCGCCTTATTGCTTCTTAATTGCATTGATAGCGGCTTTATTCACAGCACTTTACCCATTTACAAAGCGATGGTTTGACATGCCGCAATTAATCCTTGGATTAGCATTTACCAGCAGTGTGCCAATGGTTTTTGAGGCGGTGGAAGGGCAGTTTTCTTTGATAACAGGTTTGTTAATGGCGTTAAACATATGCTGGGTTGTGGCTTATGATACAGCCTACGCGATGGTTGATAGAGACGATGATCTGTTAATGCAAATGCACTCCAGCGCCATTCTTTTTGGCCGGTCCGATCGCTATGTAATCGGCGTGCTGCAAATAATAACCCATGGCTTATGGCTGCCAATTGCTTGGCTATCACATTTTGACTATCGCTTCTATATCATCTGGTTTGTAGCCAGCTTGTTTTTTATTCATCAACAACGGTTGCTCTACGATCGACGCGGTCCTAACTGTTTTGCGGCATTTTTGAATAATCATTGGTACGGGTTGGTTATGTGGGTTGCATTAATTGTGGCCTTTATTTAAAAGGTGGCCGCTTTAGATTCCACGAGTAAGCGGCAAATCACTGTCTAGATAATCAAGATATAACGGATCCCGAACAGCGGGGGATTTTGTTGGCAGCTGTGTTTGAAATTTGACTTTCTCATTAGCAAATGCCCATCGATACAAATAGCCACGTTGAATCTGTGCTTGTGATAAAGCTTGTCTTTTTAATTGTCCTGCTTGTTCGTCAATAAAATTTGCAGACAATGTGATTGTATCTGCAATTTTTAAACATAGCCATCCGATGGTTGGGTCTGTGGCATAGGATATTCCAACGAATAGATAACCAAATGTGAACGCTAATAATTTACAAATTTTGTTGGTGATGCTTAGTGCTAGTCGCAACGAGAAAGACGTCATATCTGCTAGCGCTAAAACAATATAATCCTTTAATAAAAAAAACGGTGTGTAAATTATTTTGATAAACAGATTGGTAACTTGGTTAATGGCTGAATTACTATCGCTATTTTTGATTGGCGGGTTATAGCCGTATAGCGGGGATGATCGGAATGAGGTCAGTGGATCAAATTGATTTTTGGAGAACTGGATTAAGCTCTGTCCAATAGTATTTACATGGCCGAATAGAGCGATAGCATTGGATAATAAACTGGTTATTCCACGGAAAGGGACATTCAGCAACAAAGACGTTCCATGTTTGAACAACATGATGCCAATCAAAAGCATGCTATCAACTAAACTAGCGATGATTTGTTTGAGGGCATTTAAAATATCCGCTTGGCTTTTACGTAGCCCAGCTATAAACCCATTTTCCCAACCATAATAGACTCCTTCAATAACGGGTGCCACTAACACGATTGCGAATAATCGGATCCCTTTGAGTAACCATTTTATGGTGCCAAGAAGCCAATCATCACCCGGATGCATCACTGTGTCATAACACGCTGCTCCCCCTTTAGCTCCAACAGCGGCATAATTTGTGTATGGAAATTTGCCCATTTCGTTACGAAGATAGGGTATTAAATTACATAAGCTATAGCCTAATCCCATAGCAAATGACGCGACAAGTATGATTTCTGCAGGGTTTTCTTTAATGGTTGATAATGCAACAGTTAGGGCTTTATCAAACTGCCCAGATAGCATGGTTGCTTGCCAAAGTGTCATCGATGCTGAAATGGTTTGCGTAACTGGACCGTTACTCATTGTTTCCCCAATCGCTTTAGCAATGGGAATTAAATGAGTGAGACCCTGTGCATGCATACTTTTCAAAAAGCTTTCTAAGGCAGTTGGTGCAAGAATTGACATGCCACCAAATAAATATGCTAATAACGCAAAGGATCCCAGTATTGGATTTCGTTCATTTAAGCCGACAAAAAAGGATGCTGCATGATCGCCGATATTTAACACTCGATGGATAGGATCGGTGTATAAACTAGGTAAAGTTGACTGAGCTGGTGCAGAAAACACATAGTGATGATCATCGAGGTATTCCGATAACCACATTTGAAAACTCATATTATTTGGGAGCGATTTTTCAAACTCTTTTGTAATGTTCCCTAATACATCGCTAGGCTCTCGTGGTTTAATATTTGTTTCGTGGCCACGATGGACTTGTTCAACGATTTGATCATAGACCTCTTCTATCGCTATGCGCTTGGTCTGCTGACCGAGCCATTTTATCCAGGCAGGAATATGATTAAAAAATAATTTAAAATGAATCCATGCCCGTTCTGGCATGTAGAGATGCCTTTCACTAGCGCGAGTAACTGCTTTTAAATCATCGAGACTTGGCAATAAATGAATGAGATCTTGATCAATAAAACAACGATATGAAAGGATGTATGAACGATTATCGATATCCTTCAATTTGACAAAAATGCGTGATTTATCGTTAGAAAAGCATGCACTATTGTCTTCTTGTGTGGCTAATAGTTCATTTGCTGTTTGTCCATTTTCTAGAACAGGGAGTTGGCTTGCATGGCGGGTTTTCAAATTCGTTAGAATATCGGGGGATTGGAATGTGTAATAAGGATCAATGTATGTTTTTTGAATATTATCGGAATTGACAACATGACTCGTTTGTTTGGGTTTGTTCGGTAACATGCAATAGTCAACGATGTCATTGGCGTCCTGATTAAAGGCTTCGAAGGTTTGCTTAAAGCGGTTAAGACGGCAAGGATGCTTCGGGTTTGAGCTGACGTTTAGCTGGTAATGACTTGCAATCGTTTGTAAGCAATCGTCAATAGAAAAGTTTGATCCGGATAAATGCGACAAGCTATCCCAAACAAAACATGTCTGACCATCACTTTCATATTGTTCTTGATCCGCTTTGCTAACCTGTTTAAATGGATTGAATTCATAATCTTCTGCTTGGCGTTTGCATTGATATAGTATATACCCCAACTCCCCAGTTGATACGTAGGGATGGTTTGCGATACGTAAATTCTCATGGCTAGCCGATTCAATTAACGAAATCACGCGGTTTCGAAAAATCTCTCTTTCTTCTAGGTTTTCTGCCGGGATGTTACGTTCATCTTCATAGAGTTGGCGGAGTTTCTTTAGTAGATTATTTGCAACGGCTTGCTTTTGATCTTGCCAGGTTGTTAAAGGGCTAGGGTAGTGCTGGCTATGAGTAATATACAGTTGGACCTGGCTAACCATTTTTGCCACAAGTGAACAGTCTCGTTTACCAGGCATTTTATGAATAAGGTCAACGTCATGTGTTAACAGGATGATCTGAGGATTTGGCTTTTTATGGCTAGCAATGATGACTAATTTATCGGTATCACTTAATTCGTACGACGATATTTCAGCGCCAAAATGATAGACATCCGCATACGGCCCAAGCAACCGTCCACTGCAGGAAGGTACAGAATGGCTCAGAGGTGGTAAGTCAACCGGAATAGCGGTTTTGTATTGTGATCCTTCACGAATAACTGACGGCATAACATGAACTGCTGGTCGATAATAGCCCAATTATAACGAAATTTTTGGTGAAATTAAAGCGAGAGAATAGGGGCATCATCAATAAGTTGACAGAGCGTTTTATGGTCTATCCATCGCTAAGGTGTTGTTTTCAGGATGATGTGTCATAAACATTTTACGAGCATGAATGGGTTGGTAATCAACAAGATAATCGATGGCTTGGCGCATGATCCGCTTGGCGACAGACAACGTTGTTTTGTCGGCTAAGCCATTTTGAGCAATTGATAGCAGGGTTTGGCCAGAAAATCCCTGTGGGCTAGGGTAAAATCCATAACCTGGTTGGAATAGATAATTGAGGGTTATATCGATAGCTGTTTGTTGATCTCCTTCCAATTCAAACGAATAACTATGGCCCTGACTCACTAGCAGTGACCATTCAAATTGGCGTAATAAGCGTTCAATTTTTGTTTGCTCTTGTGTTTGTTGTAATGAAAGCAAACTTTGTTCATAAACCGTGTACAGATGGTTATCAATTTCGGGTTGTTTTAAGGTTTTATAAATCAGCTCATTAATGTAATAGGCGCAGGATAAGGCTAAGTTTGATAATACTGGCGGTTGAGATTTAATCTCAATTGATTGACAATAATGCATCTGGCCGCGTTGTTGAAGTTCAATCCAAAGCGGGGTAAATAATTGTAAGTTCATTTTCCGCTTACGACTTTGCCCGCCAGGATAACGGGTTTGGATTAATCCTTTTTCTTCTGTTAAAATACTCAAATAGCTGGCCGTTTCACCGCTAGGCTGAGCATGAATAAGCCAACCACTTAAGGTTCTACTGGTCATATCCTAATTGCCTCAACATACGAATGTTATCAGCCCAACCTGATTTTACCTTTACCCAGCACTTTAACATAATTTTTTTATCGAGCAGCCGTTGCATGTCCAAACGTGCCTGAGTGGCCATTTCTTTCATTTTTTCCCCTTTGTTGCCAATGAGCATCCTTTTATGATTTTCTTTATCGACAATAATTAACACATGCATGGTTATCAGTTTATCATCTTCTTTAAAGGATTCAATTTCAACCGACGTTGCATAAGGCAGCTCTTGACCACAAAAGCGGAAAACCTTTTCGCGCATGATTTCAGAGCATATAAATTTAGTTGAACGATCGGTCACTTGGTCGGCTGCAAAAAAGTGGGGGCTTGCTGGCAGGAATTGCTGTAGCTGATTTTCTAAATTATCAACTTGAACACCGGTGCGAGCAGATAGGGGAATAATTGCGGTAAATGTGTGCTTTTCCTGCATGGTTTGAATAAGCGGCAAAAGATTTTCTTTATCTTTGATGCGATCGACTTTATTGATAACCAAGATAGTTGGCTTTGAAGTTTGTTTTACCAAAGTTAAGATATCTTCGTCTTCTGGCTGCCAATGGTGGGCATCCATTATCATCACAGCGACATCTACATCGTCTAAAACACGTTTAGCGGTTTGATTCATCATTTTATTCATCGCTTGATGTTCTTCACGGTGGATACCGGGCGTATCAACGTAAATAAATTGGTAATTATCTTTCGTATGAATGCCTAATACTCGGTGCCGTGTCGTTTGTGGTTTTCGAGAGGTAATACTGATTTTTTGTTTTATTAAACGGTTCATTAAGGTGGATTTGCCCACATTGGGGCGCCCAATTAACGCAATATAACCGCAATAAGTATTCATGATATAAAAGCAACCATTAAAATAGAACTATGCTAACAGTATGTAAGTAAATTGTACATAATTATTAACTGACTCTGGTATTTTCGTTATTCTTAGGTATAGTATAGTCCCCTCGAAGTATCATAAGGATCCTAACATGGTAAAAACAATTTATTTGGGTGTGAATATTGATCATATCGCTACTATACGCCAAGCAAGAGGTACAAACTACCCGGATCCAATAAAAGCAGCACTCGATGCAGAAGAAGCCGGCGCCGATGGGATAACGATCCATTTGCGAGAAGATAAGCGTCACATTCAGCCACATGATGTTCATCGCTTAAGCCAAGTATTACAAACCCGTATGAATCTGGAAATGGCTGTGACTGATTCAATGATTGAGCTTGCGCGGCAAGTTAAACCCGCCCATGTTTGTTTTGTTCCTGAGAAACGAGAGGAGCTAACCACCGAAGGGGGATTAGACGTCATTAAAGGGTTCGATAAAATTAAAAAAGCAACACAAATGCTCAATGAACAAGGGGCCGAGGTATCGCTTTTTATTGATGCTGATATTGGCCAAATCGATGCAGCCGTTGAAGCAGGGGCTCCTGCTATTGAAATACACACGGGCGCTTATGCAGACGAGACCCATGATGAAGCTCAGAAATCCCTGCTTGCGGAAATCAAAAAAGCAGCAGAATATGCCGCATCCAAAGGGTTGATTGTCAATGCAGGTCATGGGCTACATTACCACAATGTGCAGCCGATTGCGGCAATAGAGGTGATACACGAGCTTAATATTGGCCATGCTATTGTTGCACATGCATTGTTTGTTGGCTTTAAGCAAGCCGTTAAAGAGATGAAGGAATTAATGAACCAAGCCAGGTATTGTCGTTTGTTTTAAATTGATGCAATAACTAACGTTAGTGTTAACCCCGCATATCAAGAATCGGTCGGGTAGGCTTATGGTCTTTTTTTGCATGCCATAGATCCCACGATGTTTGCAGATTCATCCAATATTCTGCTGTCGTTCCTAATGCTTCAGAAAATGATAGTGCTGAGTCTGCTGTGACGCCTCGTTTGATATTGATAATTTCATTTAATCTTGCATATGTCCAACCTAAATGCTCAGCAAAAGCTAGTTGCGTAAGACCATTCGGTTCTAGATATCGTTTTAATAAAATTTCGCCAGGATGTGGGGGAGTTTTTTCCTTTGTCATTCATACCCTATTTTATCTTGAAATCTATGATAGATATTAAACCTTAAATTTCGAGCATTTTCAAAAACTATTATAGGATTATTTTAAATCGCCTGGCTATACTGTGTATCGGTATATGATATAATTCGATAGTGGTATACCAATCAAGACAATAGGGAGATTGGAATGATTAGTAGAGCAATCCTAAAAGATCTAATCGCTGGATTTAGTGTTTTTTTACTGGCTTTGCCTTTGTGCCTCGGTATTGCAATAGCAAGTCACTTCCCCCCCAGTGCAGGCATTATTTCTGCAATTTTGGGAGGAGTTCTTACTTTTTTTTTAGGCGGTTCGCCATTAACAATTAAAGGTCCTGCTGCTGGTTTAATTGTCATTGCGCTCGGGGCTGTCCTAGAGTTAGGCCATGGCAATTTTCAATTAGGCTATGAAAGAGCACTAGCTTGTGGCTTTTTTGCAGCAATCATTCAAATTATTATTGCTTACAATAAAAAAGCGACTTTCGCTGAAATCATGCCACCATCCGTTATACACGGGATGTTAGCAGGCATTGGAATTATCATTGTGGTAAAGCAATTTTATGTCCTAACTGGTACCCATCCTATTTCTACTAGTTTAATTCAACTTATCATGAATGCTCCTATGGCAATTATCAAAGAAAATCCAATCATATTCGCAATAGGCTTGATTGCACTTTTTATAGCTATTTTTTGGTCGAAAATAAAATATTTAAATAATATACCCTCAACAATTGTCGTTATCATTACCGTGATACCTTTATCCTTGTTATACGATATTTCCCATGAGCATATCTATCGATTTGGTGGTACAGAATATAACCTAGGTCCCGGCTACTTAGTCCATTTGCCACTCAATTTTCTAGAAGCGATTCAATTCCCTGATTTTTCAGTCGTTTTTTCATTTTCTAGTATCAAATACACGATTATGTTTGCGTTAGTTGGTTCCATCGAATCATTATTAACGGTATGCGCAGTAGATACACTTTCTAAAGTGAAGAAGCCCTCTGATCTCAATAAGGATCTCATGTCAGTGGGTGTTGGCAATCTAGCTTGTACTCTCCTTGGAGGATTACCTATGATTGCTGAAATTGTGCGTAGTAAAGCGAATATTGATTACGGAGCCCAATCTAATAAAGCAAATTTATTCCATGGCATATTTATGCTTATTGCCGTCTTAGCTCTTGCGCCGGTTATAAACCTGATTCCATTATCTGCATTAGCCGCTTTACTCATTTTTGTTGGCTTTAAACTGGCGTCTCCAAGAACATTCATCCATGTGTATAGGATTGGGCTCGATCAAATTGTTTTATTCTCAACAACGTTGATTATTACGTTAGTTGAAGATTTATTGACAGGGGTCATTGCGGGCTTAATTTTAAAATTAATATTCCACAAGTTACGCGGATATAAATTTAAAGATTTATTTAATCCTTTTATTAGTGTTTCAATCCAAGAAGACAGGGCATTTGTCACTGTGAATGGGCCGCTTACGTTTGTCGCTTATACTAAGCTTAAGAATTTAATCATGCATGAGTTAGACGAACATCATACGGTTATTCTTAATCTTGCCAAAACCCATTTTATAGACCACACGTTGGTTCAAAAATTAAACGATTTAGAACATGAAATTGGAGCGTCCTTGTTTATTGTTTTAGGGAAAGAGCATCTTCAACCTATCTATAACCATGACTTAGCAGCAAGAAAGGCGAAATGATGAGCAGTGATTTAATTAGTGATGTAATTAATAAAGTCTTTCACGCTATTCCGGAACAAGGGCCGCTAGAATTCTTTGTTCACCACAACACCTTGCATCATTACGAACATTTAAATTTTTTTGACGCTGTGAAAAAAGCAAGCCAGGATTTTAAATCGCGGGCGTTTATGCCTGAGATTTATTATTGGCAACAATATCATCAACATCGAATTGAGAAAAAAGACATCGATGCAGCAATTAATGAATTTCTGCATCGACGAGAACTAAAGGTTCCACCATCAATCATTTATAACCTATTAATGCGAGCTAACACGAATAATTCATTTTCTTTTTCTCAAGATGTTAAAAATTTGAAAAATCTGTCAAAGATTAATAAGACGGCATTCTACAAACATGCCATTAAGTCTGAGTTTCACGTCAATATTGATTATATTATCAGTCCACATATCTATAAATTTTTTGCATGTTATTTTGATTTTGGATCAGCCTATTGGCCAATGGCTTCAAGAGAAAAAGGGATGTGGCATTGTTTTAAAGCATTATATAGTAACCCCTTTCCCTTAATCGGGCATTATTTAGAGACACTCATTAACATAGTAAGAAATTACCAGCATCTGCCTATAAATGATGTGTTTAACCAGCTGTTAGAAAGATTACAAATAGACAAAGAACTTTCCATACCGTATTTGTTTGATTTGACTTATCGTTTTAAAGGTTGGGCAGGTATGTTAAAAAGCTTAAAAAACCACCCTGAATGGATAAAAGAGCCATCAATTGTAGCCAGCGAAGTGGAATTCATGCTTATCTTAATGATTTGCGAATTTGCCGCTATTGAGATGATTACTCCTAACCCTCCCAAAATACCAATAGCAGTTTCATCCTATCAGCATTCTGAATCATTTATAAATACATTTGTCTATCAATGCAAAAAATATCCTGAACACAAGGAGAAATTTGAAAATATTTTTCATCATTTAACTGATCTGGATCGGGAAGAAATTCTTCATCGAGCCTATGAGAAATCATTTTACACCAATTTTTTAGATGCTTATGCTAGTCAAACGCATATCTTTCCTGGTGAAAATACAAGTAGCAAGATTGATTATCAAGTGATTTGTTGTATTGATGAGCGTGAAGAGTCTTTGCGTCGATATTTAGAGATCGATCCGCATTGCGAAACATATGGTACCGTCGGGCATTTTGGACTTCCTATCCGATTTAAAGGGTATTTTGATAAGAATCCAAGGGCCTTATGTCCGATCAATGTCAAGCCAATTTATGAAATTGTTGAAGTTGGTGAGGTGAAAAATTACTTTAAATTGAAATCATTATTCATTTATGGTGAATTACAATGGATAGCTGCATTAAGCTCAAAGTCATTACTTCGGGGAACCGTGGCACTTCTTTTTGGTTTTTTTACTAAGTTGTTTCCAGTTTTATTAGACATTTTTTCTCCTAAAATAGCTCATAAGATTAAACAAACAGCTAAAAGCCATATTAATAAAGCCATCAGCACAATCCTGGTTTATCGAAAAGAAGATACCCCAACAGGTATTCCTATAGCAGAACGTATTAATTTGGCAGCAAGTTTTTTAAAAAATATGGGATTGTCTAAAAATTTTAGTCCTTACATTTTTATTGTGGGGCATGGATCGTCCAGTTTGAATAATCCCCATGAGGCTGCCCATGATTGTGGGGCTTGCGGGGGAGGCAGAGGGGGAGCAAATGCTCGTTTAATGGCATTGATATTAAATGAGAGTATTGTTCGTGACGCTTTAAGAAAAACAAAGCATATCACTATTCCTGAGCAAACGCAGTTTATAGGTTGTTATCATAATACTTGCGATGATAATCTTGAATTATATGATTTGCCTAAACAAGTAGATCCTATTTTTAATCTGATTATAGAAAAACTGCATAACGCATGTCATATTGATGCGGCCGAACGATCTCGACGTTTTACTTCCTTGCCTTTTAATCACTCACCAAACTATTACCATCAAAAAGTACGGGAAAGGGCTATTGATTTTCGCCAACCAAGACCAGAATATGGTCATGCAACCAATGCTGTTTGCATTGTTGGGCCTAGAATAATGACCAGGAATTTATTTCTTGATAGACGTGCTTTTTTGCTTTCATATGATGAAAAAGAAGATCCGAGTGGCTGTATTCTTAATGTCTTATTAAACACGGCTGGACCAGTTTGTGCAGGCATAAATTTAGAATACTATTTTAGTTATATTGATAATGAAAAATATGGTTGCGGTACAAAATTGCCACATAATATCACTTCTTTGTTAGGGGTGATGAATGGATATCAAAGTGATCTACAGCTTGGTTTGCCATGGCAGATGGTTGAAATCCATGAGCCAGTTAGGCTGATGGTATTGATAGTATGTCGCTTAGATATCATAAAGCAGCTTTTAAATCGCGAATCAAATTTTAGTGTTTTGGTCATTAACCAATGGATTGAATTAAGCATTCATGACACGGATACCAATGAAATATTTCAATATCATGATAAATCTTTTCACAAAGTAGCTGTAGCTAACTATCCACCAAGCTACTTAAGGATTGATCAAGATATTTTGAATTCCAGAAATGCTGTACCTTTCGGGCATATCGTATTATGAACCAATGGTTATCTGAATATTTTTTTTATTATTATTCAATCTCAGCAATTGTGAGATTCCTATTAATTTTAATGTTTAGTTTACAATTTCCAATTAAGACATCTGAAAAAAAAGCCAGATATCTTGTGAATATTGGAATTGTGGTCGATTGTATACATCTCGTAGCGTTATTGGCATTTTACCAATACTTGAATAACACCATCGTAACAGAGTTTCTTTACTTAACGATAGACCTCCATATCATTTGGAATTTTTATTCAATTGTTTTTTTCGTTTTTTCTATCATTTTGTTGTCAATTATTGCTAAGTTTTCTGTATTTTATCTACATCGAGATAAATATTTTTTCAAATTTTTCAGTTTATTTTATATTTTGGAGTTGGCCATCTGTTTTTTAGTATTAACGGAAAATTCAGAAAGCTTATTTATTGGCTGGGAGCTCCTGGGATTATCATCCGTACTTTTAATAGCTTTTTATGAACATAGACCCCAAGTGTTAAAAAATGCATTAACCATCCTTGTCATTTATAAACTATCAGATGTCATTTTTTATTCTGCATTGATATATGGCGCATTTGTTGGCAATCACTCTTATCTTCAAGGCGAGGGAACGTTAACACTTAGTTTTATTTTGATCTCTTGTTTGATTAAATCAAGCATTTTCCCGATAATATGGCTGCCACGTGCTATGGAAGGTCCTACACCTTCAAGTGCAGTTTTTTATGGAGGATTATCAACACATCTTGCATGCTTTATTTTTCTATCCGCATGGTCACATGCCGCTGAACATAATATTTATCTCATTATAATAGCAACAGCTTTGACCTTAAGCTTCTCAGTTATCGCAAGCTTGATGAGCAAGCAAACACCTGACATTAAAAATGCGATTGCCTATGCCTCGATAGCGCAGCTAGGTTTAATATATATAGAGACTCTTTGGGGTTATTATACCTTCGCCCTGATGCATTGTGTTTTAAATGGGCTTTATAGAACCATCGAATTTTTAAAATCACCGTCCCTTTTATATCAGCACCATTCTATTGAACAAAATAGGAATAATAGACAGGAAAATGAGCGTTATTTGATTGAATCCCGCTTTCCTCTGAGAATTAAACAGCGACTATATTTTTTCATCTATCATGAATTTATATTTCCTCGATTTTTGATAAGCACAATTCAAGGATTTTTAGGACTTCATACGACAAGTCTCAGCACCAAAAGCCTGATTAATTATTTCTTAACAACATTGTCTTTTTTTATCATTTTCGAAATATTCATTTATTTCTTGTTTAGAATACCAATCAGTTTTTTTGATGAACTTCTTTTTATGGTTGCTTTTGGATTCCATATTATTGCTATTATTCATATAGTTAATCCGGTTCGATTTTTTATTTCCTTAAGCGCATCAACTTTAGCTGTATTCCAGGTTTTGCTTCAACATACATTTATTGAGATACATCCCATCAGTTTTTTATATTTTTTATTATTAGGCTATTTTATAATCGAGCTTGTAATATCAAGATTTACAAAACATTCTAGAGAAGTTAGGGATATCCAATCTTCACGGTCTAATTTTTTTAAGATATGTCTGCTCGCCGTTGGTATATCTTTAGTCGGTATTCCAGGCCTTTTAAGTTTTATTGTTTGGGAAAACCTAGAACATGTTTTACTAAAAAAGGCACCAGATATTATAACAGATGGTTTCTCCATTATGGCGTTAAACACGATTTTGTTTTTTAGATTCTATTTTATTAATTATTTAGGTTCAAATGGCGATAAAGAAGTATTTCATCTTGTAGAAAGAGAGTAACGCACTTGGTATAAATAGCCTGTTGTGGAGTTATGGTAACGCATAAGTATTTTAATTTATTGTCGATGGTTAATCATCATCTGATAATATATTAAACCAACTAATCTATAGTGATAACAAATGATCAAAAAATAGTCTAATCTTATAGTATCCTCGCAAAATAATGGAGTTTGAATGCGCGCATTACTGCTAGCGATATTCATGCTATTTAGCCAACTCATCCACGCTGATGAGTTTATCGGGTTCTCTGCCTATGAATCAGGTGATTACTCCACTGCTTACACTCATTTAGTAAAAGCAGCTGAGCAGGGAAATGCTGAAGCGATGTACTTGGTGGGTCGAATGTATCATCAAGGACAAGGTGTTAATCAAGATACGGCTAAAGCCAGTGAGTGGTATCAAAAAGCAGCAGACGCTGGCAATGCACTTGCACAGTTAAGTTTGGGGCACATGTATGATACGGGTGAAGTGGTTCCTCAAAGTTATGAAAAAGCGTTGGCTTTATATAAACAATCAGCCAAACAAGGTAATGCCGTTGCCCAACGAAATGTTGGTTTGATGTATATGAATGGTGATGGAACGAAAGCCGATCCCAACATCGCGCTTCAATGGTTTTTAAAATCAGCCAAACAAGGGTATAGCAAAGCGCAAGTGAATGTTGCTTATATATACATCAATGGTGAGGGCGTTAAAAAAAATATCCGTAAAGCGCAATATTGGTATCAACAGGCTGCGTTACAGGGTGATCCAAAAGCGGAATACAGTCTAGGATTAATCGATAATGGAAATTATGGATTGCCCCCTAATAAAGCACGTGCTTTAAAATGGTTTAAACGTGCTGCATCAAGAGGGCATGTGAATGCCCAAGCCTTTTTGGGGTATTACTATGAAATGGGTTTTGGAACCCAAGCGAATCCAAAATCAGCAGCGTATTGGTATCAGTTTGCTGGGAAGAAAGGCCACCCCCTTGCACAATTACATCTTGGGCAATTATATTTAAGTGGCTCGGGTGTCGATAAAAATTATGAAAAAGCAGCCTATTGGCTAGGTCTTTCAGCATTACAAGGTAACTCCGATGCGCAAGCAAGACTGGGGTATTTATATATGACAGGCCTTGGCGTTACTAAGAGTAATACGAAAGCCTATGTTTGGTTAACCATTGCTAGTGAAAGTGATAATCCAATGGCAGTAAGGCAACTGGCTAAGCTTAAAAAAGCAATGAGTCAGGCTGAAATGAAACAAGCTAAAAGTATGGTCGATGAATACCATAAACGGATTCAAGCCACAGAATAGGGGACATCCCCAATTAGATGAATCGAATAATGGGGCTTAAAGCGCGTGATAACTCACATAAACAACATTAAGTTTCACTTTCTTTTTTTCCTTTTGTTGTGTTCGCTCAATGATTGTAAATTGCTGTAAGTCTTTATCGAGATAGCTTACCTTGGCGACAACTAAAAAATAATTGCTTTGCACCGTCACTTGATTGGCTGGAATATTATATTGCTTGAGAAGCTCATCTAGTTTTGATTTATTGTGGATTTGTCCACTACTACGCAGTTCTATGATGCGATTAACTTGATTATCTTTTAAACCATCACCTAAGATTTTAATTAACTCTGGTGGTGCTGTCGCAATATTAATCGGTGTAAGATTGGGTAAGGCGATGATCGATGGCATTAATTTTTCAGCGATTTGACTGGATACGCCAGGAATCAAACGGATTTCTGACGGACTGGTAAACAGTTGGTATCCCGGATAATAGGGTGGCTTTTGGGCTAAGAATTCGCTTAACAAGGGATCATGGCCTCTTTCGAGACGGTGAGGTTGTGTCCAGTAGTGGCATAGTTTAATAATTTTCTTGGCTGTATTGGCTTCAATGCCCTGATTCATTAGCAGTTTTTGAAACGGTTTGTGGTGGTTTTTATTTTCGAGATTGTTAATGTTGAAACGACTTTGTAAATCGATTACTTTTCCCGATACTTGCCAATTTTTATCGTTTGTCAAATGGGTAAATTCAACCAGTGTCGCTGGGTTGTTATTTCGTTTTGCTGCTGGTAGTCGAGATTGTCGTAACCATTGAATGCCTATTAACGTGGGTAGATGGGCCTTGTTTTTTAAAGCGCTTGCTTCAACAGTAATTTGCATTCTAGCAATGTCTAATTTTAGTCGCAATGTCATTGCTGTGGCGGCAATGGCGACTAAGGTCATAATAAATAAAGCCGTTAGTAAGGCGCTACCTGCTTGTCTACTTCGATAGTAAATTTGCATAAGCCGCCTCAGGAATGATAAATAGGGGTTGCATTTCCCCCCAGTCTTTGAATTTTAAATGAACGCGTATTGCCTTTGGTAGTAACTCTGGTTTGAGTAACCTCTCGCGGATAGAACGTTGGGGGCGCCATTCATTTAATGTATCCAACGTGCGATTGATGTATTCAAAACGGCAACTTGATAGGTTTGAGAGAATGGCCTTTTCATGAAACCGATTACGATTTGTTGTGTCCAGCTCAAGCCAACGTTTGCGATACAGTTTGCCATTATCACAACGATAAGCGACTCGTTGCATCGATGAGCTATGTTCTTGTTGTTTAGGATTGAGCAAGCCTGAACGAGTAAATTCAATATAGTTTCCTTGCCCAACAAAAACGGGGAAATAGCGAAGATCATTACCACGAACTGAACGAGGAATTGCTTGATAGCTGTCTTGCTGCAATAAGGCCATGGCGATTTCAAGTTGATTTAATTTATCGGCCATTAAATTGACTTTTTCGCGCGCATTGAAAGCATGATACAGTGTGGCACTGGTAATTGATGCGATGACGGCAAATATTACCAAAGCAACGAGGATTTCGATTAAAGTAAACCCTTTTAAACGAATCATGATAGCATCCAATACCCGGTTAAGGATGGCCTAAATGGTCCAGAGCGTTTCGTGCTTGTCAAAATAGTGATTGATTTGATGCGACTAGAGTCTGTTTTTTTGAGCTGGACTTGCCAGAACCAATCTTTATTAAGCCATCTTGTTTTATAGGTCGTAAAAGTTCGATTGGTGGGAGTAAAAAGCCCCAGCCGAATTTCATTCATTGCTTGTTCTGCCACCCAGTGACTGACCATTGTTTCTTTCAGACGTTGGGTTTGCTGAATGTCCTGACCGGTTGTGACGAGTAACGCGGTTAACGCGATGGATAAAATGGCGAGTCCGAGTAATACTTCTATCAAGGTAAATCCTTTAGGATTGGGCATGAATAGATAGTCCTCCATTTGCTTTGCCATGTACCTGAATCATCTTCTTCTTATTGGTATCTGCAATATAGATGTCAAATGGAGTGATGTCGCCAGATGTTTGAATAACAATATTGACAGACTCGTTCATCGATTTGCTAAGTTGGAACTGTAACCCATTTGGCAAGGGTTGTTCTTGGTAGACTCGGCTGTTGTTTATCGTTTGCCAACCTTTTGAAGGGATATATTTTTTTGCTTGATAACCGTTGGGATGGATTGAGATTCCCAGGAGGCGATTTTCTAATATTGCCTTTTGTTGTAACAAGGAGATGTATTGCACCATTTGTTCAGCAGCGGATTTTGCTTGTTTTGATTTTCCAAAGTCGCCAAAAGATAGGACGGCAAAGGTAGCGGCGGTGCCAATAATAATTAGCACCACCATAATCTCAATTAATGTAAACCCTCGTTTATCGCGCATTCCAATTACCAATTTCAGCGTTTTTGCCACTACCGCCTGGTTGACCATCCGCGCCATAGGTAAAGACATCGATTTCACCGTGTTCACCTGGATTCATATAAAGATAGTCGCGATTCCAAGGGTCTTTGGGAATCGATTTTAAATAGACTTTCCAATTCCTAGGCTCTGGGCTTGTTGTTGGTTTTTCAACAAGGGCCACCAAACCTTGCTCAGTGGTTGGATAAAACCCATTGTCTAATCGATAAAGATCCAGTGCATTTTCAATAGCTAATACATCATGTTTGGCTTTAACTGCCCTGGCTTCATCGGGCCTTGACATGATTTTTGGAACCACAAAAGAAGCCAAAATGCCTAAAATAACTACGACAACCATAATCTCAATAAGCGAAAATCCGCGCTGTTGTTTCATCATAACCTCTCGTTAACTAATCAATTGTTCCATCGAAAAAATAGGCAGCAAGGTTGCAAGTACGATAAACAAAACAACTGCGCCCATAAATAAAATCACCATGGGTTCAAGCAGCGTTAATGCCGTGTCAATTAATCGCTTGAGCTCATTGTCCATATGTATCGCTGCTTTTTCCATTAACTCTGCTACTTGACCTGAGCGTTCCCCACTGCTGATTAAATGGATTGCCATTGGGTTAAGAAACCCTGTTTCTTTTAAGCTTTGGCTAATGCTCGTCCCTTCTTTTACTTTAATTGCTGCTTGATCGAATGCCTTTCGCATTACGACATTGCTAATTAATTGACTGCCAACGCGCATGGTTTCAAGCACCGAAACGCCTGCAGAAAATAATATTGCGAACGTGTGAATATAGCGGGCATTATTGCTGGAACGGATTAAATAGGATGTAATCGGTAATCGAAGTTTTAGGTGATGCCAACGCCACAGCCAGGATTCATATGTGAGGGCATAGCGGCATAAAAGGGTTATTCCAATTAGTCCAACCAACAAGAATATACCATAATGTTGTAAAAAATGGCTTAGATCAATTAGTACTTTGGTCATTGTTGGTAACGATTGACCACTGCTAATGAAGACATCGATGATCTTTGGAACGACATAAGCAAGGAGAAATCCAATGATGCCAATTGACACCAAGATCATTAAACTTGGATAAATTAACGCTTGGATTGCCTTTTGGCGGTTTGCTTGTTGTTGCTCAGTGTATTCGGCAAGTTTAAGCAAGACAAAATCGAGTTGCCCGGTTTGTTCCCCGGATCCAACTGTTGCACGATAGAGTTCGGGGAATGCTGCGGGATACTCACCCATTGCTTGGGCTAAGCTATATCCTTGAACCACTTTGGCTCTTAATCCAATTAAAATTTCAACAACTTTATTCTTTTCGGTTTGCTCGATGACACCTTGCAAGGCCTCATCGATTGGAATTCCCGCTGATAGCAGCGTTGCCATTTGTCGAGTGAGTAAGGCTAAATCAGCCGTGTGTAAACGATTGGACCGTCCAAACCCTTTACGGCCTTTCACAAGTTGGATTTGGGTTGGAATAAGGCCTTGTTGACGAATACTATCACGGGCTTGTCGTTCAGAATCAGCTTCGATAATCCCTTTTTTTGATTCGCCCGAGTTATTCAAGGCATGGTATTGAAATGCGGTCATAATTTCTATTTAACTACGGTTTTGCAGATATTTTACTTCGAATTCGTTTAATCTACTAGTTTTCTATTTAATTCACTACGCATGTTAAACAAAAAGATAATCCATTTACAGCTGTTAGCCGAATTATTAGCAGGCTTTAGTATACGATTTTTATATTAAGGTTTCCTTAGATACAACGATATATCGTAGCCGCACTTTGTACCGGACAAAAACAAAAAAGAACTAATACGAGCCCGTGCCCGTGCCCGTGCCCGAATCTGAAGAATTGAAAGATAAACTTTGATCTTGAAGCAGCCCACCGAAAAATAGTGAACTGTGCCCATTAAAAACCGGGTACGGGCACGGGCTCGGGCGCGGGCACGTACTAGATATTAGTTTTTGTCTTGTACAGAGTAGATTGCAACTAGGTATATGCGCTAGAATGGGCGTTATTTGAAAAAAGGTTATTGTAACTAGCTATGCAAGCATTTAACAAACGTAGAACGTTTGCCATCATCTCACATCCCGATGCAGGTAAAACCACTGTCACTGAAAAATTGTTGTTATTCGGGGGCGCTATTCAATTGGCTGGAACCGTAAAAGGTCGAAAGTCAGACCGTCATGCGAAATCAGATTGGATGGAAATGGAAAAGGAAAGAGGCATTTCCGTCACGACTTCTGTCATGCAATTTGTGCATAAAGGCTATACCATGAATTTGCTGGACACCCCGGGGCATGAGGATTTCTCAGAAGATACCTATCGAACTCTCACAGCTGTTGATTCAGCAATGATGGTCATCGATGTGGCAAAGGGGGTTGAAGATAGAACGATTAAATTGATGGAAGTTTGCCGCTTGCGTGATACCCCTATTATGACCTTTATCAATAAACTCGATAGAGAAGGTAAAGAGCCCATTGAATTGATGGATGAAGTTGAGTCGGTGTTGGGGATACGGTGTGCGCCTGTAACCTGGCCAATTGGCATGGGAAAGCGGTTTAAAGGTATTTACCATCTAGAAAAAGATAGAATTTATCTGTATCAACCTGGCAAAAATCAGCAAACACAATCTGGTAAGGTCATTGAAGGACTTGATAACCCTGAGTTGGATGCGCAACTGCCTGACATGGCAGATGAATTAAGAAGCGAGATTGAATTAGTTCGGGGCGCATCACATCCGTTTAACTTGCACGACTATCTTCAAGGAACGCTAACGCCTGTTTATTTTGGCTCAGCCATCAATAATTTTGGTATTGAAGTCATGCTCGATGATTTTGCAGAATTTGCACCGGGACCTCAACCTCGAGAAGCGGAGCAACGCATAGTCAAACCAGAAGAAGATAAATTTTCAGGCTTTGTCTTTAAAATACAAGCGAATATGGATCCCAAGCATCGCGATCGAATTGCATTTTTGCGTGTGTGTTCTGGCAAATTTGATAAGGGGATGAAACTAACCCATTTGCGAATTGGTAAAACTGTTCAAATTAGTAATGCGCTGACGTTTATGGCCGGCGATCGTTCGCATGCGGAGGAAGCATTGCCAGGAGATATTATTGGTTTACATAACCATGGCACCATCCGTATTGGCGATACTTTTTCCGAAGGTGAGATGCTTAAGTTTATTGGAATTCCAAATTTCGCACCGGAATTATTCCGCTTAGTTCGTTTAAAAGATCCGTTAAAATCAAAATCGCTCGTCAAAGGGTTAATCGAACTATCCGAAGAGGGCGCGACGCAAGTATTTCGCCCCTTAAACAGCAATAATATGATTTTAGGTGCTGTTGGAATATTGCAATTTGACGTCGTAGCCCATCGTTTAAAGCATGAGTATAAAGTCGATTGTGTCTATGAATCTGTTAATGTCAATTGTGCTCGATGGGTCTACAGTGACGATGAAAAAGCGATGGCTGAATTCAAACAGAAAGCGCACGATTATTTGGCCTTAGATGCAGCTGATGCGCTACTGTATCTCGCGCCAACGCGTGTTAATTTGACAATGGCGGAAGAAAGATATCCAAAAATTACATTTTGTTCTACGCGTGAACACTAGGGCTTTCAGCTAGGTTAGGTAAACTGTGTGGCATAATTCTATATAAAGGGCGTTCCTTAGTTAAATACGGCGCCCTGTATCATATAATTCCTTGGATTTCTGGACGTCATCTCGAAAACTTGCGTTGTTCCAGCCCTTTGCTACACTTCTATATGAGATTGATATATACTAATAAATCATAATAATAAATCGGATAATTCCATGAACGACAACATAGTCGAGATACGATCGATGTGTTTTTCACGTGGTGAAAGAATGATCTTTAATCAGGTCAATTTATCCATTCCCCGTGGAAAAATTACTGCCATCATGGGGCCAAGTGGATCGGGTAAAACCACGTTGTTGCGTTTAATTGGTGCTCAATTAACACCTGATCAAGGCACAGTGTTTGTTGATGGAAAAAATCTACATCAATTAGGTCGAAAAGAATTATTCCAAGCACGACAAAAAATAGGTCTTTTATTTCAGAGTGGTGCGCTCTTCACCCACCTATCGGTGTTCGATAATGTGGCATTTCCTTTAAGAGAGCATACTAACTTAAGCGACCATATTCTTCATGAAATTGTTTTAATGAAATTGCAATCGGTGGGTTTACGAGGCGCGGCACATATGATGCCTCATGAGCTATCTGGGGGCATGGCTAGACGAGTGGCACTGGCGCGATCGATTGCATTAGATCCCCAATTAATGCTTTATGATGAACCGTTTACTGGGCAAGATCCGATATCAATGGGGGTCTTAATGCGGTTAATCCAACGTTCAAATGAACTACTCGATTTAACTTCGGTCATTGTGTCTCATGATGTAAATGAAGCGTGCAGCATTGCTGACTGGGCTTATTTGACTGTCGGTGGACGCATCATTGCTGAGGGCCATCCTAAATCGCTCATGGATTCTGATGATCCTCGCGTGAGACAATTCATGCATGGCGAAGCAGACGGAGCCGTACCGTTCCATTATCCTGCTAAACCCTACGAAGAGGAGTTGCTGAATGATTAATTGGATTGAAAGAACCGGTCAACGTGGCATCTCATTTGTTCGATTAACGGGTCAAAGCGGCCTTTTTTTGTTGTCGATTCTGTTTCGTAGGCCTCAATTTAAAAAATTATCCGTGGAGTTTCGCAATCAACTGTATTTTATCGGGGTCCTATCCTGTTTAATTATTGTTGTATCAGGATTATTTATTGGCATGGTTGTTGGCTTGCAAGGGTATAACACCCTGCAGAAATTTGGTGCGGGGACTCAATTAGGACAATTATTGGCATTGAGTATTGCACGTGAATTAGGACCAGTGATTAGTGCGCTGTTATTTGCTGGTCGTGCTGGTTCGGCTTTAACGGCAGAAATAGGCCTAATGAAAGCCACCGAACAGCTTGCCAGTATGGACATGATGGGGGTTGACCCCATCGGTCGAGTTGTGTATCCCCGATTCATTGCAGGACTTATTTCATTACCATTATTGGCAATGATATTCTCTGCTGTTGCGATTTATGGTGGGTATTTTGTCGGTGTTCAATGGTTGGGTATTGATGCTGGCAGTTTCTGGTCAAATATGCAATCAGCTGTTAATTTTCACTTGGATGTATTAAGCGGTATTATTAAAAGCGTTGTTTTTGCGTTTGTGATGATCTGGATAGCGGTATACCAAGGATTTAGCTGTGTACCAACGGCGGCAGGGATAAGCCAAGCAACCACAAGAACAGTTGTGTATTCATCGTTAGCCGTTCTTGGTCTGGACTTTTTGCTAACGGCAATGATGATTGGAGGATGGTAATGAAAAAACAAAAGTTAATAGATATCAGTGTTGGATTGTTTATGTTAGCAGGTTTATATGGCTTTTCCGTGATGGCATTAAAAGTCAGCGGATTAACCGACTGGGAAGCGCCACCTTCCTATTATGTGACGGCTAATTTTGCTGATATTGGCGGGCTGAAAGTTCGAGCGCCTGTCACGGTGGCTGGTGTTCGCATTGGTGAGGTGACAAAAGTTGAACTTCAGCCAGACCAATTAAATGCCAAGGTGACCATGCGATTAAATCGTAATAAGCAAATCCCATATGACGATGTCTCCGCTCGCATTTTAACGGAAGGTTTGCTTGGATCCAACTATATTAGTATCGTACCAGGCTTTGATGATAAAGATAGCAATCATCCCTATCTAGTCAATGGCGATCAAATTGGCAAGACACAAGAAGCTATCATTTTAGAGAATTTAATTGGTCAATTAGTTTTTAATATCAATAAATAAAAGGGGAATTCTATGATCCGTTTATATCGGTGCTTAATGGCATCAATCCTATTGCTGTTTTCATTTTCGGTTATGGCTCAAACCTCCCCCGTACCGATGCTTGAAAATGTTGCTCAAAAAATATTAGTGACCTTAAAAAATAATAAATCTGAATTAAAGAAAAATCCTGAGATTATCCGTTCGGCTGTCCAACGGTATTTACTGCCGGTTGTTGACACACGGGGTATGGCGCGATCAGTGTTAGGACGACAAGCCTGGAACAAAGCAACCCCTGCTGAAAGAGACCAGTTCATTCGTGCGTTCACAAAATTAGTGATACGTACTTATGCGAACCCCTTAGCAGAATATACCGATGAAACCATTCAATTTTTACCGATTAGAGGATCAGTGGATAGTCGTTTTCTCCGGGTAAACAGTGTTATCAAACGCTCAAATGGACAAAATGTTCCATTATCCTATAGTCTCGTCTCCAAAGGCGCTAATTGGAAAATATATGACTTAAGTGTCGAGGGTGTTAGTTTGCTCCAGAGCTTTCGCTCTCAATTTGCTCAAGCACTTCAATCCTCATCAATGAAAAAATTAATTGAACAATTAGAGAAAAAAGCGAGTGCTGCCTAATGGACGCGATTACATTTAAACCAGAGGGTGCTTTATCATTTGGCACCATTGCTGTTTTACAAGATGAAATCAACCATATTTTAAAGTCGCTTGACAATAAACCGCTTATCTTTGATTTGAGCGCAATTGTTAAGTGCGACAGCGCCGGTTTAGCTTTGTTAATTGATTCCATTTCACAATTAAAAAAGCGAGAGTTGAATTATCAATTTAAGGGTGTTTCCAAAGAGATTCGTTCCTTAGCGAAGTTTTATGAAATTGATAACTTATTAACAGATGCTGATTAGAGATAGTTACATGATTGAGAATGATGAAATTAAGTCACTTTTAGAAAAACAGCCAGATATCCAATATGCAAAAGTGGAAGGCGATGGATACCACTACCAAATCACGGTTGTTTCACCATCATTTCAAAACTTAAGCATCGTTAAGCGGCAGCAAAAGATATACGCTTTATTAACAGAGTGGATAGCTGAAGGTAGCTTGCATGCAGTATCCATGAAGACATTGACCCCTGAAGAATGGGAGAAAAAAAATGGATAAACTAATTATAAAAGGTGGTACCCCCCTCGATGGTGACGTCACAATTTCGGGTGCTAAAAATGCCGCTTTGCCTATTATGGCAGCTACCTTACTTGCTTCTGATAATGTGACTATTTCAAACGTACCTCATTTACGTGATGTAACCACCATGATGGATTTGATAGGCCAACTGGGTGCTAGCTTAACCGTCGATGATAAAATGCATGTTCAGGTAGATTCAACCAAGGTTGATAATTGGGTAGCACCTTATGAGCTTGTTAAAACGATGCGTGCATCCATTGTTGTTTTGGGACCTTTGCTTGCTCGATTTGGGAAAGCAGATGTTTCATTACCTGGTGGCTGTGCTATTGGAAGTCGTCCCGTCGATTTGCATTTAAAAGCGCTAAAGAATATGGGGGCCCAAATTGAAGTTGAAAATGGCTATGTGAAAGCGCGTTGTCCGGAAGGTCGATTAAAAGGGGCTTTAATTGTATTTGATACAGTGACAGTCACAGGGACCGAGAATGTCATGATGGCGGCAACCTTGGCCAAAGGAAAAACAATATTGAAAAATGCAGCGCGAGAACCTGAAGTCGTCGATCTTGCCCATTTTCTCAATTTGATGGGTGCTAAAATTACAGGCGTAGGCACTTCCACGATTGAAATTGAAGGGGTCGAAGCGCTAAAAGGTGGAAGTTATTCTGTTATGCCAGACCGAATTGAATCAGGAACCTATTTAGCGGCAGCAGCTATTACACGAGGTCGCATCACCATACGAAAAACGAAACCAGATACCTTGTTATCTTTATTGTGTAAGTTTGAGGAATGCGGTGCTGAACTTAGTATTGGTGAGGATTGGGTGACACTCAATATGAATGGCAAACGACCTGAAGCAGTGGATATTAGTACGGCTCCATATCCAGGATTTGCTACCGATATGCAAGCACAATTGATGGCAGTCAATTGCATTGCCAAGGGAAGTAGCGCGGTCATCGAGAATATTTTTGAAAATCGATTTATGCATGTCCAAGAATTACAACGCATGGGTGCAAAAATTCGTTTAAATGGCAATACGGCGTTCATTCAAGGCGTTGACAAATTAACGGGGGCGCCTGTGATGGCTACCGATTTAAGAGCTTCAGCAAGCTTAATATTGGCTGGCCTTGCTGCCAAAGGTGAAACGGTTGTGCAACGTGTTTATCATGTTGACCGAGGATATGAACGAATAGAAGAAAAATTATCCATGGTTGGTGCTGACATAAAGCGGAGTTCATAAACACGATGAGCGTTGGCCGTGCACAGTTAGTCACCTATTTAGATGAGCTATTATGTGTTGATCTGTTTCATGATTACACATCAAATGGTTTGCAAGTTGAAGGAACGGATCAAATTAACGTTCTATGCACGGCTGTCACTGCTTCGTTAGATGCGATTAACCAAGCGATTAGTTATCATGCCGATGCTTTGTTGGTACATCATGGCTATTTTTGGAAAGGTGAGTCGCCTGTTATAACTGGCATGAAGCGCGCGCGTATGGCGAGTTTGATTACTAACAATATCAATTTAATAGCCTACCATTTACCTTTAGACGCCCATGAAAATTATGGCAATAATGTGGGTTTAGGGAAAGCATTAGGATTAACCAAAATTCAATCTAAAGCCGCAATGGGACAACCTGATTTGTTATGGAGTGGCCAATTTAAAGGGCCTGTGTCAGCGCAAACTTTATCCAATCAACTAGAAAGGATTTTACAACGTAAGCCGCTTGTCTTTAATGCGAGAAATGCTGATATTTCCAAGGTGGCTTGGTGTACAGGTGGTGCACAAGATCTCATCGAATTGGCCTATCAAATGGGTGTCGATGCATTTATTAGTGGTGAAGTATCTGAAAGAACATATTACATAGCAAATGAACTAGGAATTGATTATTTTGCCTCGGGTCACCATGCAACAGAACGTTTTGGTGTACAATTATTAGGAGAGCATTTGAAAAACCAATTTTCTGTTACACACCAATTTATCGATAGTGCTAACCCAGTATAAACTATGATACAGATACATTTACATTTTTCACATGCCTGGGGCGGACCCACATCACCCGGGTTTATTAAACAATCGCCAGAAGACTTTCGCGTTGAAGAGTTGTCAAATATTGAATTTAGTGATTCGGGTGAACACCTCTATCTGCAAGTTGAAAAAACCAACCTAACCACAGAGCAATGCAGTCAATCGCTTGCCCGCATTATTAAAAAACCAGCCAACGTTGTTTCCTATGCAGGGCTTAAAGATAAATTTGGTATTACAACGCAATGGTTTTCAATCCATTGTCCCGGCGAGGATGTCAGCCCTCTAATTCCTGATCAACACGATGGGTGGCGAATTTTACAACGTCGCCGACACCACAAAAAACTAAAAATTGGATGGTTGAAAGGCAACCGGTTTCAGTTAATAGTCAGAGATGTCACGCGAACGGATATGTTAGATGATCAATTAAAGCATATTCAGCAGCAAGGATTGCCCAATTATTTTGGGCCACAGCGTTTTGGTAATCAGGGAAATAATATATACCAAGCATGGCAGTGGTTTAATGGCCATAAAAAAGTAAAAAACCCGTTTATGAAGGGGATGCTTTTGTCTGCTGTGCGTGGATATTTGTTTAATCAGCAGTTGTCCTTAAGGGTGCAACAGCAAAATTGGCAAAAAGCAATTCCTGGGGATGTGCTTCAATTAAGTGGAACCCACAGTGTTTTTGTTGCTGATAAAATAACACCTGATATCCAGCTAAGAATTTACGAACACGATCTGAGTCCTTGTGGACAATTAGTAGGCAAAGAGAGAATTATGTCTAATCAGGAAGCATACCAGATTATGCAAGATGCACTGAATCCGTATCAAGCATTTGTTGATGCGTTGATTGAGAAAAATGTGAGCGCTGCCTGGCGAGCCTTTATATTAAAACCGGTTGCTTTTGAATGGGAATGGCTGGCCGAGAATCAAATTAAATTGAATTTTGAACTCCCGGCAGGCGCCTATGCCACGACTATACTAACTGAGGTGTTTCAGATTCAGGAACGCTTGTCTCCTTAGTAACCTTTTCACTCGTCTCCGTCTCAAGTGTTTCAGTAGGCTTTTTGGTTGCCAATCTTTCAGAGATTTTTGATTTGATCTCTTTAACAAGCTCCGACTCATTGAGCATATTCGGATCGATTTCTTGAACCACCTCAAGCTTTTCCATCTCTTCGAGAGAGAGTTTTTTAGCTTCAATCAGTTGTCCTGATGAATACCATTGGCCGTTGATTAAAGACACACCTTCGTTGGGTATTTTATCCGATCCTTTACTAGTCGCCATATCGAGTGCCGCAGATGCCGTTAAACGGGCAAATTTTAAAATGAGATCTAACGGCAGCCCGAGCAATGCACCAATAAGTTGGCCAGTATATTCAAACGTTTTTCCCATCACATAAGCGGAAGATAAACCCATAACATTTGTTACTGCCTTGCTTGCGATTGTTGGTGCTAATAGGGTGATTCCTGCTGTTGGCCCCATAACCATATAGATAAATGATCCAACAGCGGCTGTTATCGTCCATTGGGTGTTTTGCATGCCAGTGGATCTACTGACTGCTTCACCGACTAATGCGCCTATTGAATAGCCCACTAAACTGGCAGGCCAGGCAAATGAGACAGAAAGGATGCGGGCAAATGGGAATGTACCGAAGGTAGACTGACATTTAATCAATTCTTCTTTGGCAAAATCATAGAACCCGGCAAAATAGGTAAAGTCGATACCATGTAAATCATAAGAACCATATTGTCTGGTATTGCCATTTATCTGGTTAAAGTAGTCATGAACAGCATTCAAACAATAAGCGCGAGATTCTGGATCAAGTTTATTAACGGTATTGATCCCCAAGGACTCTTCGAGCATTTCCTTGAGCTTACCCGATTTGTTTGTTTCCATAATATGGATGCAGGCGCCCGTTAAAACTCGTAATGCCATTAATCGTCTATTCTGGATCTCTTGGACAATTTCTAAGTCACTCTTTCCCTTTTTAAAGTTTTCGGGAAGTTTATAATTGAGATGATCGTGGAAATGATGATGTAACCAAACTAAAGCGTTGATTTGTTTGCTCCGCATCTCGGTATTATGATAACCAACTGACTTGTAAAATGAGGATGGGGAAGGATTGTTGAGCTTTGCTCCTGTTCTCCCCTCATATTCCTTGGTGAGCTCAGAAACACTATTAATTTTTTGTAAAAAGGCTTTATCGTCAAGTATAAAAGGTGTTGAAGACATTGGACCACTCCCTGTGAAACATGAAAACCTAGGACATTCGATCAATGTAAAGAAATGCAGAGAAAAACACCATCATTGTGCGAATATCCTTTACGATAAATCTTAGTTTACGCAAATTTGCAAGAAATGCAATCACATTTGATTTATTTATACGATCAGATAAAATCCTATTTATTGGCAGTTAGTCTATGAATTATTGATAATTTTTATAATCAGGCGTTGATTTTGGGTGTGTTGTCTTGGTTTATTGATAGATAATTTTACTTTGATATTTTTTGAGGTTATAAAGTGGTAAACCTCCCTTTGATTGATCAGTATTGCTTAATTACACAGAGAGCATTGTTTGGCAACTATCCTATTTAACATGCTTAAGAGTCCCTATATAAGACTATTACGCCCTGAACAGTGGACGAAATCCCTTTTTGTTTTGTTGGGTGTAATCTATTCCCATTCATGGATGAAAATAGGGGATGCAATGTTGGCGTTTGTTGCATTTTCTTTGGCGGCAAGTACGGTCTATGTTTTTAATGATATTCACGACAGACAAGCAGACGCCTTGCACCCCAATAAATGCCAACGCCCAATTGCCTGTGGTCAAGTCGCTATCAAACAAGCGTATTGGTTGTTAGCGTCCCTTTTAATAATGACGCTTTTGATCAGTTTATTTATTTCGTATAACTTAATTGTCATCATACTCATCTATTGGCTTATCAATTTTGGCTATAATATGGGCTTAAAGGGGCTGCCAATCATTGATGTATTGTCGATTGCGAGTGGATTTGTCTTAAGAATGTTAGCTGGAACACTCGGGATTGGTCTAAAATACTCGCGTTGGCTATTGATATCGGTGACTTTTTTGAGCTTACTGATTGCATTATCAAAACGATATTTGGAGAAAAAACGAGACCTTGTCGAACCCATACGTCCGGTATTGTCTTATTATAGTCTTTCTCTATTAAAAGCCTTTATCATCATCAATGCAGTATTTGCGATGTTGTCATACCTTGTGTATATTACAGCTGTTCATCGGCAAAACCTGTTTTTTCTGTTAACGACAGTCTTTGCTTTATTGGGGATGGTGAGATATATCCAAGTGATTTTTCAATCCAACCGACAACAAGATGATCCAATTCTGGTAATGATCGATGATCGAACCATAATAATTTATCTAGTTGGATTTGCCATCTGTACCATGTTGGCTTTTTTAGGGATCTAGTGAATGACAACATTCATGAAAAAATTTATTCGCAAAATGCCAGTCTTGTCTACGGATCTAAGCCTTTGTCTATTCGCCTGGTTTATAGCCTACTGGTTCCGTTACAACTTAGACACAATGCCCCGAGAAATTTTTACTGCTCCCATTGTTGCAGCATCTTGCTTGATGTTGTTAGTTCAAACTGCAACCTATTATTACTATCGTGTCTATCGGGGCTTTTGGCGTTTCGTTTCATTAAATGATGTCTCTCGCATTGTGCAAGCGACTATCTCCGCTGCAATCCTTGTTCTACCCGTGCTGTATTGGACACATTTGTTAGCATTTGTACCGCGTTCCGTGCTGCCATTATATTGCTTCATCTATATAAGTACTCTATGTGGCACACGATTTATTTGGCGATTATTATACGATAATCGCAGTCGTAACCCAGTGACAGGAAACAATGAACGAATTTTAATAATCGGTGCTGGTAGCTCGGGTGAGAGTTTATTGCGAGATATTAAACGAACGACACGCCACACTGTTTTAGGTTTTATTGATGATGACATCCGTAAAAGAGGGCTAGAAGTACATGGTGTGCCTGTGTTATCTGGCATTAACAACATAGCCACAATTATTGCTAAAAAACAGATAACATTGGTATTTGTGGCAATTCCTACTGCCAGCTCAAAGACAATGCGTCAAATAATCGAACAATGCGATCGTTTTGATATTCCTGTCAGAACGTTACCCAGTTTATCAGCACTTGCTGCAGGTCAAGTCAATACGAATGCGTTAAGGCCTGTTAAGCTTGAAGATTTGCTTGGACGTGATGAAGTGGCATTGAATTGGCATTTGATTGAAAAAAATATTCAGGGGAAGAGGGTGCTTGTCACAGGGGGAGGAGGGTCAATCGGCTCCGAGCTTTGTCGTCAAGTTTTGCGCTTGGCACCTGCCCAACTGATGATCATTGATCACAGCGAATTCAACCTCTATGAGATAGAAAGAGAGTTACAAGCCACTTATAAACACATTCCGATGCATTTTATATTACAAAGTGTGAACGATCAGATTGGATTGTCCCATACGTTTGAACACTTTGCGCCAGACATAGTATTTCACGCAGCTGCGTATAAGCATGTGCCAATGTTGCAAAATCAAATTCGAACAGCCGTGTTAAATAATGTCATTGGTACGCAAATTGCTGCGGAATGTGCTGTGAATGTTGGCGTTGATAAATTCATATTGATTTCGAGTGATAAAGCGGTGAATCCCACTAATGTCATGGGGGCGACCAAACGAATTGCTGAACTATATTGTCAAAATTTAAATCAACGAGTGCCAACACAATTTATTACTGTCCGCTTTGGCAATGTCTTAGGATCAGCAGGAAGTGTTGTTCCATTATTTCAACAGCAGCTGGCGACAGGAGGGCCCTTAACGGTCACTCACCCTGACATCGAACGATTTTTTATGACCATTCCCGAAGCTTGTCAATTGATTCTACAGGCAATGATCAATGGCTTAGGCGGTGAAATATTTGTATTGGATATGGGATCACCGATTAAAATTAAATACTTGGCTGAGCAAATGATCCGTCTTGCTGGTAAAAAGCCTGGGGAAGATATAAAAATTGAATATACAGGTTTACGTCCTGGGGAAAAATTATTTGAAGAGTTATTCCATGATCAGGAAAAGCTTGGCCAAACTGCACACGCTAAATTGTTTAAAGCAAAATATCGCTTGATGGACTGGTCTATTTTGAACGATTATATTTTGCAAATGAAACAGCATTGCCAGTTTAATCAAGAAGCTGAATTATTACTGCTTCTCAAAGAGTTGGTGCCTGAATTTCGAGATAATGAAGTCATTTTAGTGTGACAAACTGTGTTAATGGTCCACGTTTCTATTAAGCAATATTAATTTTTTGTCCAATGCGCAAGGCATTTCCTTTAATGGAAGGATTCGTTTGCTTTAAGCGCTCAATAGTGGTGTTAAAGCGCTTAGCCAAGTGAGATAGCGTGTCTCCCTTTTTCACTTTATAGCCGGTTAGTTGTGAATTTTTCTTCCATATAACCAGTTGTTCACCGGGTTGTAGTTTCCGCTTTGTTTTGATTTGGTTCCAATATTTGATTTCTCCCGCTGAGACACCATAACGACTTTTAAGAATCGCATAAGAGTCACCTGGTTGAACAATATGAATTATCTTAGTATGAGTAGCCGATGTGGAGCGATCGATCAGATTATTTTTTTGGATTTTTGTCGCCAAATTCGTTGGAATTCGATTAATGGAAGGGATTAAAAGCGTTTGTCCTTCTTTGACATTTTCGGTCTTCAAGTGGTTTAGTTCTTTAATTAATGTTACCTGCGTCTTATGATTTCGGGCAATCACACTTAAACTTTCATTTTTTGCAACCGTGTGTTTTGTCCAATTGACCAGATCATCATTCGAGGATTTTTTAATTTTTTGTTTAAAGCCATCCACTTTTTCAATGGGTATGTTGAGGTGATAAGGAGCATAGGGAGGTGTAGCCCAACGATTAAACCCAGGGTTAAGTTGAATGAGTTCTTTATAAGAAATATCGGCAAATTGCGCGGCTTGGGCAAGATCAATTTGGGAGCCTACATCCACTGTTTCAAAAGCAGGTGTATACGGGATATTGGGCAAATGGATTCGATATTGCGGGGCATATTTAATAATCTCAGCTAGCGCTAGCAGCCTAGGCACATAGACTTTTGTTTCTCGAGGCAACTCTAAAGACCAAAAATGGATTCGATTAGGCTTTTGTTTACTTTGGCGGATAGCTTTTGTAACCGTCCCTTCGCCAGAGTCATACGCGGCAATGCTTAATATCCAATCCCCGCTGAAGTATTTAATTAAATACTCATAATAGTTAAGTGCCGCTATGGTCGATTGTTGAATATGTCGACGGCCATCAAACCACCAATCTTGCTTTAACCCAAGCCCGCTTCCTGTTCCAGGCATTAATTGCCAAAGGCCTGCTGCGCCAGCACCGGAGTATGCAAATGGGTCATAGGCACTTTCTATCATTGGTATTAAGGCTAATTCCCCGGGTAAATGACGTTTTTTAATTTCTGCAACAATATGATAAATATACGGTTCAGATTGTTGTGCAAGTTTCTGTATGTAATGAGGTCTTGATGCTAGCCATTGGATTTGTTTACGGACTTCTGCTTGGTTAACTTCATGATTTAATCTGAATTGGGATCGTAAAACATCCCAAACATTTTGTTGAACCGCAAAACTTGGTTTAACAACGATCCAGAATGAAAAAAATAGCAAATGTAAATTCAATATCCGTTTAAGAAACGTCAAACCATAAACCTACTTTCTAGCGATAGGAAAAGTCATCATACTAAAAATTCTGCTAAAGGGGAAGGCAAAGAATTGTTTATAATAGGGCTTATGCAGGGACCTATTCACGGACACAAGTGTTCACCTATATGCCCAAACAATGACTTATAAATAAATATCCACATCGGCTGCCAAGATTTTAAAAATCGTCTTTTAAAAGCCGCAAGTGCTTAAACGTATCATAAGCAGATAAATCCTGATATGCGGGGGAGCTTAATGATTTCGATATCGCCCTTAAAAAAGGGTTTATTTTTTTTTCAGTCGCTAAGTCGCTTGGAAGACTACAGGTTTGCGGTTGGGTACTTAAATGTTGAATTTTTTCGATAACTTTCTGATTGGAAGGTTCAATAGAATGAGCAAAGCGACAGTTATTTAAAGTATATTCATGGGCACAGTATATCTTGGTATCGATAGGTAGCTGATTAATTTTTTCTAGCGAATGAAATAATTTTTCCATAGTGCCATCAAAGACACGACCGCAACCCGCTGAAAAGAGTGTGTCGCCACAAAAAAGCATGGGACTATTCGGGTTAAAGTAAGCAATATGGGTCGATGTATGTCCAGGTATCGATAGAATGGTGAAATCTATGTCTAAAACATTGATTCGATCCCCTTCGCTTAGTGCGTGAGTCACTTGAGGAATACGGCTATCATGCGGACCATATACTGGAGTCCCGGGATATTGTGATAACAAATCACTGACTCCGCCAATATGATCAAAATGATGATGGGTGAGGACGATAGCAGTCAAAGAAAGCTGATGTTGGCGAATATAGTCCAAAACAGGTTTGGCATCGCCTGGGTCGACGCAAACGCACTGCCTTTGATTGTCAACTAACAGCCAAATATAGTTATCTTGAAACGCTGATAATGGTATGATTTTCATGGGTTGATTATATCATTAGCTTTGTATTGGACAATTTTAAAAAATCCGTCGATGCAAACGTAGTGAATCAATCCAGCACGGTTTTTTTGTTCAGAGATTGAACTGGATTGCTTCGCAAAGCTCACAATGACGGTGCTTTTAAGGATTTCTCCAGTTCAAAGATCAATTCGTTCTATACGAACTATAGCTTACATTACGTTCATATAACAAATTTCTTCGTACTCGATAGTTTCCTTTAACCCATCGTCATTGCTGTCTTTATGAGGCAATCTAGTCCAACAGCTGAGAATAGTTTTCTATCTATTAAAGTATGCCGGATACATGATATAAATCCACTAGTTATTTGGTTTGAAGTGCTATTTTGTTTATAGACAATATAAAATACTTTGGGCATAATAAAGTCGCTCCTTAGATAAAAAGAAGAGAGGATTGGTTTGCTATATATTAAACGGGCGCCAAACGGCCAAATCATGGCCTTATCTCATACGAAACAGCCAGGGTTTGAATCTGTCAAAGAAGATTCAGCTGAAGTATTGACTTACATCCATTCGTTATACAGTGATGATGCACTTGAGATACTTCGTGCAGACCTTAATTTTATCCGGGTTATTGAAGATGTGATTGATATACTGATGAAAAAGAATATCGTGACCATCACTGACTTTCATCCTGCTGTTATTGAGAAACTTCTTAAAAGGCAAACCATACGTCGGCGTCTGTCGGGTTCTATTAGTATGGATTTTGATGAGGATGAAGAGTCGTTATGATCAAGCTTTTTAGAATGTTAGGTTTCGTTTTATGTGTCACTAACTTTTCTTTCATTTGGGCTGAAGCAATTGAAAATCTATTACCAGAAGAACGAACAACCGTATCTATCTTCCAAAAAAATGCCCCAAAAGTAGTTTTTGTCCATCGTCTAGCCAGGGTGGTGAACCATTCATACGAAATGATGCATGTTAGTGCTGGCGCAGGATCAGGAATTATCTGGGATGATGAAGGGCATATCGTCACCAATTTTCATGTGATTAATAATGCCCAAGATATTGCCGTCACTATTGGTAAAATGACTTATCCTGTCGAAGTAATTGGTACAGAACCAAGAAAAGATTTAGCTGTTTTGAAACTCAAATCAAAAAAAGCGATTGAGTCTCTAAAGGGCTTTGAACCGTTTAAATTGGCTAAATCTGAAGACCTTTTAGTTGGTCAAAAAGTGATAGCTATTGGAAACCCCTTCGGATTGGATCACAGTCTGACAACCGGTGTTATTTCTGCTTTAGGCCGTCAAATTAAAGGCATTGCAGGGAATACAATTCGAGACATGGTGCAAACTGACGCAGCCATAAATCCAGGTAATTCCGGTGGACCTCTATTGGATACTCAAGGACGACTAATTGGTTTAAACACCGTAATTTATTCAAGTTCCGGCTCGTCTGCTGGTGTTGGTTTTTGTATACCCTCAGATGACATTGAACGAATCGTTACTCAGATTATTAAGCATGGGCGGGTCGTGCTAGCTGGTATTGGCATCCAACGGGTTGAACCTAAAATTGCCCAACAGCTCGGTGTTGAAAAGGGCGTGCTCGTCGCATCAGTCCTTCCGGGGACCCCAGCTGAAAGCCAGGGTCTCAGAGGGACCTATCGTGATCGACTGGGTCGAATTGTTCTCGGTGATATTATTGTTGCTGTGAATGGACATACAGTGAATAATTATGATCAACTATACAATTTTCTTAGCGGTATTCCTGTTGGTGACAAGGTAACAGTGACAGTGAAAAGAGGTGACAAGCAAATTGAGAGCCAGATGAAAACAATCGACATAGCGGCTTATTAATATGTTAAGTCGGGATATTAAAATCACATTGTTGATCAAATTGCTGCTTTTGTTTTTGCTTTGGTTTATTTGCTTTAGAGGCCCTAGGCCAACTATTGATTTAGGTCAGCATCTCTATTCAATCGGTACGACCGATGACAATATGCTATCGACAAAAAGATCGTAATTTTATGTTAATTTAGACTTATAGGTAACCATTATGATTCCAGCTGAATCAGTCGTTGATTTATCCCGTTTACAATTTGCAATAACGGCTTTGTATCACTTTTTGTTTGTTCCATTAACGCTTGGCTTGTCCGTTATGATAGCGATTATGGAAACAGTCTATGTCATGACAGGACGCTCTATATGGCGAAAAATGGTCAAGTATTGGGGTGTTTTATTTGGTATTAATTTTGTACTCGGTGTGGCTACTGGTTTAACGATGGAATTTCAGTTCGGTACAAACTGGGCCTATTATTCTCATTATGTTGGAGATGTCTTTGGTGCACCATTAGCCATCGAAGGTTTGATGGCCTTTTTTCTTGAAGCTACGTTTGTTGGATTATTTTTCTTTGGATGGGAACGCTTAACAAAACTTCAACATTTAACGTGTACTTGGCTTTTAGCGTTGGGAACTAATTTATCTGCTTTATGGATTTTAATTGCTAATGGATGGATGCAAAACCCTGTCGGCGCTTTTTTTGATTTCAAAACCATGCGTATGGAGGTTTCCTCCTTTTATGATGTCATGTTTAATCCTGTTGGTCAGGCAAAGTTTGTTCACACAATCAGTGCTGGCTATGTTACTGGGGCGATATTTGTCTTGGCAATCAGCGCTTATTTTATGTTACGCGGTAGAAATTTTGAAATGGCTAAACGATCAATGACCGTTGCTGTTACCTTTGGCTTGGCTTCGGCATTGTCAGTTGTTGTTCTCGGGGATGAAAGTGGTTATGTCGCTAACAATAACCAAAAAATGAAGTTGGCCGCTATGGAAGCGATGTGGCATACGGAGAAAGCACCAGCTGGTTTAACACTGTTTGGCATCCCTGATGAGAAAACGAAAACAACCAAGTATGCTATCGAAGTGCCTTATGTGCTTGGCATCATTGCCACCCGATCCTTTTCCACCCCATTGGAAGGCATTGATGAATTGATTGACGAAGGTCGTACAAATATTAAAAAAGGGATGATTGCCTATGGCCTATTAGAGCAACTTAAAAAAGATCCTGATAATTCGGCGGTGGTTGAACAATTTAGGCAAGTGGAGCCTTTTTTAGGCTATGGATTGTTATTAAAAAAATACACAGAGAAAGTAACCGATGCGACGGATGAGCAAATCAATATGGCAGCGAACGATCTAGAGCCGCATATAGCTCCTTTGTTTTTCTCTTTCCGCATCATGGTTGCCTGTGGGTTCTTTTTTATATTGTTATTTGCTACGGGTTTTTATTTATCGATACGACACACGTTGCACCTTTCAAAATGGTTTTGGTATATCGCCTTTTTTTCGCTTCCCTTGCCATGGATTGCTGCAGAATTGGGTTGGGTAGTAGCAGAGTACGGCCGCCAGCCATGGGTTGTTCAAGGTGTGCTTCCAACCTTTTTGGGAACTTCCACATTATCTAACGCTCAAGTTATAACATCGTTGTTAGGGTTTGTGTTTTTTTATAGCATTTTAGCGGTGGTTGAAGTTTATTTGATGGTTAAGTATATTCGCCTGGGGCCAGAAGGCATCGATTCGGTTAAGAGGGGATAATCAAATGCCAATTGATTACGAAACATTGCGTGTGATTTGGTGGGTGTTATTAGGCATATTATTGATTGGTTTTGCCATAATGGATGGGTTTGATTTAGGTGTTGCAAGTTTATTGCCTTTTTTAGGAAAAAGTGACATCGAAAGACGCATTATCATTAATAGCATCGGCCCCACTTGGGAAGGAAATCAGGTTTGGTTTATTCTGGGGGGTGGTGCTATTTTTGCTGCCTGGCCAATGTTATATGCCCTTTCTTTCTCAGGCTTATATCTAGCTATGTTGTGTTTACTACTGGCATTAATTTTACGCCCGGTTGGCTTTAAATATCGATCAAAGCTGGCATCCCATCATTGGCGTAACTGTTGGGATTGGGCTTTATTCATCGGCGGGTTTGTACCAGCTTTGTTATGTGGTGTTGCGGTTGGTAATGTCATTCAAGGTGTACCATTTACAATTGACGATAATTTACGTGTTTTCTATGAAGGTACGTTTATTCAATTATTAAACCCATTTGCATTACTGTGTGGGCTTTTATCTGTCTCTATGCTGGTCATGCATGGAGCATGTTTTTTAAACATTAAAACAGAGTCGTCGATTCAGCAAAGAGCCATAATAGCAGCCAAATATTTTGCAATTATAACGACGTTCCTGTTTATTCTCGGTGGTATATGGGTGTATTTTGCAATTCCAGGATATGATTTTATCAACCCAATGATACACGACGGACCTTCCAACCCGTTAATGAAAAAAGTGGCCATTGTCCAAGGCGCGTGGTTATTTAATTATAAAACGTGGCCAGTACTGATGTTAATTCCGCTAATTGGTGTGTTGATGCCTCTTTTTGTCCTTACATTGGCTGATAGATATGCTAAAAATGCATTCCTTTGTTCATCGCTAGCTATATTTTCAATTATCGCAACGGTTGGTGTTAGCATGTTTCCTTTTATTTTGCCTTCATCGTTAGATGCAAGCGCCAGCCTGACTGTTTGGGATAGTAGTTCAAGTCAATTGACGTTGTTTATAATGTTAGTAGCAACTGTTGTGTTTTTGCCAATTGTGTTGCTATATACAGCCTGGGTATATAAAGTTCTATCAGGTAAAGTGACAGCAGCTATTATCGAAGAATCATCCGATTCCGTTTATTGAGGTAGATTATGTGGTATTTTTCTTGGATATTAGGTACGGGTTTAGCATGCACATTGGCAATTCTAAACGCAATGTGGCTTGAGCTGCGCGAAAGTGATGGAAAAAGCAATCATCCCAAGGATGATATTTAATCTCCTTAGGACTGTTTCTAGCAACCGTATTCCCGTCGATACGCTTCCATGGCGTTGACATTACTGATTTGATTGGTTTGTTTCAAAAAATCAATCAGATGATTAAGGGTAATAATCGAAGCCACCTTAATACCTTGCTGCTGAATTTCTTTCAGTGTTGACGTTTGGCCTTTTCCGCGCTCACATCGGTCTAAGGCAATGATGGAACAGCTTACTTCACCACCTTGACTCTCGATTTGTTGTTTTGCTTCGTAAAATGCGGTACCTGCAGTAATAACATCATCAATAACGAGCGTTTTTCCCTTGAGTGGCGCGCCTATTAAATTTCCACCTTCACCATGATCTTTCGCTTCTTTACGATTGAATGTTAACGTTTTATTGATTCCTTTTTCGCTTAAAGCTATTGCTGTGGCTGAGGCTAGCGGTATGCCCTTATAAGCAGGACCAAAGATATGATCAAAATCAAACTGATTATCTAGAATTGCTTGGGCATAGAAAGAGCCAAGTCTGCTTAATGCATAGCCATCGTTAAATAATCCTGCATTGAAAAAATAAGGGCTTTGCCGTCCTGATTTAAGGGTAAACGATCCAAATTTCAAAACATCATATTGGATAGATAGCTCAATAAATTCTCGTTGATAATCAGCAAGCATTTGTATTCCTAATATTCATAAAATTGAATGATTATAAGCTTTGATCTTTCAAAATTCTAGGTTAATGGTGGAATATAGTGTATTTTTACAGATTCAAAAGGTTCTTAAGGATTCGTTATGATGCATCGATGTGACTGGGTTGGTCAAAATAAACCTCATTATGAAAGTTACCATGATAATGAGTGGGGAAAGCCATTGCATGATGATAACCAACTTTTTGAAATGTTAATACTGGAGGGGGCTCAAGCAGGTTTAAATTGGGAGACTATACTCCTAAGACGAGAAGGTTATCGAAAGGCGTTTCATCAATTTATTCCAAATAGAGTAGCGATGATGGCGGATGATGAACTAGAAGCCCTATTAACGAATGCCAGTATTATTCGTAATCGCCTCAAAGTGTGGTCAGCGCGAAAAAATGCGCGTGTCTTTTTAGACATTCAACAACAATATGGTTCTTTTGATCGATTTCTTTGGAATTTTGTTGATGGAAAACCAATCATCAATCGTCCAAAAGCCATGAAAGATGTTAAAACAACCTCAGCAGAAGCGATAGCTTTATCCAACGATTTAAGAAAGAAAGGAATGAGCTTTGTTGGGCCAACGATTCTGTATGCCTATATGCAAGCAACAGGTTTGGTTAATGATCATTTGCAAACGTGTTTTCTTTGCCCTTCATCAGGGATTTAGTAGACACAAGGCAATGGCTAGGCTTAGCACAATCGTTCCAGTTAGGCGAAATTTAAGATAATAAGAAACCCCCAATTTATTAAAAAATCGCCAGTCAATAAACAAGCTTAGCCAGATTAGAAGTAAATATTGGCTCCAGAGAATTCGACTGCCATAATGAAAGCAAATAAATTCGGCAATGATAGCTAATGGCAGCATGGATAGTACAATGCTCCAGATTAGGAAAGCGCCTTGCTGTTCTTCAATGGCTATAATCCAATCAATGCCAGCAATAAAGGCAATAACGATGCTGACATACAAATAGCCAAAAATATACAACGGTTCGTTCGGTGCTGGTGCAATATAAACAAATGCGAATATAGGAAATGCACCCAGGGCTGTTAACAACGGAGCGAGAATTCGCCAACTAATCATATATATACTCTTTCGTGCTTACATTAAAGATCAGTTTACGTGTTTACTAACATTGACGCAATTTAAAAATCAGTAGGATTGGATTGTTTTGATACACCCTCACAAGCCTTGAATTTATTGTAAATTCACAGGGTAATCCACAAGGTTATGCACAGAAAATGGGGATAACCCAATCAAGACTGGATCGCATTTATTTTAGGCAGCCCTTATTTTTCAAGGGGTTTGTAAGAATTTGATTATACGGCGGATATTGTGTATAAATAATTTCACTCGAAGTTATCCACAATGAAAAAAATCCTAAATATCTTAACAAGGCATAGGTCTTTGTAGATATTGCCATAATTTTTACAATTTCAAAGATAATACCTGTTTTATGTTTCGCAATGGCAGGTGAATCTTATATTATTTGGCGTCTTCCATACCCCCACGTTAATTTAGCTTCTTGTTCTTCTTGTTTTTCTTGTTTTTCTTGTTCTTCTTCAAAATCTTGAATTCTTGAAGGGACGCTTGCTTTTTTATAGCAATACACCACAATTAAAAGTGCTAAAAATATCAGCCCACCAATGGCGACACCCGCAAAAATCATTTGGCTATTATTTTCAGAACTTGGAGTTGTTCCGGCTAACAAGGGTGTTTGAGAGTTAGTAATGGGTAATCGATTTGCTGCTGTTGGTTGAAATAAAAATAACCTATTTTCATTTTCTGCTGCGATGGCGCTGGGTTGAGGTTGGACGTAAATGGGCTCGTCATGTTCATTGCTAAATTCATCTAACAACTCAGAGCTATCTTTGATAGAGTCGTCTAATAATATCGGATGATCGATGGGGGACTCATCAGTAATAATCACTGTATTTGGTTGATGGGCTATCAAAAATTTTGGTTTTTCAGGCATTGGCAAATTCATCAATTGATGTTGATTTATGCGCCAATCATATATTGCGCTCAGCAATTGATTCACTTCGTGTTTTGCATACAGCAATTTATTATCTTGTGTCATCTCAAACGAACGCAGCTGGTTTACGGCGCCAGACAGTAAGTCGGTTACTTTTTTACGTCGTGTATCTAAACTGTTTTTGTTAATTGAATGACGATTTAACTTTTCTTGATTGGCGATATAGGAGTCTAATAGTAGCTGACGATTGGAGGTAATGTGCTTCCACCAAGAAAGTGTTTGGCGTTGAATAATACTTTCATGGTAGAGCGCTTCATTGTCATCAAGGAGGTTTGACATTGACTGATGCATTTGAATAAAGTATTGATCGATTTGATCGAATAAATTTAATAACTCCTGTCGAAACATCATAATTGTGAATAACTCACCGGTTTGCTCCATTAATTTTTGTACTTGTAATAGCATCTGTTTAAAATGCACTAACTCTTCCAATTGTTTTAAGTTTTTTAAATACAATTCTTTTTGCTCAACAGTTAGATCGGGATGAAAAGGAAGGTCCGGGCATTTCGGTAGCGCTGTCGTGTAATAGGTTCTATCGGCAAAATCGTTATTATCTAGGATTTGTAATGCGTTTTCTGATAGACAATCTTGACCAATGGATGTCGGAAAAAGATGCTGGCTGTCAGGCTTTTCATGATCTTGAAACAGCTCGAAATAGGGATGCTCATTCACTTTCTGCGTATTGATATGCCAATAAGGTTGATCGCTTAAAGGCTTGTTACTCATGTATGAGAAATGAAGAATGGTGTGATAGTCTTGCCCTAAACTCTGAAGAGCCGTTTGTGTCTGAGATAAAATATTGTTAAGTTTTGTTGAGTCGATTACCTTTGCGATATCATTATTTAGTACGTTATTGATATGTATTCGGCAGTCATCGATAAATAGTTTATCCGCACCATGATGGTTAGGGATTAGGCTGCTAACTTGTACGATATAATGACTAATTCGCGGCAACTGAGCGCCGACATAGTCAGCATCATTGGATAACGCTAAGCGTTCTAATATTTGCATTAAATCCAGGTAAAAAAAATGGATGGGTTCATTTAACATGTATTCGGGATGAGATTGACTTCTGTCTATCAAAAAATCAGCTATTCTACGCCTCAGAACGATTAATGATTGCCACGATACTTTGGGGGTCGGTGATTTTGCAATGAATTTGTCCAATGTAATATGGCTTCGAGGTCGATAGGTGGTTTCTAAGAACCAGGCGTTATTATTGTCGATTTCAAAAGCCAACTCAGGATCTTCTGAGAACCAAGGTTCATTCGTTTCTAATAAGTTTTTATCAAGACCAGATGCCTCTCTTAGGGTTAAGATTTTAGAACGAAATCTTAACTCATCTTCGCTATAGGCAAGCTTATTGTAGAGCATACGGTAGAAGAAACTTCGTCTTGGATTTGGTGGATTGATCTGCCTTGCTCTAGCTTCCTTACCCATAATGCAACTTCCTTTTTACGACAAAATTACAAGTTAGAATAAATATTATTCAATGTAAAGCCCATATCCAGTTAGTTTATTTCTCCCCATCTTTTTACAATGTTCGCATCGATATCAAATAAATCCAACACTCGCCCAACACTATGATTAATAATATCGTCTAACGATTGAGGCTTGTTGTAAAAGGCAGGAGCGGGTGGTGCAATAATACCGCCCATTTGCGTGACTTTAAGCATATTCTCAATATGCGCTGCAGTCAGTGGTGATTCTCGAGTCATCAACACTAATTTGCGGCGTTCTTTTAAAATAACATCTGCCGCCCGAGTTAATGCATTACTTCCCAAGCCGTGCGCAATCTCAGCAAGCGTATGCATCGAACAGGGTGCAACCACCATACCTAATGTATGGTAAGAACCACTTGCAACAGCACAAGCAATGTCTTCAAATTTATAATGCTTATCCGCCAGTTCATGCAATGCTTCAGCGCTCAAGTCACATTCATGATGCCTGACCTGTTGTGCTGCTTTACTGACAATTAAATGTGTTTCAATGGCTTCTTTTTTTAATATCTCAAGCAAGCGAATGCCGTATTGGATTCCACTTGCACCGGAAATACCTATAATTAGGCGCTTGGGTTTAGTCATTAGTTTCCTTTATATAGTCTTTGAAGGTCATAGAATTTTCAACCACCTAAGCACTTGGCGTGTTGATTGCTTGTTTGGGTATCCCGACATAAAATTCGGATGGTCCATCAATATACGTAGTCGTATCAATACCGACTTTAGAGCTCAGCCCTCGTTCCTTGGTAGAGGGATCGAGTGTTGAGCCCAGTGCTCGGTGAATCACAATTAATTAATAGTATTTTTTCAAAGTCTAGATCTAATCCTGCAAACATTCAATCTTAACTCTGACATTTCAAGGAGAATGAAAAAGGAAGTTGGATATTTAGAAGTCCTTTTTAAAACAACAATATGACAAAAAAAGATATAAAGTGACCATATGCGTCACACTAATGATTTCCTTTGATATACTTAATTTATAAGGACTTGAAAATATATAGTTTTTATTTTTGGCACAAAATTTGCGCAGTTATAAAGGGCAGTATGTGAGAGTATCGTAACAATGCACCATAAGATACAGGGATTTACCCTGATTGAACTGTTAATTGTGGTAACAATCGTTGCCATATTAGCCGTTGTAGCGATATCAAGTTTTCAGAACTATAGTATCCGTGCCAGGGTTACTGAAGGCTTGGGGTTAGTGACGCGTGCGAAAATTGCTGTCTCGGAGGTTGTCTTAGCCACCAGCGCACTACCTGCAAACCAGGCGGCAACGGGTTATGAATTTCCAGCGCCTACGGACAATGTGTCAGATATTAGTATTGGCGCTAATGGTTTAATCATCATTACTTTTACGGTACAAGCGGGCAATGGCACCATCAATTTTCAGCCCGCTGTTGTGGGTAACAGCGGTGTTACTTGGGATTGTACGGGGGGGACGTTGCAGGACCAGTATCGTCCTGCGATTTGCCGATAACCTATAATTTTCACAATATTGCCCCTTTTATAGTCGATTATTTCTTCCTTCATCAAAAAGTATTCAATCCACAATGACAAAATGATTGACAACAGTCCAAGTATCTTTTATGATGTTATCATGTATTAGCGTAATAGAACATTATATCATGAAGGAATCTCAAATTTATCACGAAGAAAAGTATACTCATCTATTTCAGGGAATTAGTTCAATCAAAAATGATGAGGAAGCACGTCTATTTTTCATTGACTTGTGCACCCCTACCGAGTTGGATGCAATGGCTGATCGCTGGGCAGTCATCCCTTTACTTAAACAAGGGGTTCCCTACAGAGCCATTCATGATCGTACGGGTGTCAGTGTCGCCACCATCACGCGTATTGCACGATGCTTAGTTTATGGTGAAGGCGGATATGATTTAATTTTCAAAAGAGTAAAAAAGCATGAATGATCGATTAAGAATTGCCATACAAAAGAAAGGGCGGTTGTTTCAAGATTCAATATCTTTGTTAAAACGGTGTGGTTTAGCTTTTCGAGTCGAGGATAATAGTTTGCTGGTCAAAGTTGAAAATATGCCCATCGATTTATTAATGGTTCGCGATGATGATATTCCAACACTCGTGTTTGATAGGGTGTGTGATGCTGGGATAGTTGGCGAAAATGTGCTTGTCGAGCAATTCTTATCGAAACCAACAAAACGGTATCAAAAAATAATGGGACTCAATCTATGCCAATGTCGATTATCCATTGCGGTTCCGTATGAATTTGAATTTCAAAATGCCGGTTCGTTAGAAAATAAAACCATTGCAACGAGCTATCCAAGATTATTACAACGATATTTAGATGAGAACCGTGTCAATGCTAATGTATTACCCATCGCAGGGTCAGTTGAGATCATTCCAAAATTGGATATGGCCGATGCCATTTGCGATCTCGTTTCAACGGGTCGTACGTTGGCCGATAATCACCTAATTGAGGTTGAGCAAATATTTGAAAGCGAGGCGGTATTTATTAGTGCTGACAAAGAATTTACCGGGAATCAGCAAGCGATATTCGAGTTGTTAACCAATCGTATTAAAGGGGTAAATATGGCTCGGGATAGCAAATATATCATGTTTCATGCCCCAAAATCAGCGTTACAAGCAATATGTCAAGACTTGCCAGGGATTGAAACACCGACGATAGTACCTTTGAATCAAGAAGATAAGGTCGCTGTCCATGTCGTCTCTACAGAAGGCGCTTTCTGGCAAACGTTAGAAACAATCAAAGCGAAAGGTGCCAGTTCTATTTTAGTGTTACCAATTGAGAAGATGTTGGGGTAGTTATGAACGTTATTTGTTGGCAAGATCTATCAGAAATTGAAAAAAACAACGTGTTACAAAGGCCTATAGTATCACAAGATAAGCAAGTTTTAATTCAAACAAAAGCGATTGTTGAAACAGTAAAAAAGCAAGGTGATTCCGCATTGTTAGATTATACGCAACTGTTTGATGGCGTTGGATTAAAATCATTAACCTGCAACACGCAGGTTAAATCACCAATTGATACACTGTCTCAGAAAGCAATTGAAACAGCGATACAGACTATCCGTACCTACCATCAAGCGTTAAAACCAAGTCCCGTCACAGTGATGACTGCGCCGGGTGTTTGCCTAACAAAAGCCTATCAGCCGATCGATAGGGTTGGATTGTATGTGCCCGGTGGGAATACGCCACTCATTTCTTCATTATTAATGTTGGCTATTCCTGCACAAATTGCGGGTAACCCGATGCGAGTGGTTTGCACACCACCGATGAGTCATGGTGAACTCCATCCAATGCTAATGGAAGCAGCGCGCTTATGTGGTATTGAAACGATCTATAAAGTCGGTGGCGCTCAAGCCATTGCAGCGATGGCTTATGGGACGGAATCGATTCCTAAAGTGGATAAGATTTTTGGTCCTGGAAATCGGTATGTTACGGCAGCAAAGTCCCTTGTTGCGCAAGATTCAACCGGTCCTAGTATTGATATGCCAGCGGGTCCCTCTGAAGTGATGGTCTTAGCGGATCAATATGCTAATCCAGCTTTTGTGGCAGCAGATATGCTTTCTCAAGCGGAACATGGTCCTGATTCCCAAGTAATTTTGGTGAGTACCAATCAAAAACTTATTTATTCAGTCATGGAATCGATCAATCAACAAAAACAAACATTGTCTCGATTGCCGATAATCAATGAGGCTTTAAAAGTAAGCCAATTTATTTTAGCTGGTAATGACGAAGCGATGGTAACGATTGTTAACCGTTATGCACCAGAGCATTTAATCCTAAATTGCAAAAACGCAGAATCAATCGTACCCAAAATACAATCCGCTGGAACCATTTTTGTTGGCCCCTGGGCGGCTGAGTCGTTAGGGGATTATGTCACAGGCTCAAATCACGTGTTACCCACGTATGGGTATGCAAAAAGTATGAGTGGCTTGGCCACGATTGATTTTATGAAAGCCATTAGCATTCAACGAGTCGAGCCTTGCGCAATCATGGATATTGGCCGTCAAGCGCGCTATTTAGCGAAGGCGGAGGGATTGAATGCACACGACAACGCCATTACTGTTCGGGAGGAGTATTTATGTCAATCAAACAACTAATGCGGCCTGATTTGGTCGATCTATGCGGTTACCCAACAGGACGTTCCGACAAGCAAAATGTCCGATTACATGCGAATGAATCGGCATGGGATCCCTTGTTAGACTATGGATGGCAGCTAAACCACTACCCGCCAAAGTATCCTGTCGAATTAATCAAGCAATTGAGTCAACGGTATAAAGTATCCTCCGATCAGTTGATATTAACGCGCGGCAGTGATGATGGGATAGATATCCTAAGCCGGCTATTTTTAATTCCCTCTCAAGATTCAATTATTACATGCCCACCAACGTTTGTGATGTATAGCATTTATGCAAGAATACAAGGGGCGGGCATTATTGAGTGTCCTCTTAAGACAAACGATTTTAGTTTAGATGAATCGGCAATTGCTACGGCAGTCGAGGTGAAGACGAGTAAGCTGCTATACCTTTGTCGCCCAAATAATCCAACAGGCAATACGATTCACCTCGATCGTGTTGCAACCATTTGCCATCAAGCAAAAAACAAGGTGATGGTGGTTGTCGACGAAGCATACATTGAATTTAGCAAGCAAGAAAGTGCGACACGTTTGTTGGATCAGTTTGATAATCTCATTGTATTACGAACATTATCGAAAGCATATGGCTTAGCTGGATTGCGCTTAGGCGTGGTGATAGCCAATAATGAGGTTATTAACCGAATTGAAGCGATATTGCCCCCATTTCCTTATTCAACCCCTGTCCTAGAGTTGGCTAGAGAATCCTTTGAGCAATGCCAGAATTTCACCGCGAAAATTGAATTGGTTTGCCAGCAAAGAGAATGGCTCTCACAAGCACTTTCTCAATTATCACTTATCAAAAAAATATGGCCGAGTGATGCTAATTTTGTGCTTATACAAGTTGATAACAGCCAGTTGGTGGTTGACTACTTAGCAGAGCAGAGGATGCTGGTAAAAGCGATATCACCTACGTTGATAAGGTTAAGTATCGGTACTGAAGAGCACAATCAAAATTTATTCAATGCACTAGCGAGGTATCGATAATGGATAAAGTACTATTTATCGATCGCGATGGAACGTTAATTCAGGAGCCGCCGGATTTCCAAGTTGACAGTTTGCAGAAAATTCGTTTAGTCGAAAAAGTCATACCTTCCTTGTTATTATTGCAAGAAGCGGGATTTAAATTAGTCATGGTCTCTAATCAAGATGGACTAGGCACAGCTTGCTTTCCGCAAAAAGCATTCGATGATTGTCAGGACTTTATCGTGGAACTATTTCAATCTCAAGGGATTCAATTTGATGATATCCGAATATGTCCACATTTTGAGGAAGATAACTGTCATTGCCGCAAGCCAAACATCGGGATGGTGATGGATTATGTGAAAGAACGACGATTTGATTTAAATCACTCTTATGTCATAGGCGACCGCAAAACGGATTTAGCATTAGCACAAAACTTGGGAATAACTGGTTATAGGCTGAGTGAGAAAATGACCTGGTCAGATATGACTAAATTGATTTTATCTAAACCAAGGATGGCACGCATCAATCGGAGCACGCAAGAAACACAAATTGAACTGATGGTAAATTTAGATGAAAAAGCCAACACAACCATTAATACGCCGTGTCAGTTTTTAAATCATATGTTAGCACAAATTAGTAAACATGCGGGGATCCAAATAGAAATACATGCCACGGGTGATATGGATGTGGATGATCATCATTTGGTAGAAGATATCGCTATCTGCCTTGGGCAAGCAATCAATCAGGCATTAGCTGATCGCAGAGGGATTGAACGTTATGGCTTTACATTACCCATGGATGAAAGCTTGGCGAGGGTTGCAATTGATTTAAGTGGCAGAGGAGGGCATGTCTTCGAAGGGCAATTTAGCTGCGAAAAAGTTGGTGATTTATCAACTGAAATGGTTCCGCATTTTTTTAAAACACTGAGCCAGAATATGGCGGCTACTATCCATGTGCGCGTTGAAGGGGAAAATACCCACCACATGGTTGAAGCATGCTTTAAAGCCTTTGGACGCGCTCTCAAACAAGCGATACAACAAAGCGGCTATGGAATTGCCTCCACCAAGGGGTGTTTATGATTGTTATTATTGAGGCAACCGGAACAAATCTAACATCTATCAAAACAGCGATTGAACGCTTGGGGCATGTCGTTGTGATTAGCAATGAGAGAAAGATAATCAATCAGGCAAGCCATGTCATTTTGCCGGGTGTTGGCACAGCTCAAATGGGGATGCGCCAATTACAACAATGTCAATTGACTGAATTCATTCCACAATTATCTTGTCCGGTACTTGGTATTTGTTTGGGCATGCAGTTGTTATTTGATTATTCCAGCGAAAATGATGTGGCGTGCTTAGGCGTGATTCCAGGTGGAATAGACCCACTGCGAGCAACCCCTAGCCACCCTGTCCCACACATGGGATGGAATCAAGTGCAATGGGTAGTCAAATCTGCGCTTTCCCAGGGAATTGATAATAGTGACTACTTTTACTTTGTCCATAGTTATGCCGCAAGTATTACCGATTCATGCATAGCCCAGACAGAATATAGCACTGCCTTTGCATCGATTGTGCAAAAGGATAATTTTTTTGGGGTGCAATTTCACCCTGAAAAGTCTGGGAAGGTGGGAAGCCAGTTATTAAGAAATTTTTGTTCTATAAATAACTCTAACATTTTTCCTTCTCCCCAGGCATGGGGAGAAGGTGCCCGCAGGGCGGATGAGGGGTTGTTGAATCGAAGTGACTAGTTTATGAGTCGTACCTGATGTTTAAAATGCTAATGAGGTTGTAAGATGAAAGTGATACCCGCAATTGATTTGATCAATGGTGAATGCGTTCGATTGTACCAAGGTGACTATGAACGAAAAACATTTTATCCAGGCGATGCGGTTTCGTTAGCAAAAAAATATCAACAGCAAGGTGCTCAGTCTCTGCATTTGGTTGATTTAGATGGGGCAAAACAAAAGCGATTGGTTCAACAGCCCTTAATTTCGAAAATCATTGAAAATCTGTCGATTCCTGTTCAAATAGGGGGCGGTATCCGAACGTCTGCTGATGTGGAAACGTGTTTAGCGATGGGCGTTGATAAAATCGTCATTGGTAGTTTAGCAGTGACCAATAAGGATCAATGTGAAGCTTTACTAAAGCAGTTTGGTTCGGATCGGTTTATCATCGCGCTGGATGTATCCCTCGTTGATAATATCCCAATCGTTGTCAGTCATGCCTGGTCAATTAAGACAGGATTTATGCTTTGGGATATAGCACGGGAATATGAAGTGTTAGGCGTTGATACAATTCTATGCACCGATATTGCTTGTGATGGCACATTAAAAGGCCCGAATTTATCGTTATACGAACAAGCTTTGTCCCGCTTTCCGACTATCCATTGGCAAGCCTCAGGTGGCGTACGAAATAAAAATGATTTGGTTGCATTGGCAGAGTGTGGTGTTTCTGCTGCTATCGTTGGCAAGGCGCTGTATCAAACGGATGTTGATCTGCCACTCTCTGCTGGAGAAAAGATATGCTAGCCAAACGAATTATCGCTTGTTTGGATGTACGAGATGGCGTGGTTGTCAAAGGCATCCAGTTTCAAAAGCATCAAGTGGTTGGTGATATCATTGATTTAGCGACACGCTATTCGGAAGCGGGAATTGATGAACTCGTATTTTATGATATTACAGCGAGTAGTGATAGACGAGTCACTGATAAAAAATGGATAACTGAAATTGCTAAGCAGATTGCTATCCCGTTTTCAGTGGCTGGGGGGATTTCATCCCTCGAGCAAGCCAGGTCCATTTTATATGCGGGGGCTGATAAAATTTTAATAAATAGCCCGGCTTTGGCTAATCCTGATCTTATTAATCAACTGAGTCATGAATTTGGCCAACAATGCATTACTGTGGGCATTGATTCGAAATGGTTAGGCGATGATTTTTATGTTTTTCAATATACCGGGGATGTGAGGAAATCGTTTAATAGTCAAAGAACAACAACAGCTTGGCTCGCAGAGGTTCAAGATCGAGGAGCAGGGGAAATCGTTTTAAATTGCATGAGCTCAGACGGTGTACGCAGGGGTTATGATTTACCTCAATTAGCTTTAATGGCCAAGCACTGTCAAGTTCCATTGATAGCTTCGGGTGGCGCTGGATCAATTTCACATTTTATCGAGTTATTTAATCAAATTGCTATTAGTGGTGCCTTAGCCGCTAGCGTATTTCACCATCATGTGATCGAGATAAATGATCTAAAACAAGCATTAAAACAAGCTCGAATTGAGGTAAGAGATGAATAAATTAAATTGGGAGAAAGTCAATCATCTAATGCCAGCCATTATACAGCATGCCGACACGGGCCAAGTGCTTATGTTGGGGTATATGAGCGTTGAAGCATTAGAAAAGACAAAAGAATCTGGGCTGGTCACGTTTTATAGTCGGACAAAAAGACGATTGTGGGTCAAAGGTGAAGAAAGCGGTAATGTCTTATCGGTTGTTTCAATCCAATCGGATTGCGATGAAGACAGTCTTTTGATTCTTGCGCTGCCGAACGGTCCTACTTGCCATAAAGGACCTGTTAGCTGTTTTAAGGACAGTGATGGTTTTACGATGGCGATGATGTCAAAACTCGGTGATGTTATCCGCGATAGATTACAATCCAATCAACCTAATAGTTATTGTCGCCAAATGGGTCAGCAAGGCATCAAGCGTATAGCCCAAAAAGTTGGTGAAGAAGGGGTTGAAGTCGCCCTAGCGGCTGTGAGTCATGATAGGGATGAGATATTGAATGAAAGCGCGGATCTGATTTTCCATCTTCAATTATTATGGCAGATGGTGAACATCCAATCGGCTGATGTCATGAAATTGCTTGCAGAACGACATAAAAGCTGATCACCCTACGTGGTTATCAATCACTATTTTATTATCAATTACTTTTATGTTATAAGTAAAGATGCTGTAAAAGGAGTTTACTATGTGGAGTTATTTAAAAGGATTTTCAAAATCAACGCTTGGTATTTTACAACATGCCTCTCAATGGGCATCATTGGATTTTAACGATATTGACATTCCCCTGAAGGAGACTTCCCTAAAAGACGAGGGTGTGTCTTCAGGAGACGAAGCAAGTGTCGGCGTCTATTTTATCCATGGAACAGCCGACCATGCCTGTTCCTTTAAAGCAATTGCAACCCGGTTAAAGAAGCTTGGTTTAACTAAAGAAGTGACATCCATGCATCTCGTCTCCTTCGATGGGCGTTATCAGGGGAAAGGCATTGATGATTATGGACGCCAACTCCTTGAAAAAATTGAAAAAAATGGCCATAAGCAAGTGATTCTTTGTGGTCACTCGCGTGGGGGTGTGCTGGCAGCATGGTTTAATCAGTACCTTGCAAAGGATGCAAATATTAAAGTATTACATTGCATCAGTATCTGCGGACCATTCCGAGGCTCTTATCTTGCTCAAGCACCGGTCAGTTATTTTTCAAGCTCTGTCGAGCAAATGAGTAAAAATAGTTCATTTTTACAAGAATTGAGGGATAAGATCAATTCAGAACCTAATTCACCTTATACTTTTGTCATTGCCGGGTTGGATGATATCGTACCAAATCGATGTGGTTATGTTTTGGAATATGTAGACAATAACACTGATTCATTATTCAAACTAGACGATCATGGTCATTTATCCGTGATGACTTCTACGCGATTGACCAATCATTTGCAAAGTGTTATCAACCAATCTGCTAGGCCACCACAACCTCAACAGCTAGTTTCTCACGAACTAAGCCGATGAATAGTTAAAATATGAGTTTTTTAATGTCAACAATGCTGTAAAATAGTGCTCCTCTAGAGGGAGCATACTGCGTAATTTTAGAAAAGGACTGACAATGACAATCAAGGATTGGCCGGCTGATGACTATGCCATAGGTGCTTATATTCAAGCAACGGTTGCGAATATGTATTTAAAGCATTTTAAACCGAAAGCAAATGCCCGTGTGCTCGATATTGGCTGCGGTGATGGTAGCTTTAGTACGACTCTTTTGAAACTCATTCCTGAAGGCCATATGCTGGGCATTGATGCATCTGAAAACATGCTGAGTCTTGCTCGTGAAAAAGCCCGACAATTTAACAATTTTGCCGTCCAAAAGTCTGACGTTTTAACGATGACATTCACCAATGAGTTTGATGTGGTTGTATCGTTTTGGTGCTTGCAATGGACGGATGATATTACTAAGGCTTTTAGTCATATTTATCAAGCGCTAAAACCGGGTGGTAATGTATTTACATTATTTCCAAGCGGTGATGATCCGTTTATGTTGAGTTACCAAGCGGTACGAGATTCGGGACAGTTTAAAGAGCTTAATCATTTTGACCCACCCATGCATTATTCTGCCTTAGAGAACCTTGCTGAAAAACTGAAGAAAACGCCATTTTCAAAACTGAAAGTCGATAGAACAGCGCATTCTATCGAGCTACCTAATTTGGATACATTTCGCCGATTTGTTTATGGTATTGGATTTTATCAGGGTTATTTTTCACCAGAAAAAATTGTTGAAATTAATGAGGCGATGATTAATTGGTATGATGCATATTGCCAATCAGAATTCAATGGCAAGTTTTGTTTTCAATTCTCGCCTTATTGGGTGACTGGTGAGAAGTAGTCGATAGAAAAATCTGCCCAAACAGTATAGAAAAAATGTTTGGCTATGCATCTTCGTCTGATGAAGATCCGCGCATTTTGGTGGATATAAATTATACTTACTATGATCAAGTGGATTCTTGAACAATCATGAGGGATTGACCCTAAGCAAGTCTAAATTTTAAGGAAAGCTATGCATAAGCGATCAATGTGGCTTATTTTTTTGATCTATATCATCACTGGATGCGGATTCGCCAAAAACGTTAATCCAAGCGGAGAAGCTCAAATGATCATTTTTGAGAATGTTCGCGTGGATAGGGTTTATGCCACTTTAACTGTTAGAGGATTAAACAGTGATAATAGCAGACAAATATACCAATATTCTATTCCACCTAGGCGGGAAACTCATCAACCAACTTATGCTCACCGGGTATTTTATATAAGCAACTTACCTGCAATGTTAAGTGTAACAATTCGTAGCCAAAGGGAGGGGAAGATTCAATGCCAAGGTCAATTTTTAATTAAAGCCACACACTTTTTGTTCCATCATCATCCTTATGTTCGCATATTTAACAGTGAATGCCGTATTGAAAAGCACACGCTATCGGGTAACCAACATATGATCTTTAAAAATCGATGATGAATCCCCATCAGGATATTAAACAGAATGGGTATTCGTTTGAGGAATGGCTAACTCGAATGAATTCGCAGCATCTGGTTGATAAAAGCGATACTGACTATTAGTCAAAGATGGCATATCAATAGAGCCAGTTTCAATATCGTTCACGGAATTTATAGATAAAAATATCTCATTAAACGCACGTTGTGCTTGATATACTTGATACATACCGTAGAGTAAGACACAGGGTATGGCAACCAAAGTGAATGACCATAGTGCCACAGATTCTAAATTATCTTGAATCCAATTGAGCAATGTGGGGTTGGCAACAAACTGAGCGGTACTTTCCGAATTACCTTGTTGTTTTTGATTTGTATAAACCATCGCTTGTTGCTTTGTATAGCCAAGCTGGATAATGGATGAGGCATAATAATGTTTCGCTGTATCACGAATTTGGCCAGTATTCTGTGGGTTAGAAATGCTATTGTTGATAAGCGTATATAGACTGTTAATTGTAAAATACTTATCGAAACAAGTGAATTCGATTGTATTACTCGATTTATTCATATTCATTTTGGGTCTTTTGTTAAAGGCTAGATGATTAACAAAGTTATGTTGATTTTCGTTGATGATTTGATTGATGGTTTTGAAAGAACCAAGATGACCACTGTTTGATAACTTTATATAGGTAAGTGCTTTTAGAACTTGTATGCGAATATCGTCTTTTTCATCAATATAGTTATCATACATTTGTTCTATCATTTTATAATACTTCCCATATTGACCCGTCAAATAGCTAGGATCAATGCCTAGTTCAAGCCAAATAGGGCGATTTACAATCATATCGATAAACACCAATATACCAAGCGGAGTAGGGGTGTTATCTCTTAGTAATGAGCCTCCGATACTGATGTCTGTGCTTGACGTTCCATTACCATATTCAAGCATACCACACATGAGAGCAGTGGTTTCTTTAGGGTTATTGGTTTTTGGCGTTCTACCGAGCTTATGAAAAAAGTAAATATAATCACAATCAACCCAATCCCAAATTTCAATGGACCATTTGATGCCAGTATTTGCCCTAGTTAAGCTCACAAACCGTTCAAGAATTTTAAGGAAATTGTCTGGTATCAATGACATGACATTACTATGATAGACATCATGAGATGTTGCTTCTAAATCGTTAACATTTTTGTAATCATGAATGATTTCATAAGGCTTAGTGGCAGGAAAATTTAACGCCGCATACCTTGCTCGATGGTTGACACCCTGTTCAATATCATCGATTCCCATTGGGCCTAGTCGGGGCATTGGACGAATATAATCCCGAAGGCCAAATGAGACTAACCCCAAAGCATCACGAGCTCCTGCAGATAAATGAACAAGATGGTTGCTTTTTAGGCGCATCATGCCATCAAGATCTATCAGCGTATGCCCTAGTTGATGGTAGTTTTTTTGGGTAGTTAGCTTACCTGTATCGGTTATATAAAAACATTGCTCAGATTTAGGCAAAGTGGCAATCATTAAACGAAATTCTTCAAGCTCTTTAGTTGTTAAACCCTTGACATATTGACGATTTGTTAAGGAAGGCAACAAATATTCTTTAGCCACTGAAGTAAACGCGCCATCAGCATTTAAGATTGGGAAGTACCCTATTTGAGGATAGTCTTTAATGGTTTGATGGTGTTCTAAAAGAGTATAAATTTGCTGTTGTGTGATAGTGCCAGAGTCAAACAGCGACAGTGCTAGTTGAGGTAATGTTTTATCGTCAAAGATAGATGCCGAAAAGTCGCATTTTTCAATCGCTTGTTGAAGTTCATCAAGTTTACGTTTATTCAGCGATTTTCTCACTGCCGGATTCTTTTTCGGGTGGAAATTCACGAGATGATTGAAATCACCTGAATGATCACCCTTGGGGTTTACCCGTATTAAGGTGTCCCGCTCTCGAATTCTGCGCCACAATGATTGTAATACAATAGCCGCATTTTCATATTTTTCACGGTTTTTTTCAATATCCTTTAAAAAATCCTGAGACAACATGGGCAATGAGTATTGACGCTTATGATTTAATGCTTGTGAAACAGGATGATACTTTTGATAAAACTGATCCCAAATAACTCTTGCATGACTTAAGCGTGTAATATTTAACATAACACAATCAAAAATTCTTAAACGGTACAGCTATTATATCATGGATTAACTGATTTACAAATATTCATAATGAATAATAAAAATGCTTATCCTGTGCCGCACAATGTCATAATTGCCCACTACCGTGGTGATCGATGATGGGATTGCGTAAATTCTTAAAAACGCCAGATTATTGACGACAGTCTTGAAATAAGACTATGATTTAAATAGTGAATATTAATAAGGAAATAGAATGAAAGGGATTTTCACACGCATGATGATGCTTTTAGCAGTGATGATTATAATAGCAACTAGTACTCATGCTAATTCACAATCTAATTCAGCTTCGTGCATTAGTTGTCATAAGGATACTAATCAACCTTCAAAGACTACGCCGACAAAGCAATCACTGAACCAAATATGTAACGATGCTAATCATAAAAACCTTCCTGCGTGTAAACAGGAAGATAGTTCAAAGGAAAAATAAACGTTTCTTTGGGCATTAAAGGACGCGACCAACAAAAAAAACTGAGATGGAAAAAGCCTATTTTTTTGAAACACTTTCAGGGTAAATGTTCTCTTTTAAAGATTGCATTTTCCCCGATAGAAAATATACTTCAGCCATCAGAAACAAGGGTGCAATAACCATTTGCCAAAGACTGGTTAAGAAGGCGGGTTTGTTCCCTTCAATTAAATGTCCAATCAATTGAATAATCCAACCAAGAATAAAACAAACTAAAAAGACGGTGATTGATGTTTGACTTGGACCATCTCCGCCAACCCAATGGGCTATCCATAATAGGATGATAAATAGAGGGGTAATACTTAAGCCTAAGCGCCAATTGAGTAAAATATAATAAATTAAGACAGCAATGGTGAGAATCTCTGCACTCGTTAGCGAGAATACACCCGGCACAACTAATTGTAGGAATGAAAACAATACCATCACTGAGAAAACAATCAGCGGGACACCGACAAAATGCGTATACAAGGTGACAGGTTTTTGATGATAGTGGGCGTATGTTTGGGCAAGATCTAAGAAAGATTTCATGTTTATCAAATTCCTTATGATTTTTTTAATAGTGTAGCGTATATTTCTAAATTTGCTAGGGACGTTACATAGTTTATAGTGTAATAAATCAATTATTATTTTTTTGATAAATCACATGACAACTCTATGAATAGACAAATTTTATAGACAGATTCAATACCAGTATAGATGGATGTCATGAATTTGTTAATTTAACTTAGAATAGCTTGGCAATCTGTTATACTTGTTAAAATAAGATGCTAAAAATACGATTTTCAACCTGAAATATACTTCGATAAGGAAATTCATGGATATTGTGCTCCAAACAAAATCAGATAAGCTATTGCAGCCCTTTATCTATGGCACTGCTTGGAAAGAGGACAATACCGAACGTTTAACAACCTTAGCACTCCAGCAAGGATTTAGGGCAATCGATACTGCAAATCAAAGAAAACATTATTATGAACAAGGTGTCGGCTTTGGTATTCAATCATTTTTAGCAAAGAAAACTTGTCAAAGAACGGATTTATTCATTCAAACAAAATTTACGTATGTCAGCGGGCAAGATGAAAGGCTCCCATATGATAAACATGTTTCCTTGACTGAACAGGTTGAACAGTCTTTAAGAAGCTCATTAGAACACCTGCAAACGGATTACCTCGACAGTTATATCTTGCATGGTCCTTATTATACAGTTGGTATTGGGGATGAAGATATTGAAGTTTGGCGGGTAATGGAGGAGTTGGTTGAGATAGGCTTGGTTCGTTACATTGGGGTTTCAAATATCAGTGCTCAACAGTTGAAAATATTAATGGATAAAGCATCTATTCAACCTAAATTTGTTCAGAATCGTTGTTTTGCGCTACTTCAATGGGATAAAGAGGTTCGTGATATCTGTTCTAAATCAGACTTTGTTTATCAAGGTTTTTCCCTTTTAACAGCCAATCATCCTTATCTTCAATCACCTCCGATTCGAAGTTTGGCGCAAAAATACAATACAACCATTCCGCAATTGATATTTCGATTTTCACAACAAACTGGAATTTTACCGCTAACGGGAACAACCGATGCAAAACATATGGCGGAGGATCTCAGCATTTATAATTTTGACATCGAAGAAGGTGATAGAAGGATCATCGAACAAATTAGCAGCCACTAATTTGATGTTTTATCGAAAGTGCATAAATAGGGCATTGTTTAACATAATCAGGCGATGATAAACTCTAGGGCTCAAAATAGCGAGTGAATGACGAAATGATCTTTAATATTCTATTGGCTATCCACATTGTTTTTGGCTTAATTGCGATTGTCGCATCACTCATTGCTTTAAGTAGCAAAAAAGGCGCATCATTACATCGTCGTGTGGGTAAACTATTTATGATAGCGATGTTAGGTATCTTTATCACCGCACTGCCAATGTCTCTCATGACGAATAACTGGTTTTTACTGTGCGTTGCTTTATTTAGTTTTTATATCAGTCTTTCGGGTTGGCGGTATGCTATTCGTCGGTATTTGCCAGCACAACTGTGGGAGAAAGTAATCAGCATAATAATGATACTTGTCTCGATAACCATGTTAAGTGCTAGCATAGTTAGTTGGCAGCAAGGTGGCTACAAACCCATTGTGTTCGCTGTTTTTGGGTTGATTTGTCTTCGTTTCTCAATCAGCGACATGTTACTCTATCGTAAAATGAAATACCCCAAATTTGAGCGGTTGGTTCGTCATGTTGGTGGAATGATTGGGGGGACCATAGCGGTTTTTACGGCAGTTTTAGTCACTAATTTCACCTACCAACCTGCTTGGGTTTTGTGGATTGCGCCCACTGTGATATTACTTCCTTTAATTATCTATTGGACTATTCGCATTCGAGCAGGTAAATTAACCTAGACATATCTTTCTAACGAATATAACCGCAGAGATACCCAAGACACTATCTACATTTATACTGAAGCCTAACTGACACATAATGGATTATCCGTCTTTGGCTGAGAGGGTGTTGCCAAATCTTTCGACTTTTGATCAAATAGACTCAAGCCTGCTTGAGTGATTGAAATCGTTTGGCTTGGGTTTGCAGAGGGATTTGTATCATCCGGCTTTTGTAATGAACTAAGAGCACTTGTTGCCGTAGCAATCCTTGCTTCATCCGCAAGTTGTTTTTGCATCTTAGTTTTCGCTTTCGATACTTTGTTAATTAGCGAGATGGCCCATTCAGGAATTTTCGGAACGGCACCAACACTATCATCCCTTAGGGTCGCTTTTTGAACCGGTAGAGAGGAACCTTTCACTTGTCTTGTCATGATTCTTTCAGCACCAAGCGCTCTAATACCGCCTTGTAGACGATAGGCAAGCAGGGCTTCGTAATCTGATTTAAGATGAGCGATTTCTTTCTCTAATAACTCAATGGCACTAGCATCTTTCGCTCGGGTTATTGCCAATTCAATTTTCCGTCTTGCACAATCATAATCAATTTTGAGTTCTGTTTCGTTAATTCGACAAGGTTCTTGTTGCTCTCCAAAAAGACAAAACTCAATCACATCCGCTTCTTCCAACCGTTGTTCTTCTGCACAACGATACATGTTCTTATAAGAATAGCCGGATAATTCCTCGCGTGGTTTGGTGTAAAGGTGGTAATGTAATTCATACGCATCACAAATGTCTTTAGTTTCACCGTGTAGAAAAAAGAAATCATGCGACTCATGAGTTAGAAATGCTTGCAGATGTTGTTTGAAATCATTGGGTGTTACATCCTGTTTACACCGATAATGATTGTGGTTCATGTTCGCTTCATCTTCTTTTGTATGCATCGTTTTGACATGAAGGGCATTGCTGCCGCGATAATACAAATCACAACCATTTTCAACTTCCTGATGACAGTCGGAAGCCGCTTTAAATAAAATATCCCGAAAAGCTTGAGGGTATTGATCTTTTACCCCATTTCCCCAAAAATACCAAGTGATGCTTTGCCCTTTGACTTGCACCGCAATTTGTATACCAAGTTGATTACCAACATCCTCAACCTGATAGACGACCCCATCCGTTAAACGGAAATTTAAACCAATATCTTCGTATTGTTTGCAAAGCGACTCATAGCCTTTTCTATCTTCCAGGTCCACTAATTTTTGTAGTGCGCAAGCTGCAGGTGTGGTTGCATCCGATTCGACCAGAGGCACTAAGTGTTGTAATTTTAAAAAAGCAATGAATGGTTTAGTGAAGTCAATTTCTCTTTGGAACATGCCGTTGTCCCATAGGATAATATTTGATTTTATAGTGTACATTTTTTAATAACAAGTTCGATTATAGTAATAATTGAAAGAGCAAACTATGCCCAATGTGATGAAAGAAACACATGGTGCTGATGGTCTCAATCTAAGCGCAGTGAGTCATAGGCATGCTAAATGGTAATGGATATATCAATGCGTCTATTGTTGGTTTTTTAGTCGCCGGTGTTAAAAGACAAGTTTGAACCATATAAATTAAACAGTCCTGTCACAATTAATATCAGAGCGAGAAGCACAACAGGTAAAGGAACCATAATGGCTGCGATTAGTCCACCGATGGCTGCTGATGAAGCTTCGCCCAACACTAATAATGCTTGATTATTTCCAAGGACTTGACCTTGCTCATTTGATTTAACTTGTTGAGATAGCCAAGTTGTGCATGTTGGTAATGCCATGACAGTTGGTATCACAGCAAGACCATAGGTAAACCATATCCAGTTGAAACCGCTTGGAATTAAAACGATTAATACGAATAAACCGCCACTGACTAATAGGCCACTAAGAAGGTGTTGTGTTGAATACCTTTTGGCCAACCTTTGTAAAATAATGAGATTGGCAAGAAAGCACATACATGAAACAAATGAAATCAACATTGAGTAGGTTTGTAATGATGGACTCCATTGATCCTGGACATAAAGTGGGATAACCCGATATAAACCTTGAACAGCGAAAAATATTGAAAAATTGATAAAATAGATCTTGGTTAACTTTTTATGATAAAAGATGGATTTTATGGAGGTTAATGATTGTGATAAATTAATTTTTATGGTTGATGAAGGTGAATATTGTTCATCAAAGTTCAAATAAATCCATAACACTAACAGGGGCACGATACTGGCTACTATGAAAAACGGAGCACTATAGCTTAGAACATTTCCTCCAAGTAAAGGGCCTAAGATATAACCTAAACTACAGGCAGAATAGCCATAGCCAATCAATTTTGTTTTAATAATAGGATCATGGGACCTGTCTGCAATGACCGATTGAGAAATAGCCATATTAGACTCACATAACCCGGTTAAAAATGAAAACAGCAATAATAGTCCAATATTATGATAATCAATACTAAGCGCCATTCCTAAAAATCCCAGGGAACAGATCATGAGAGTCACCAATAAAACTCTCTTGCGTCCATAATAATCGGAGAATGTTCCAATCACTGGTGAACCAAAAAATTGACCTAATGGGTACATTGCTAATAGCAAACCTGAAAAAATTGCCCTCATTGATGTCGATGCATCAGCCGGCAACAACATATAGTTCTTATCAAGCAGCATCGGGATAAATAGCGTAATGGTTAATGCATAACCAAGAAATCCAAGAAGGATGACGGCATATAATGGCAAGAAGTCTCTCACCTTAGTTTGGTGTAAAATAGTTTCCATTTTAGCTTTATCTCTTAAGATTTAATTAACGTAACGATCCACTATTCATGCATTTATGCTAGTAAGTTTTCTTCTTTTTTAGCACCAATTTGATAATTTCCTTGAATTCGCTCCATAATATAATCCGCATATTCTATCGGTTTGAATTGGCTGGCAATGCATTGATCGGATGGAATTGATAATGGGGCCATCATTGAGTGCATATTTGGCTCAAAGAAAAAGGGAATAGAATATCGTTCGCGTCCAGACGTATTGATAACACGATGAGGTGTGGAGATAATTGTATTATTGCTAACAAGTCTAAGCATATCACCCGTGTTTACAATGATTCCTCCTTCTAATGGAGGCACATCAATCCAATGGTTTTCTTGCGTAAGAACTTGTAATCCGCCAACGTTGTCTTGAGTTAACAGCGTTAAAAACCCATAGTCTGTGTGTGGGGCAATTCCGAATTGATCTTCGGGAATAACATCAGGTTGGGGTGAATAATATTGTAATCTTAAATAATTCGTTGGCTTGTAGAAGTAAGGATCAAATGCATAGAAGTCCTGACCTAATGAAATAGCGAACAAACGAATTAAATTTTTCAATAAGATCGTTAGTTCTTCCCGATAATGTAATAGCGTTGGTTTGAAGTTAGGTAGAAGATCGTCCGATGGCCATTGATTTGGACCAGCCATATTAATTCCTTTAATATAATCGGGGTCCGATTTATCGACTTCATGCATCAAGATAAAGGAAGCACTTTGATTTGGCTTTGCTGCCTTTCCTAATGTGGAGACATTAAGTTTAGAAGACGCTAAAGGCATATACCCACGAAAAAATTCGTTTTGAACAATTTTCATTTTTTCTTGTTCAGGTAAATGGTGAAATAAACGCGATTGTTCGAAAATATCCTCGAATAAATGAGGGGAAATGCCATGATTGATGATATAGGCAAAACCAATTTTTGAATAGACTTCAAAAAATCGTTTTGCCAATGGGCGTAAATCTTCAATCTTCTGCGCTTTTTGTAGATCGGAGACATCAATGACTGGAATTTGATGCTTAAATTGACTCATTTGATATTACCTCTTGAACATTGTCTGGTTGAATTAATTCTAGTTTAGTAGCCTATTTTTTTTAATGCGTTGATTAAACAAGAAATATCTTCAAAATTATTATAAAAATGCAGCGAAACCCGTATCCCATTCCCTCGGGCATTTACCCATATATTTTCTTTCTGCAATGCCGTCATTACAGCATTCGGATCGTCGAATGGGCCTATGAGAACATTACCCGATATATGATGACTATCATTAACGGTTAAATGAGGAATTTCATGTTCAGCTAAGGCGTCTAATAGATATTTTGATAACGATTTAACACGTTCGGCGATGTTTTGAATACCAATTTCATTGATTAACTCCAATGCTTTTTCACAACCAGCAAACGAGGTCATATTATCCCAACCCAATTCAAATACACGGGCATCTTGGAAATAATTGCGTTGGTTATTAAAACTCATGGATGATTGGATACTTCGCCAACCGACGATGGCTGGCGTTAACTTTTTAAAGAACTCAGGGCTAATGTACATAAATGATATGCCTTCACCACAACACATCCATTTATAACAAGCGCAAACAAGCGCGTCGATTTTTTGCTTTTTCACATCAACCGGAAACACACCAATACCTTGTGTGTGGTTAACAATTAAGTTGCCTGATTTTTTGTGAGAGGCTAGTTCATCCAAATCTAATTGATATCCATTGGCAAAACTAATACTGCTGGTTATCAGGGTGAAATTTTCGTGAACCGAAGTTGCAAGCATTTCATTCAGATTCGCTTGTAAATCACCATTTATTGACACAAATTCAATGTTAGCGCCAATATTTTCCCAGGGAACCACGGAGGATGGAAATTCGTTTTCAGGAATCATAACAAATTCTTGAGAAGGTAACGAATGAGCTAACACATTCATCCCAAATGACACATTGGGAATAAAAGCGATACTTTCTTTGTCAGCATTAATTAACTTCGCTATTTGTTCGCGGCAAGATTCCATGATGCCAATATTTTCACCAAAAGCATCACCGCCACGATGCATAACAGCTTTGTATCGATCTGTAATCGCTTCATAAACGGGTGTCGGCATGGCGCCGCCCCCAGCGGTCATAAAATAAACTTTGTCATTAGCTACCGGAAATAGCGCTCTGTATTTTTCCCAATTAATCATGAACTAACCTTCTTTACCTTAATTTATAATGCATCATGGCAGGCAAAATTGAGTTGTACTAACTGCAAAAGGTCTTCTTTTGAGACCGCGTGACTATCGAGTTGATACAACGTACCTGCTTTACTTTTAGCAATCCCTAATTTGTTTAATAGCCTTCCAGGTGAATAAATATGAATATGCTCAATGTTAATGTTTAGTTTGTTAAAGATGGCATTCCGTAGTTTCAATGCCAGTAAATTGATTTCTTCGTTGTTAGGCTGATTACTCATTAACTCTAACATTAACACCAACTCATCGTTTTTTTTAACGAGTTGGTAGTCGGAAGCAAAATCATCGAATTCAAATAAAATATCCTCAATTTGAATAGGAAAAACTGATTGACCTTGATAATCAATTTTATCGCTGCTTCGCCCTAATAAATTCATAACAGGGGTTTTAAATTGTCCACACTCGCATTGGGTATGTAACACGCCATAATCGCCGGTTTTATATCGGAAAAGGGGCATGTAATTTTTGTGGGTGTTGGTGAATATAATATTACCGATTTCCCCATCACCTAATACCGGCGTTTTAAAGTCATCTTTTAATAACTCTATGGCAATATAAGGTACCGATGGCAGATGATACTGATGGTTACGACAAGAAACCAAACCACCACTATCAAGCTCAGTTAACCCATAGACACTGTAAACATCGGCTCCGCCGTAAATTCGCTCGATTCGTTTAAACTTTGATTTTGAGATAATTTCACCCGTTAAGATGATTTTTTTTATGGACGATTGTTTTGGATCAAGGCCTTGGGCTTGCATGGCTTCCGCATAGCGCAAGGTTTCCATGGGGCGAGCAATTAAAAGTTCAGGTCTTAATCGTTCAAAAATATCTAACACCTTCCTCGGCGGACACAAATGCGTTCTAACGCCCACGGGGATTGACATGATATTCAGTTGGTTCAATGCTAAATAATACTTTAAACCGATAGGATTCATTTCAAAAGGGAGTGCGATTGCTGCCCTTGTAATGGCATTGTTTTTTAAATCTAACCATTCACTAATAAAATGCGCAAACTCTTGACTACGCTTAGCACTCATATCCGGTATCACTGGAAAAGGGTTGCCGGATGTACCACTGGTTTCAAAATAAGCAATTGGATTTTTGTCTAACACTTCGCTAGCTAACTGTAACGCTAATGGTTCTTTCTTGTCGATGATTGGAAAGTGGCAAAGATCGTCGAGAGTTTCTAATTTCAATCCATCTATTTCATGAAAGTATGCGTCATATGAGCTGAAATTTTCCTTCATATAACACAAGAGATCGTTAAGACGATTGATTAATTCTTCACGCTCACTTTTTTCTAAAAACAAACTAGACATCTTTACCTTCTCAAATAAATGAACTTAACTTAAGACATGAACTGCTTCATACGCATCGGTTGTTTGATGAATCGACGATGGCTTACATTTTTTAAATCGCATAAATACCCACTGACACTTTTCTGGATGCTTATCTTGCACAAAAATTTCATAGGTTTTTTTCATGCCTAATGTTTGCGGCTTGGGATAAATAATGATCTCATAGCCCATATCAGCCCACATGGGCATGACAATTGGCATTTCTTCGACAAGATACTCCAAACCATTAGCAAAGAGTTCTTCTTCTGCGACATTAGGGTTGATATTTTGTAGGCGCTCGATATAAATTCTGGCGTTGCTGGAAAGGGCTTCCCGATAATCCTCATTTCTAGCAATTTCTTCATCAATCAGTTTTCGATAATTGGTATAGTCTTTATGAAATAACAATTCGTCCCAGCGAATGATTTGATGTTGATGTTTCAGTTGCTCTAAGGCCATCTGATTTCTTTTTAGCCAGATATCACCTGCATTCTTGGTATATTCATAGGCCTGATAATTACCCATGGCCCCTTTAAAGTTATGCCTTTGTAATGTGTCAGCCATGACAATGTCACAGGATTTGAATTGGTATTTATTAACTAATTCAATGGTTGAAAGAAATTTCCCTTCTTCATGATACGCCTGGCCCACACTGATAAATAAAAGCGCTTTTTTTCCTTGAAAATAGGTTTCTTTATTATCAATTTGAAGTTCAGTTCGAAAAGACGCTTTGTGGGTATTTAAATATTGATTCTCAACACACTCTTCATCCGTATAAGTTCTAATAGCAAAAAGACCGCTCATAAAACAAACCCTTTTCTGTATTACGTGTGACAATCGCCACCTCGGAATTTAACAACTCTTTCCTTAGCCCTTTGTCAACGTAAAGCAAGGCGTTATTTCATCATTGCTATTATGCTGAAACTAAAAGATCGCAAGCCATTGCGAACTATTCTGTATTGATTGAATATTCATACGTTGCAGTATGTGAATTGATTGGGTATGAACAAAAACAATTGTTCATGGTGCTTTAGGAGTGACCATTCTTCATCAAGGGATATAAGTTATCAATTAGTATACCTAAGATGAAATGAGTTCCTTTTTTAAAATTATATTGAAAAGCACTGATGCCCAATTTTTCAATCAAAATATATGTAAATTTACAAATGCATTGAAACAAATTTAGCCACAATTATAGACGTTAGGAATGGACTTGTCTATTGTCCTTTTGGACAATGCACGTGGATTAAAGGATTGTTTGAGGGGGATAGGTCACAACGAGGGCAACTTTTTTTGTGTATTTGAAAATGGAAAATGCTTTATGGCTCTGGGGCTTGAATCGGGGCAATTAAATAATCGTTAAAACATTTTCAGGGGGTCTTCCAATTATCGCCTTTCCGTTTGCTAGAACGATAGGCCGTTCAATCAGTTTTGGGAATTTCACCATTAATTTAATTAATTGATCATCGTTAAGGCTGAGGTCTTTGGCACCACTTGTTTGATAGTCTTCCTCATTTTTGCGGATGATGTTTCTTGGACTAACACCCAATAAAGCGATGATCCTGTGTAATTCCTCAACATTGGGTGGACATTGTAAATACTCTATCACGTTTGGCTCAATCCCTTTATCCTGGATCAATTGGAGCGTTTGCCGAGATTTGCTACACCTGGGATTATGATAGATTGTGATTGTCATAGGATTATATCCGCAAAATAATAAGCTAGTTATTATTCCATACTTTTCACAATTTGTAGAGTAAGGATATGCGATCGTTAATAAAGATACTCTCGTATTTTACTAACAGTATAGCTTGACTATTTGCTGTTATTTATAGGTGATCCCTCCTCGCTCAATGGGTTGATCTAACATTTCCTTGGAAGGGCCAAAATAATAATCTTTGATAGCTTCTCCTAATGTATTCAAATCACTTTCTTTATTCGTTGGGGGATGGTAATCATGGGTGCCAAAATAGTTTGAGGCAGTCCTTAAATACTGCTTGTATGCTTCCTTCAATGTTGGATTGTCTTTATATGATTGACGAGATTGGCCATCATACACCCCTGAGTATAATTTCCTGCATAGCTCAGTATACTCAACGAAGAGTTTACTATCATGATCGCTTAAAAGCGTTTTTCTACCTTCCAAATTTTCTCGCATTAATTCTTTTAAATTGACGCCTCTTTTTCCCATCAATGCAATTGCGGTATCTTCAATCGACCATTTATCGGGATGGGTCTCTATATATCGCAACATAACTTGCATGCTATCAATCAGATGGAGCATATCACTGGCTAAATAGCGGTAGGGTTTGTTTTTGAGAATCGCTTTTTCTAAATTGGTCACACTCTTAAGAAATTGGCAAAGAAATTGCTCCGGATCTTTCAGTGGAGTGCTTGTGCCTTTGTCACACAACAATTCCCTTCTATCAAGCCGTAAATATACCGCTTCTAGAAAAAATCTGTCGATAATTGAAAATAGTTGGTCATGGTCTAGTGCTAGAAGCGTTTGGTATTGATTAACTGAATTTTCGGGTATCGATGAAGATAGCAAGCTATTGTTGGATACTTTTGATTTTGTCCAGGCTTTGTTCAAACTTTTGAGTGCTTGGTGCTCATCATCCGATTCTGAAATAATCTGTGTTAATAAGGCCAAGTCGGGGTTTTTAGTAGTGTGTCTTTTCGTAAAGGCACCCACCATACGCTTCATGTCTTCAAAATTATCCGCATTGAGGATTTTTTCAATGAATTTTTCCTCACTGGGACTATGCTTTGTACTTGATTCTTGTTGCGCCTTTAAAATAATTGTTTGCTTTAATCGGGTTAAATAAGACGTCAAATGCTTTCTGTGCATGGAATCTCTAACTTGTGGATATAAAATACATATATCTAACTATATCACTGTTAAACACGAATACGAAAAAACAAAGCCCTTGAGCAGACACATAACCCAATGGTGTTCTAAACTAACTATAACCTAATTAACATTTGGATGTTAAATGAATCGTCTTTTACTAACATGTTCTTTATTAGCTTGTTTGATGATGCCAAACATGGCTTTCTCTAAAGATGGCTATTGCAAATGCTATTTTAATGTTCAAAAAACAGAGCTTGAGCAAGTAACAGCAAATAGCAGGCGACCGGTCATATGTGAATCGTGTCAAAGCCGATGTGAGCTACTGATTGATAGAGTGAAAAAAGAACAGAGTACGGATAAGGTTACGTTAGATAAATCGGAGTGTTCGTGAATGGTCTTGGTATAGCTTAGCTCATTGATAGGCATAGCAACTTTAATCTCAGATTAAAATTGCTACACGTCATTCAATAGCACCTAAAATGCAGTTATAACATTCCTCTTGCACTTGAAGGGCTACTATCATCTTGTCCGTGGGTTTCTGATTGGGATGATGATAAATTGAGAAGAAATCCTGGTTTGAAGTTTGCAAATGTCACGCTGCTAGTTTTAGTAAGGCTTGTGGTTGTAGTGGTTGTCGTTGTGGTTGTTGATAGCGAGCTTGTCGATTTAGAAGGGAGGGTGTTTGCCTCATCGTATGCTTTCAAGAAACCGCTTTGTTCATCGGATGAAATAAGTTTATGTTTCTCTAATATACTTAAAATATCTATTAATTTAGCTTTACCAATAACTTCCTTAAACTCTGCATGGTAATGCGATTGCTCGGGATCAAAACTATCTTGATGATATTGATCATGATCCGTATCCTCACGATGGACAAATCGATAAACACCGAGTTCTTTCGAACATTGCAAAAAGAACTGGTTAACTTGCATACTTTGGCAGTCCATTTGAGCAAACATGATCAATAATAATAACTCAAATTCGCTGCGGGGGTTTAATTGATTGTCTGACTTTGGATATACGGTTAAGGTATCCTTATATAAACTTAGGTTGACTTTTTTACATAAAAAAGTAAAGGCCTTTGACATAGATACCTCCCATTGATAGCCTTTGAACGAAGATAAAATGAACATTTAGGCTACCATATAAACATTAAGGTTTTATTAACTAAACTATCTATGCTTTATAACGTATTGAATCTAAGCGCTTTCTGAAGTGAAGGTGTCCTATGAGGAGTCTTAAAATATAAATCCTTAGCACGGACACTGGTTTAGTTGGCGTATATTATTTATGCCTTTTTTTAATCCCGCACATAGATTAATTCCATAAATTGATTCCCATCTTATTTAAACTCGGGTATATTTCATTACCCGAATAGACCTTGCTAAAAGATTAACCATGACAAAAAAATTATCTAAACAACAAGACACTGCATTTAACCAAGTTCAAGACAACCACCTTGATCATGAACATGAACATGGCCATGATTGTGGTTGCTCACATAATGCTAAAACAATTGTGAACCATTCACCGAAAATTGGCAGAAATGATCCTTGCTCGTGTGGCAGTGGAAAAAAATATAAAAAATGTTGTTTGAGTTATTCCTGATTTTGGCAGATTGCCGCCAATCTTCCTAACCCAGCAATTTGTTTAGGCGATTTCCCTTTATCGGTTTATTAATGAGGGGGGGCTCGACCGCTATTTCAATTGATAGGTGCTTGAAATTTGCTCTTCTAATTTGCCTTGTTCTTCTTTGAGACCTTTTAATGTTTTCTCCGTTTTGTATTGATCAACTTTGTTAGTCCAAATTTTTCGATGGTCTCCATTGGCTATCTCTTCTTTGATCTTATTAATTTTTCTGGGAGGAAGTTCCTCGGTATGGCGTGCGAAAGCATAGAGTTGGGCGTTGATTTCATTAATAATATCTTCTTCTTTCTCAAACCCTCCCTTGTCCTCTTTGAGGTGGAAATCAATGACATGACAAACAATGGGTTTGACATTATTCATGTGTAGGCCTGACAAAAAGGCACGATAATAGATATTATTGCGCACAAATAATGGAATAAACGGGTTATTAAGACTCCAAAAGCCATCCAAACGGATAACATGAATAGGGGTTTTAGTTCGCAAAGCCAATTTTGCAGCGCCTGAGTAGATCATCGGTGCATCTTTACCAATATAGGCGAAATTTCCTTGTGGAAATAAGGCAACGCAACCATTATTTTCAAGAGCCTTTGCTGCAGAGTCTAAGACATCAGAGTTTGCTGTTTCCTTAGTCGCGACAATTTGTCCCTTTACGTTTGTCGTGTCATCTTCAGTTTTTTTGGTCGGATTTGCTTTAACAGTAATTGTTTTAAACATACTCAAAAAGCCTTTAACCCCTGGAATTTTATTAAAGCCATCTGTTGCTAAGAACTGAGGAGCGTTCCCTTCCATGTGAGCAGCAACCGCAACTGCTTCCCATCCTGTCCGGTGTGGGACTAGTGTTAAAAGTGCTTTGCTATTGTTAGGAATAGCTAATGGCTCTTGGTTTGTATGAAATGCTCTCATCGTTAATTGAATAAAACCAGCAATAATTCGTGTGATTCGATGCTCATAATTAATACGATTACTGCGTTCTGCAAAACGCATAAGCGCATAAGCCATCATTAGGAAAGCAATCAGTGTATAGAAAATCCAATAGGAGGAGTCATTATTATCATCGAGATTGCAAGTGCTATTTGTTTCAAACTTATTAAACATACAACAAGAGTCCTGTATAAAAGTCGACTAGATGCGCTTACTATAAAACAATACAACGGATTTAGGAACCATTTTTTTTCAAGCGATAATAAATTGACGACCCAGTGCAAGTTCAATGAGATAAATGCTAACTTACATACTTAGCAAGAAGATAACTTTTTCTTATATTCATCGGAAAGGGCGGATACATGGCGCGCTAAACGGAGGACCCAATGCTTTGGGCGTTTTTTTATCTTTTGATAACCCCGAATGCCTTCATGATAGGCTAGATAAAGTTCGTATGCATTTTTGGGTGAAATATTCGCTTGTTGCTTTGCTTGACTTGCATACCAGCCAATAAAATCGGTGGAAGAGTGAAATTCATAGCGATTATGGTTTTTACCATTGGCTTTTAAATATTCTCCCCAGGGTTCATTTAGCGCTTGCGCAAAGCCTTTGGAGCTACTATTGCGCGTTGTGGTTTTCGCATTAAAATCAGATTCAATATCAATGATAGCAAACTGGATATGGACGGGAACTCCCCACTTTTTTTCAGTCTTTTTCGCTGCACGATGCCATTCAGGATGGCGTTTAACAAGTTGACATATATTTCTGGCCTGGGAGGTAAACGTAAACAATAACAACACAATACCTAATACCAACCGACAGTACAAAATCATTCTATCTCCAGCAATTTATTTCCCAAATGAGCATATGCTGGCCATTATAATCAATATGTACCCCATATTCAAATCCAATGGAAATCATCTATATCTAATACAAGGGGTCCTCGAGCCATCTCATTGATATATAAAGCAAGCGTTGGTCGGGCCTTGGCCCAACAATTTTTATGCACCTTCGATGGGTCTGCAATAAATCAGTTATTGTAAAGTAACTTAATTAACGATGTAGATAATTGGATTCCTCATCTGATGTTGGGCCAAGGCCCTGAGAGATCTTCAGTTTTTGGGAGATGCTTGATAATTTTTGGTTGAGCGTTTGTTTTAAGTATTTGAATTTAAAGGGAAAGTGGCGCGCCCGAAGAGATTGATTCGTTCGTCGCTTTCACTCCTTTCTCACTCCTTCGGATCGCGCTAAAACGTGTCCAAAATGCTCCGCCGCGCTATGCGCTTTTCGCTGCGCATTTTGTCGAACTCACTCGTTCGAACTCTTCGGGAAACTTAGTTTTTTTGGGGTTTATGGTTGTGCGAGCAACATTGGTGGTTTTTGTATATTTCTTTCTTTTTATCATTTGAGTATCCAGTTAAAAGGTATATTCTCTTAACTGGCTGTCCAAGTTCATTGAGCCACATCACCTATAGACTAATTTAATATAAGGACCATTCATGGAAAGGTCGCTTTGACGCTGGGTTTGACTTATGATAGCAACAGATCCTCCTTCCCAAGCACCAGGCACCAAAGAACTGGGGAGCACTTGATATATCGAATTTATATAGTCTTGGAACATATAACCCAGTTGGAAAGTTAATGTTGATCCTTGATTAAAAGTTGTTGTGTAAAACAGTCCTATTTTACCATCTACCTCAGGAACAACGGCTGTCTGACGTTTGTTAGAAAGAGTTGTGTTGGCTGGTGTACTGTTGGTGGGTCCAGTGGTATTTGCGGTCCATGAAGTAAAATTGGTACTCGAAGACACGCTTCCTACCAATAAACTACTTCCAATTCCAGCATTGACACCAAAGTGATTATTCACATAATAACGACCATCAACTTCTAAGCGTGGACCAAACCCTGTAAGGATGGAATCTGTGTGTACTAGATGCGTATAGGGGCCAAAGACAGGATCGCTACCACTATAATTGTTCGCAATATCTTCTTTTAAATGAGCAGCACTAGCGCCTAAGAGGAGCTCAAGTTGAATATAGTCATTTAGATTAATGAAATGACCGAATACAAAGTTAACGTTATCGATATAGAATTTTACCGTACTATTTGCTTTAGTATTTAGCAAAAATTGCTGCGCTGGACCAAAGTAATAGGCAGGCCCAACCGAAGTATTTGGTTGCGTTGCAGCGAAGTTTGCTGAATCAGTGCTTTGAAAATGCAACCAGTCCAATTTGTACTGATCCACTTTACTTGCGAGATTATATTCCAGTCCAAGCGTAAAAGCAGCCGTATAATCAGGTTTCACAGACTTCTGGTACCAATTGGGTGCCGGAAAGGGAAGCGGCGTGGTATAAACGGCATATTCAAGATTGTTAGCACCAGGTTGTATGTAAAGACCACCAATACTCACCCCGAAGCCTGGCATTTGAGCAAAAATATCATTATCCCCTCCAGCATGAACAGCTATAGTAAAGCCGCATAAAAGACCAAGTAAAAACGTTTTTCCCGGTACGACGTTCATTAAAAAATACTCCTTTATTTAGAATAGGTCCAAAGACAGCAAATGATAAGTCTTCTCATCGACTGTATTTTTAAAATATCAAAGGCTTAACCTGTAAATGCCGAAAGGTTTAGCTGTAGCGAATTATAGGCGCATAGAAGGCATCGTATCCTAGCATGGAATTTGATTTGTTGTTAGACCATGTGATAATAAAAATTAAATATAATCAATGGGTAGCTAATAAATAACAGTATTGTGGATATTGCAAAGCTACGGTTTTTCTAGTTAACGAGAGATGTCTTATGCGAATAGCTCGTTAGCCAAGCGCAGGGCATGGGCCTGGAATTATTTGTTTAGAAAAATAAGCAATTCATTGATTTTTTGTTCAAACGCGTTGAGCGCCTTTGAACAAAAGGGCAAAATGTGTTGATTTTACTGAGTAAAATCAACGATGTTTTCCTGCGTCACTGCACAGTATGCAGTGACGCAGGAAATGCATCGATGATAAATATCACGTGGTTTTAACTTGTTAGTCCAGTTCTTTCCGCATAAAAATACAGGAGCTTTCTTTTATCTTGGTTGCCAGATTATAAAAAAGATAATACCCATAATATTAGAGATTGATTGTATTAGGCAGATGACCTGGGGAGCTTCATTATGATTGTTCAAAAAAAGGTGAAGATCCATCAGGGCTATGCCCCGACCAACTTTTCGTAATAAATTAGTGAATAGAGGGTTAAAGACACCAAGTACGGTATAATTTTTTTAGCCAACTATTTTATCTGTACATGATAGTATTGTTTGCCAAGAAAGGAGCTATTTTATAAAGAAAAATTACTCAAACCGCAGCGATCCAATTTCCAAATACACTGCTATACTGGCAGATACATAATAAAAAAAAGGGAATTTTATCATGTTACTCTATAATAAAATTGCAATTGTTACTGGAGCGGCCAGCGGTATTGGTAAGGAAATCGCTCTCGAATATGCAAAAGCAGGCGCCAGCGTTGCAATTGCCGATCTCAACCTTGAACAGGCCCAGGCTGCTGCAGACGAAATAAAAAAAATAGGTGGTCAAGCCATGGCCGTCGCCATGGATGTCACCAATGAAGAACAGGTCAATACCGGCGTTAATAAAATTATAGAACAGTATGGTGCCATTGATATTTTAGTCAGTAACGCGGGGATACAAACGATAGAATCGCTGGATAAATTTGAATTTTCAGCTTGGAAAAGGCTGTTAGCCATTCATTTGGACGGTGCGTTCCTGACCACTCGTGCTTGCCTGCAGCACATGTACAACAGTGACCGCGGAGGCAGCATTATCTATATGGGTTCAGTGCACTCCAAGGAGGCCTCTAAACTAAAAGCCCCCTACGTAACCGCAAAGCACGGCTTGCTTGGTTTATGTAAAGTAGTCGCCAAAGAAGGGGCAGCGCATGGCGTTCGCGCAAATGTGATTTGTCCTGGTTTTGTACGCACCCCACTGGTGGATAAACAAATTCCTGAACAAGCCAAAGAGTTAGGCATCAGTGAAGAGGATGTTATCAAAAATGTGATGCTGAAAGATACCGTTGATGGGGAATTTACCACGACCGATGATGTGGCGCGCACCGCATTGTTTTTTGCCTCTTTCCCCTCCAATTCTCTGACGGGTCAGTCTATCGTGGTCAACCATGGCTGGTTTATGGAGTAATCTATGAGCGGCAAAAAAAAATTATTGGCTCCGAAATTTGACAGCATTGCGTGCAGTCTGCAGGGCGGTGGCGCACTGGGGGCATACCAGGTTGGTGTGTTAAAGGCGCTGCACGAAGCCGAATACGATCCAGACTGGTTTGTTGGAACCTCCATTGGAGCCATTAATGCGGCGATATGCGCAGGTAATCAAAAACAAAACCGAATTGAGAAACTGATTGAATTTTGGTATGGGATTTCACGTTCAAATCCCTTGGACAGCCTGCCAGTGCCTGATGATGTGGCTTGGAATCGCTGTTTGAATTATTGGTCAGCGCAATCTTCTCTCATTCAGGGACAAGATGGTTTTTTTCACCTTCGCTTTCCGCCCCCGAATATGAGTTGGCATGACGATCCAAAATTATTGAGTTACTACGATACCAGCCCACTGCGACAAACCCTTGAAAAGCTGATTGATTTCGATTGGTTAAATTCAGGCAAGGTCCGCTTAAGTCTCGGAGCCGTTGAAATCACCAGCGGAGAAATTACCTATTTCGATTCCAAAACCACCACCATAAAACCTGAACACATTATGGCCAGTGGAGCGTTGCCTCCGGGATTCCCGGCTGTCGAAGTGGATGGGAAATTATATTGGGACGGCGGTATATCCAGTAATACTCCGGTTAACTATGTTTTAACTGATAGGAACGCCAAAATCCGACTCTGTTTTATGATTCATCTGTTCGATTCCTTTGGTCTCAAGCCAAAATCTCTGGATGATATTCTGAAGCGGAAAAAAGATATTGAGTTTTCCAGCCGGTTTACCAAGACTCTGGAAATGTATAAGGTTATTCATAAGCTACGATACCAAATCGATCAACTGAGTCAATTAATCCCTGAAACAAAATGCAATGAGCCAATTATAAAAGAATGCATCCGTTCCGGCAGGGATCATCACATCGCATTGGTGCGTTTTCTTAATAAAGGGAGCGATACAGATCTTTCCTCCAAAGATTATGAATTTTCAAAACGCAGCATTGATAAGCTTATTAAGGATGGATACGAGCAAGCTGTGCAGGCGGTAAAAAAATCCGTATGGAATCAACCGATCCCTCCGGCAGAAGGGATTGCGCTGTATGATACTGCTAAGGAATACCCGGACTTGAATAAGGAAATAGACACATGAAAGAACAGGATGTGACGCAAAAAGCATTTGCGATGCCCTTGCATAGCCCTTCCTATCCGCAGGGACCCTACCGGTTTATCAATCGGGAATACATGATTATTACCTATGAAACGGATCTGGATCGATTAAAGGAAGTTGTGCCAGCGCCGCTGGAAGTGACGGAGCCATTAGTCAAGTTTGAATTTATTCGCATGCCTGATTCTACTGGTTTTGGTAACTATACCGAATCCGGTCAGGTCATTCCGGTTCGGTTTGGAAACACCATAGGCGGATACACCTATGCCATGTATTTAGACGATCATCCTCCCATTGCCGGCGGTCGTGAAATATGGGGCTTTCCTAAAAAAATGGCACAGCCGAAATTATCTGTTGAAAAAGAAACATTGCTCGGCATACTCAATTATGGTAGCTGCCGGATCGCTACCGGAACAATGGGATATAAATATAAAGAAGCCGATCCGGAAAATATAAAAAAAGGAATGCTAAGCGCCAACTTTCTCTTAAAAATTATACCGCATGTCGATGGCAGCACCCGTATTTGTGAACTGGTGGAATATCACTTACAGGACATTTCTATTAAAGGTGCCTGGACAGGACCCGCCAATCTTGAGCTGTTCCATCATGCTTTGGCACCCGTCGCTACTTTGCCTGTAAAATCGGTGGTCAATGCCGTGCATATTCAATCGGATTTGACGCTTCCTTATGGGAAAGTCATCCACGATTATATGAAATAAATAAACTCTTTAGTACGACTATCAAAGGAATTTGTTGAGCGATTAATTGGAACAATAAGGCGAGAATATTTAGATAGTCTATTATTTAGGAATTAGCGTGATTTGGAACAAAAACTGAAACTATTTCAGGATTATTACAATGAGAGTTGCGCACATAGCTAGTTACAGGGAGAATTACCAGCTGCTAAAGATGAGAAAGGCGTTGGGATTATCTCATTGCATCAATATTATTGGAAATCACACTGTAATAAGCTTTTCAACTTGCCAATCGCAGCATTAATTGAGATTGCACCTAGCACACGTGCCTATGGCTTTAGAAATTTGAAAACTATAGGACTCGTGTTAGAGTGCTGTGCTGTTAAGTGAGTGCCTCCATAAATGGGATAGACCCGTAAGCCTTTGATTTTAATGGGGGAAAAATGGCGCGCCCGAAGAGATTGATTCGTTCGTCGCTTTCGCTCCTTTCTCACTCCTTCGGAGCGCGCTAAAGCGCGTCCAAAATGCTCCGACGCGCTACGCGCTTTTCGCTGCGCATTTTGTCGAACTCACTCGTTCGAATTCTTCGGGAAACTTAGTTTTTTTGGGGCTTATGGTTGTGCGAGCAACAT